>NZ_JBBNGA010000008.1:0-104234 GCF_040095305.1 Collinsella sp. CLA-AA-H167
CTCCCTCCATCGCGGGCCGGGGGATTCCGGCCCCTCTGGGGTTGCCTACCCGGATTCGCGCCTCAGGACTCAGCGCAACGCGTTGCGCTGAGTCCTGAGGCTGTTGCAGTGAACATGAGAATCAAGGGCAGAAAATACTTTTGTGTGGTAAAGCGCAATCAGCGCCGAAAGTTTTTGCCGAGTGCCTATAATGAATACCGCATGTTACGTGCATAGAAGGAGGAATGGGAGGAAACGTGGCTGAGAACCTAAGCAACCAGTCTGTACCCGAAGCCGCGGCGCGCGTCGCTGCCGTGGTCAACCGCCTCGTTAACCGAATCGGCTCGAATGCCGAGTCCAGGGAGCGTCTCGCCGAGATCGAGATCCCCGAGGAGCTGCGCGACAACTTGGCGCTGTTCCTGCGCCTGGAGCGCCGTGTGCTTAGCGAGTATGATCCCGAGATCGCGGACCTGTTCGACAAGATCCTGACGGCCGAGATTGTGGCCAATGCCGGAAACCCCGGCGCCCGTGCTGCCGACGAGTCCGTCGACGAGCAGGGCGTGCCCACCGCCGACGAGCCCACCGCCGTGGCGTTTCGCGAGGTCGTCGATCTGATTGACAGTCTGCCGCTCGATAAGCAACAGGTCATCGTTCGCGCCTTTACGAGCTTCTTCCATCTGGCAAACCTGTCGGAGGAGAACTACCGCGTGGCGCAGCTGCGCGAGCGCGAGGCAGGTGCGTCGACCGATACCGAGGTCGATCCCGCCAACGAACTCACCGTCGCCTATCACCAGTTGATAAACGAGATGGGTGTCGAGGGCGCCAACGAGCTGCTCGACAAGCTCGAGTTCCACCCTGTCTTTACCGCACATCCCACCGAGGCCCGTCGTAAGGCCGTCGAGGGCAAGATTCGCCGTATCTCCAACCTGCTGGAGGAGCGTCCGCGCCTGGGCGGCTCCGACCTGGTGGAGAACGAGCGCCATATGCTGCAGGAGATCGACGCCCTGGTGCGTACGAGTCCCATCGCGCTCAAGAAGCCCACGCCGGTCGAGGAAGCCGATACCATCATCGACATCTTCGATAACACACTGTTCGACGTCATCCCCGTCATCTATCGTCGTTTTGACAACTGGGTGCTGGGCGACAAGGCCGGTACCGTGCCGCCGCTGTGCCCGGCGTTCTTCCATCCCGGCAGCTGGATCGGTTCCGACCGCGACGGCAACCCCAACGTTACCGCCAAGGTGAGCCGCGAGGTCGCCGCCAAGTACTTCACGCACATGGTGCTCAAGCTCGAGGACAAGTGCCGCCGCATCGGCCGCAACCTTACGCTCGAGGCCGCCTACAGCAAGCCGTCGGCAGAGCTCATGAACCTGTGGAACCATCAGGTCGAGATGAGCGCTCAGTACACGGCTCGCGCCGAGCTGATTTCCGAGCACGAGCCGCATCGCGCCGTCATGCTCGTCATGGCCGATCGTCTGAACGCCACCGTGCGTCGCATCACCGACACTATGTACCACAGCGCCGATGAGTTCTTGGAGGACCTGCGCGTCGTCCAGCGCTCGCTGGCCGCCTGCGGTGCCGTCCGTGCCGCCTACGGTCCGGTGCAGACCATCATCTGGCAGGTCGAGTCCTTCGGCTTCCATATGGTCGAGATGGAGTTCCGTCAGCACTCCGTGGTGCATGCCCGCGCCCTTAAGGATATCCACGAGAACGGTATCCATGGCGATCTGCAGCCCATGACACGCGAGGTCATCGACACCTTCCGTGCTATCGGCTCCATCCAAAAGCGCTACGGCAAGAAGATGGCGCACCGCTACATCATTTCGTTCACCAAGAGCGCCCAGCATGTGGCCGACGTCTTTGAGCTTGCCCACCTGTCCTTTGCGCACGAGGAGGATGTCCCCGAGCTCGACGTGATCCCGCTGTTCGAGCAGCTCGAGGACCTCGAGGGCTGCGTCGACGTGCTCGATCAGATGCTCACGCTGCCCGTGGTGCAGAAGCGCCTTGCCCAGACCAACCGCCGCATGGAGGTCATGCTGGGCTATTCCGACTCCTCCAAGGATGCCGGTCCTACCACGGCCATGCTCGCGCTGCACTCCGCGCAGGAGCGCATTGCCAAGTGGGCCGAGAAGAACGATATCGACCTGGTGCTCATGCACGGTCGCGGCGGTGCCGTGGGCCGTGGCGGCGGCCCGGCCAACAAGGCCGTGCTGGCGCAGCCCAAGGGTTCGGTCAACTGCTTCTTTAAGCTCACCGAGCAGGGCGAGGTCATCTTTGCCCGTTACGGCAACCGCACGCTGGCTCAGCGCCATGTTGAGTCCGTTGCCGCCGCAACGCTTTTGCAGTCGGCCCCGAGTGTCGAGAAGACCAACACCGAGACCACGCAGAAGTTCTGGGATATGGCCGAGAAGCTCAACGCCGCAAGCCACGAGCGCTATCTGGACCTGCTGAACACCGAGGACTTTACACCGTGGTTCTCGACCGTGACGCCGCTGACCGAGGTCGGTCTGCTGCCGATCGGCTCGCGTCCCGCCAAGCGCGGCTTGGGCGCCAAGTCGCTCGACGACCTGCGTACCATTCCGTGGATCTTTAGCTGGAGCCAGGCGCGCATCAATCTGGCCGCTTGGTACGGCCTGGGCACCGCCTGCGAGCAGCTGGGCGACCTTGACCAGCTCAAGGCTGCCTATCAGGAGTGGCCGTTCTTCCGCACGTTCATCGACAATATTGAGATGTCGATCGCTAAGACCGATCAGCGCATCGCCAAGATGTATCTGCACCTGGGCGATCGCCAGGATCTGTCCAAGAAGGTCTTCACCGAGATGCAGCTCACGCGTAAGTGGGTCCTTGCCATCGTCGGTGACGAGTGGCCGCTGCAGCGCCGCCGCGTGCTCGGCTGCGCCGTTCGCGTGCGTAACCCCTATGTCGACGCCCTGTCCATCGCTCAGGTCCGCGCCCTTCGCGAGGTGCGTATGAACCAGGACGAGATGGCCGAGGAGAAGAAGGCCGAGTACATGAGCCTGATTCTTTCGACTGTGACTGGCGTCTCGGCAGGATTGCAAAACACGGGGTAATCGATAGCCCTGTGGCTCTCACCGGGACCCGACGGGTTTCCCCCTGAATGCGTCCTCGCACTTGAAGCCCCCTTATCCTGCTCCTTCGGAGCTGCGGATAAGGGGGCTTCGTGCTGCGGAATGCATTCAGAGGGAAGCCCGTCGGGTCCCTTCGTCCTCGGTCTTCAGGGATTGGAGCTGATGAGAATAAAGTACGCTTCGCGCCTTACGACTGTTGCGGCCGCGGTCTCGTTTGGGATCGCGGCCGTTTTGTTGTGGGTCAAATATGAACGTTGTGTTAATGAGTCGGTAGACGGTGGTGTTTTTCGGTGAGCGGCGTATCCTTCCAACGGTTTATCTAGTGTGTCAGTTGAAAGGAAGAGGGCGCTCGTCATTGTTTGAATGTGAACTGCCGTTTGACCACAAGACGTTGCATTTGGAGCTCGAGGATAAGAACTTCGCGGGTGTGATGGAAGGTCATCAAAACGAGTTTATGACCACGAAATCGCAGGAGGAGCTAGTAGAGGAGTCGCTTGCCAACCCTTATGGCTCGCCTTCGCTCGAGGAGCTTTGTGCTGGCAAGAAGGATATTGTCATCATTAGCTCCGATCATACGCGTCCCGTTCCCTCGCGTGTGACGATGCCTATTCTGCTGCATCACATCCACTCCGCTGCGCCTGAGGCGCGCGTTCGCATTCTGGTTGCTACGGGTATGCACCGTCCGTCGACGCACGAGGAGCTCGTCAACAAGTATGGCGAGGAGATCGTTGCCAACGAGGAAATCGTCATGCACGTCGCGACTGACGACAGCATGATGAAAAAGATCGGCACCCTGCCTTCTGGTGGCGAGTGCATCATCAGCAAGATTGCTGCCGATTGCGATCTGCTGCTTGCCGAGGGCTTCATTGAGCCGCACTTCTTTGCCGGTTTCTCTGGCAGCCGCAAGTCCGTCCTGCCTGGCATCGCCAGCTACAAGACCATCATGTACAACCACAACGGCCAGTTTGTGAACGATTCCCATTCGCGCGCCGGCAACCTGTGCCACAACCACGTGAGCGAGGACATGTTTGCCGCTGCCGAGATGGCTCACCTTGCCTTTGTGCTCAACGTGGTGCTCAACGGCAAGCACGAGGTCATTGGCTCCTTTGCCGGCGACATCCACAAGGCGCACGAGGCTGGTTGCGAGTTCGTGAAGAGCCTTGCCGGCGTTGAGCCCGTCGAGTGCGAGATTGCCATCACCACCAACGGCGGCTACCCGCTCGACCAGAACATCTACCAGGCTGTGAAGGGCATGTGCGCTGCCGAGGCTACACTTCCCGAGGGCGGCGTGATCATCGATGTCGCCGGTTGTGCCGATGGTCACGGCGGCGAGGGCTTCTATCACAACATCGCCGACAACGATCCGGCGGAGTTTGAGCGCGCCTGCATCGACCGTCCCAAGGACGAGACCCTGCCCGATCAGTGGACGAGCCAGATCTTTGCCCGCATCCTAGCGCATCACCCTGTGATCATGGTCACCGACCTTTGCGATCACCAGATGCTCAAAGATATGCACATGACGCCGGTCAACACTATCGAGGAGGCGCTCAAGCTCGCCTTTGAGATGAAGGGTGCCGATGCCAAGGTGGCCGTCATTCCCGATGGCCTGGGCGTTGTCGTCGCGCAGCACTAGTGCGTGGCCCAAACGAATCGTTTATAACCGACAAGAAAGATAAGGTTTTATGCTTACCAAACTCCTCTGCGAATTCGGTGCGACGGCCCTCATGATCGTCTTTGGCGTGGGCGTGCACTGCGATACCGTGCTCAAGGGCACCAAGTATCAGGGCTCTGGCCACATGTTTGCCATCACCACCTGGTCTTTTGGCATCTCGGTCTGCCTGTTTGTCTTTGGCGGCGCCGTGTGCATGAACCCGGCTATGGTGCTTGCCCAGTGCATCGTGGGCCTGGTGCCGTGGAGCAGCTGCATCCCCTTCATGATTGCCGATATGCTCGGCGGCTTTGTGGGCGCCGTAATCGCTTGGTTTATGTATGCCGATGAGTTCAAGGCTTCCGATGGTGTCGTCGACCCCATTGCCCAGCGCAACATCTTCTCGACCAACCCCACCACCGAGGGCACGAACTATGCTCGTAACTTCTTCTGTGAGGCTATCTGCACCTTCGTGTTCATCAGCGCCATCCTTGCTGCCGCTAGCCGCGCCGGCGAGAACGTTCTGATGCTCGCTATCTGCGTTGGCCTGATCGTTTGGGCCGTTGGCATGGGCATGGGCGGCATCACCGGCTTCGCCATGAACCAGGCACGTGACCTTGGTCCTCGCATGGCCTATCAGGTGCTGCCGATCAAGAACAAGGCTGACAACAACTGGAAGTATGGTCTGCTTGTTCCTGGCATCGCTCCGTTTGTCGGTGCCGCTCTGGCCGCGCTGTTTGTGCATGGTTTCTTGGGCATGTTCTAGTCTGAGGCTACATAGTTGTTCGCTGGCCGCATGGGGTAACTTCCCAGCGCGTCCTCGGACATGAAAGAGCCCCCGCTGCGCACTTCGTGCGGCGGGGGCTCTTTTGTCCTGCGGAATGCGCTGGGAAGTTACCCCATGCGGCCAGCTGCGGGATCTTTGCTGCGCTCGAGCAAGCAACCCAACATATAAATCTGAATTTGGATGGGAGGGGCTTGTTGCTGTTGGGGGCGTTGAAGTGCGAGTGACGCTTTTGGGATGCGTGGCGCCCTGGGTTGGGGCGATGCTTTGGGATGAGCTTCTTACTTAGTTGAAGAGGGGTTTTATGGCTGATAGGTAGTCTTTGGCTACGTCCTCTTTTGGGGCTTGGAAGTTGTGCCAGGCCCACCATTGGACCATTCCTACGAAGCTTGAGGCTATGTGGTGTAGTAGGAAGCTTCGGTCCATGGTGGCGGCGGGGCCGTTTGGGTCGGTAGGGACGGTTTCGGCTGCTCGGGCC
Organism: Collinsella sp. CLA-AA-H167; assembly: GCF_040095305.1. NCBI lineage: Bacteria > Bacillati > Actinomycetota > Coriobacteriia > Coriobacteriales > Coriobacteriaceae > Collinsella > Collinsella sp. CLA-AA-H167. The sequence continues at coordinate 5,979 of NZ_JBBNGA010000008.1, forward strand.
ATGATGGTCTTGCGTAAGCAGTCGGCGAAGACGCGTGAGCCGGCGCCGGCTACGAGGGCTCGTACGCCCTGACGGCGTTCCCAGAGGTTGTTGAGGATATGCTCGACTTGTACGAGCGGATCATCGAGCGGTGTGCCATCGTCGTCGAGGGCGTGGGTGCAAATGTCGCTCACGAGTTCGGACAGTAGGTCATCTTTGCTCTTGAAGAGGCCGTAGAACGTGGCCCGACCAACATGGGCGCGAGCGATGATGTCGCCGACGGTGATCTTGCCGTAGTCCTCCTCGCGCAGGAGCTCGGAGAATGCTGCGACGATGGCGGTGCGGCTTTTTGCCTTGCGGGCGTCCATGGCTATGCGTCCGCGTGAACGAGCAGGCAACGGAGCGTGCCGGAGCAGCCCTCGTAGGGGCGCTTACCGGCGCCGTAGCCGACGGCCTCGATGCGGTAGCGGACCGGCAGGTGCTCGGACGTGCGCAGTGCGGCGACGATGGCAGCGCCCGTGGGCGTCACGAGCTCGCCGGCGACCGGTGCGGGCGTGAGGGCGATATTGCCCGCCTGGCACAGGTTGACGACAGCGGGGACGGGGATGGGCATAAGGCCGTGGGCACAGTGGATGGTGCCGTGACCCTCGGAGAGCGACTCGACCACGATGTCCTCGATGCCCAGGTCATCGAGGCAGATGGCGACGGAGCAGACGTCGACGATGGAGTCGACGGCGCCCACCTCGTGGAACATGACGGTCTCGGGCGTTTTGCCGTGGGCCTTGGCCTCGGCGGCGGCGAGCGCGGTAAAGATGGCGAGCGCTCGACGCTTGGCGCCATCACTTAGCTGTGAGCAATCGATGATGGCGGTGACGTCCGCCAAAGAACGGTGGTGATGGTGGTGGGCGTGATGGTGACCCTCGTGGCCATGACCGTGGGCCTCATGGTCATGCTCGTGGCAGTGCTCGTGTTCATGCTCGCCATGATCATGATGGTGGTGCTCATGCTCGTGCGTGTGCTCGGTGCCCGCTTCGTTGCCGTAGAGCCAGGCCATGTCGTGGTCGTGGTTCTCGAGCTCCTCTGCCAGCTGAACGTCAAAGTCGCAGGCGTCGATGCCATGCTTGTTTACGCGCGTCACGGCAATCTCAAAGCCGCTGACCGGAAGCGTGGCGAGCTGATCGCGCAGATGCTCCTCGCTGGCGCCCAGGTCGAGCAGGGCCGCGACGGTCATGTCGCCGCTGATGCCCGAGGTGCCGTCGATGATAAGCGTGTGCTGATGGTTTGACATGAAATGCTCCTTAGCGGGCGCAGGACGCGCCGGCGCTCAGATGATTGATAAGACTTGCCTGGTAGGCGGCACCAAAGCCATTGTCGATATTGACGACCGAAACGCCGCTGGCGCAGGAGTTGAGCATGGCGAGCAGCGCGGCTACGCCGCCAAAGCTCGCGCCGTAGCCCACGCTGGTGGGAACGGCGATGACCGGGCAGCTCACCAGACCGCCGATAACGCTCGCCAGGGCGCCCTCCATGCCGGCGATGGCGATGACCACCTCCGCCTGGGCAAGTTCCTCGGCATGTGCGAGCAGGCGGTGCAGGCCGGCGACACCTACGTCGTAGAGGCGGTCGACCTCGTTGCCATAGAATTCGGCCGTCAACGCGGCTTCCTCGGCGACGGGTAAGTCGCTCGTGCCGGCGCAGGCGACGACAACGCGTCCGTTGCCGGTGGGGGAGGGCTTGCCGCCCACGAGGGCGAGCTGTGCGTCCGGGACATATCCCAGGTCGATGCCGTTGCCGAGAAGCTCCGAGGTGCGGGCTGCTTTTTCGCTGTCCAAGCGCGTGACCAGGATGCGCTCCTGGCCAGCATCGCGCAGTGCTTCGATAATGGCGGCAATCTGCTCGGCGGTTTTACCGGCCCCGTAGACAACCTCGCCGGCTCCCTGGCGCACCCCGCGCGAAAGATCGAGCTGTGCAAAACCCAGATCGGCGGTCGGAGCCGTCTGGATACGCGTGAGGGCGTCGGCAGGGGCGACTGCTCCGTCGGCAACATCGCTCAGCAATTGCTCAAGATCTCGCTTATCCATATATGTTCCCTTCGACGGCGCAAAGTCTAACACTCAAAGGGTATGTTTCCGAACACTAAGACAAAATTGTTCGGAAACTATAGGACAGACTGATTCAATTGTTAGACGGATCGGCTAGTCGCGCAGGATGATGTCCATGGCGAGCATCAGGTTGCGCTCGTCGATGGCAAACGGGGCGGCTTCGCGCGTCTTGGGCTTGGCGCAAAACGCGATGCCCGTGCCCGCGGCCTGGATCATGGGGATGTCGTTTGCCCCGTCGCCAATAGCGACCGTGTGGGCCATGTCGACGCCGCACTCAACTGCCCAGTCCAGCAGCTGGATGAGCTTGGACTCCTTGGTCACAATGTCGGCAGCCAACTTACCGGTGAGCTTGCCGTCCACGACCTCCAGACGATTGGCCAGGCAAAAGTCGATACCCGCGGCAGCCACGATCTTATCGGCGACCTCGTGGAAGCCGCCGCTCACCACGCCGACCTTCCAGCCCTTGCTGTGTGCCGAGCGCACAAGCTCCAACGCGCCGGGGGTAAATGTCACGCGCTCAAAGGTGCGCTCGAACACGCTCTCGTCCAAGCCGGCAAGCAGCCCCACGCGCTCCTCGAGCGTCTGCTTAAAGTCGAGCTCGCCGCGCATGGCGCGTTCGGTGATCTGCGCTACCTGCTCGCCCACGCCGGCCTCCTCGCCCAACAGGTCGATGACCTCCTGGTTGATGAGCGTGGAGTCGATATCCATAACGATGAGGCGTGCAGTCATGGCGGGCCTTTCCGAGTGCAGTTGTATTAGGGCACATTGTCGCACGTGGCGCGCGTTGGCGACGGTCACGGTGCGTCAATTGTTTCGTCTCCGTCAAGTCTTTGGGCAAGAGTTACTTTTTCGCGGCACATCGTCGCGGGTGCGATAATATAGAACGCCATGTCTGGCTGCGCGGTTTACGCAGGCTGGGCAAATCTGTACGACGCCGCCCGGAACGACACGGGGCGGCACAGATCCATAAAGGAGGATCACTGGTATGAGCCAGACCCGTCCCATCGATGAGCATTCCATGCACACCCGTACCTGCGGCGAGCTTCGCTTCGAGAACGTGGGCGAAGAGGTCACCCTCACCGGTTGGGTGAGCCGTCGCCGCGACCACGGCGGCCTTATTTTCTGCGACCTTCGCGACCGCGAGGGCATCACGCAGCTCACCTTCGACCCCGAGCACTCCGACGGCGATGCCTTTAAAATCGCCGAGACCATGCGTCCCGAGTGGCCCATCAAGATCCACGGCGTCGTGCGCGCCCGTGGCGAGGAGACCACCAACACCAAGCTCGCGACCGGCGAGATCGAGGTCCTGACCGACCACGCCGAGGTACTCAATACGTCCGTCACCCCGCCGTTCCAGATCGAGGACGGCATCGAGACCAGCGAGGACACCCGTCTGCGCTATCGTTATCTGGACCTCCGTCGTCCCGAGATGATGGCCAACCTCAAACTGCGCTCCGACTTCACCTTTGCCATTCGCGAAGCGCTGCACAACCGTGAGTTCATGGAGGTCGAGACGCCCTCCCTGTTCAAGTCCACGCCCGAGGGCGCCCGCGACTTCATCGTTCCCAGCCGTATTCAGCCGGGCAACTTCTACGCTCTGCCGCAGTCCCCGCAGCTCCTGAAGCAGCTGCTTATGGTCGGTGGCGTCGAGCGCTACTACCAGGTTGCCAAGTGCTTCCGCGACGAGGACCTGCGTGCCGACCGTCAGCCCGAGTTCACCCAGGTCGATATCGAGATGTCCTTCGTGGACCAGAATGATGTCATGAGCGCGCTCGAAGAGGTCTTGGCCGACGCCTTCGGCCGCATGGGTGTCGAGATGCCCACGCCGCTGCGTCGCATGAACTACTGGGAGGCCATGGACACCTATGGCTCCGACAAGCCCGATACCCGCTATGGCATGCACTTGGTCGACCTGACCGACATCTTTGCCAACTCCAAGTTCAAGGTCTTTGCGACTGCTGCAAACGAGGAGGGCTCTGTCGTCAAGGCCATCAACGCCAAGGGCGCCGGTGCCTGGGCACGTGCCAAGATCGATAAGCTTGCCGGCGTGGCCTCCACGTTTGGCGCCAAGGGCCTGGCCTGGATCGCCTTCCGCGAGGACGGCTCCATCAACAGCCCCATCGTCAAGTTCTTCTCGGACGAGGAGATGGCGGCTCTGCGCGAGCGCATGGACGTCGAGCCCGGCGACCTTGTGATGTTCGCCGCCGGTCCGCGCCTGCTCTCTGACGAGATCCTGGGCGGCATGCGCTCCCACATGGCCAACGCGCTCGAGATCAAGCGCGAGGGTCACGATTTCCTGTGGGTCGTCAACTTCCCGCTGTTCCACTGGGACGAGGACCGCAAGGCCTATGCAGCCGAGCACCAGCCGTTCACCCTGCCGACCGAGACCGACATCGCCAAGATCGAGGCCGATCCGCTGGCAGCCGGTTCTTGCACCTACGACTTTGTCATGGACGGCTTTGAGGCTGGCGGCGGCGGTATGCGTATCCACAACGCCGAGATGCAGATGTCCATGCTCAAGCTCCTGGGCTTTACCGAGGAGCGCGCCGAGTCGCAGTTCGGCTTCCTCATGGAGGCGCTCAAGTTTGGTGCGCCCCCGATGGGCGGTTTCGCTCTGGGTCTGGACCGCGTGTGCATGCTGCTCACCGGCTCCGACTCCATCCGCGACGTCATGGCGTTCCCCAAGACGGCCAGCGGCTCCGACCTCATGTCGGGCGCCCCGAGTGCCGTTTCTGGCGCCCAGCTCAAGGACGTCAGCCTGCGCCTGATGTAGGCGAGTGGCTACATATTGCCTGCAACGAGGGAAGGACGCGTGCCTTCCCTCGTTTTTTATGCGCCGAGGTTGTGAGGGCATGGGGTGACCGGACGTCGCGGAAAGCCCTGCCAAGGTTTCTTATAGCGAGTCTCTCTGAACGAGCTGCATGTGCATGACAGTGGTGGTGGGCGCGGCGCCGTTGATCATATCGAGCGCAATGTCTGCGGCCATGCGGCCTTCCTCGCGAAGCGGCTGACGAATGGTCGTCAACGCGGGGACGCTGCGAGCTGCGACCTCGTGGTCATCGAAGCCCACAATCGAAACGTCCTTGGGTACGCTAATTCCCGCTTCGTTGAATGCGGCGATAACGCCGGTTGCGATACGGTCCGATCCGCATAGCACGCCGTCGGCATGTATTTCGCGCGCGAGCAGCCGCCGCGTGGCTTGGTAGCCGTCTCCGCTGCTCCATCCGGTATAGATGACATTTTCATCCGGAAGGCTTTCGCCCAAAATTGCACGGTAGCCGCGAAGGCGGTCGACGACGGCGGGGTTATCCTGCGGCCCCAGCACGGCAACGATGTCCTTGCGTCCGCGATCTTTCATGGCGAGCGCCGCAAAGCGTCCGCCCTCTTCGTCGTCGGAGTAGACCGTCGAGAACACGTCGCGATAGGGATGGCCCTCGAGCTGGCCGCATAACACAGTGGGCACGCCCAGCTCGCGTAGCACCTCGAGCAGCTCACTGCCCTTGTAGGGCGAGACATCGATGACGGCGTCAAACGAGCGGCGCTCAAAATGCTCGCGTGCGCGATTGCGCTCATGCGAGGAAGATGCCTGCAAGATCACGGGTAGGTAAGACGACTCCGAAAGTTCCTCGGTAATACCGCTTAAAAACTCACTGTAGGTGGGATCGCTAAACAGCTCGCTCAAAGGCTCGGTCACGAGCACGGCGATGATTTCCGTGCGCCCGACAGCGAGCGCTCGGCCGCGAGCGTTGGGGACAAAATTGACTTTCTTGGCCGCCGCACGGACGCGCTTTTTGGTTTCTTCGCTAATGCGGGGCGAATCGTTGAGGGCGCGCGATGCCGTGGAGCGCGACACGCCGGCAGCTGCGGCAACCTCGGCAAGCGTAGGTGCGGTGCGAACTGGCTGGGTCATGGCGTCTCCTGGAAAATGCGGTCGATGTTGTCACTGATACGGGCTGGTGCGGATACAGCTTACTATAGTGCACCTGAACAGCGTTCATGATATCCGGAGACCGGTGTCGTTTTGCAACCAAGCCGCAATCGAATACGTCTCGTGTGGCTGAGATATCAGCGGGCGTGGCGGTTGCCTACGAGCTTAAGAACGATGTTTTGCGTTGAGTTTCGATATTCAGGGTGACATAAGTGTCGCGGTTGTACAACCGGTTGCACCGTTAATCCGGCCAAATCGACCGTTCAGCGGACAACCGGTTGCACAGTTTTTTGCATCGCCCGCAAGATAAGGACAACCGGTTGCACAAGAATCACTACGATGACGAAGGAGCATCACCATGGACTCCATTAACGATTGGGAAAACCAAGCGCTCACCCACAGGAACCGCCTGGCACCCCATGCGTACTTTATGGGTTATGAGACCGCCGATCTCGCCGCTACGTACAGCCGCGAGCTGTCGCGCGGGTTTGTCCAGCTGTCTGGCTCGTGGCAGTTCCGCCTCTTTGAGGGGCCTGCTGCCGTCTCCAACGAGGAGCTCTCCACGTACAAGTCCGAGTGGGATCACGTGGAGGTTCCGCACCTGTGGCAGGTAGACGGCTATGGCAACCTTGCCTACACCGACGAGGGTTTCCCGTTTCCGGTGGATCAGCCGTTCGTTCCCTCCGACGACCCCACGGGCGTCTACCAGCGCATCGTCAACCTTCCCGCCGTTCCTGCCGGCGCCCGCGAGATCATTCGCTTCGACGGCATCGAGAGCTATGGCGAGCTGTACGTCAACGGCCAGTTTATCGGCATGACCAAGGGTTCGCGCCTGTCTGCCGAGTTCGACGTGACCGACGCGCTCGTCGAGGGCGACAACCTGTTTGCGGTCAAGGTCCTGCAGTACAGCGATGGCAGCTATATCGAAGATCAGGACATGTGGTGGGCTTCGGGCATTTTCCGCGATGTGTACCTTATGCAGCGTCCCGCCGCGCACCTGGTCGACTTTAGGTTCCGCACGCACCGCGAGGGCGATGCCGCTCTGATCACGCTCGATACGGTGGCCGAGGGCGCTACCCGCGTCGTGTTTACGCTCAGCGATGGCGAGAACGTGGTGGCTACGGGCGAGTGCGTCGACGGCCATGCCGAGTGCAGCGTTGCCGATGCCCACTTCTGGAACCCCGAGGACCCCTTCCTCTATGACCTTACGTTTGAGGTCTACGACGGTGACGAGGTCAGCGAGTACGTTCCGCATCGCCAGGGCCTTGCCGAGGTGACGGTCGAGGGCAATCATATCTACCTCAACGGCACCTACTTTAAGATGCATGGCGTCAACCGCCACGATCACGACGATCACAAGGGTCGCGCTGTGGGCCTCGATCGCATGCGCCGCGACCTGGAGCTCATGAAGCGACACAACATCAACGCGGTGCGCACCTCTCACTATGCCAATGACCCGCGCTTCTACGAGCTGTGCGATGAGTATGGCATCATGCTGGTCGCCGAGACCGATATGGAGAGCCACGGTTTCGAGAATATCGGCAACATCGCTCTGGTCACCGACGACCCGGCATGGGAGTCGGCCTACGTCGACCGCGTCGAGCGCCTGGTGATGCAGGAGCGCAATCACGCCTGCATCATTATGTGGTCGATGGGCAACGAGAGCGGCTACGGCTGCAACATCCGCGCGATGTATGCCAAGGCTCATGAGCTCGACGGTCGTCCGGTTCACTACGAGGAGGACCGCAACGCCGATACCGTCGACGTCATTTCGACGATGTACTCCCGCGTGTCGCAGATGAACGACTTTGGCGAGCATCCGTTCCCCAAGCCGCGCATCAACTGCGAGTACGGTCACTCCATGGGCAACGGCCCCGGAGGCCTGTCCGAGTACCAGGAGGTCTTCGATCGTTGGGATTGCATCCAGGGCCAGTTCATTTGGGAATGGTGCGACCACGGTCTGGCCGCTGTGACCGAGGACGGCGTTGCCTACGATATGTATGGCGGCGACAACGGCGATTACCCCAACAACAGCAACTTCTGCATCGATGGCATGGTGTTCCCTTGGCAGCAGCCGAGCCCGGGCCTCACTGAGTATGGCCAGGTCATCTGCCCGGTTCGCATGGCTTATGACACCGAGGCGGGCGAGCTGACCGTCACGAACAAGCGCTGGTTTACTGCCCTCGAGGATGTCTGCCTGTCGGCGGAGACCCTGGTAGACGGCGATGTAGTGTGCCGCAAGACGCTTATGCCCGGCGCGGTGGCTCCCGGCGAATCCGTCCAGCTGCCACTGGTGATTCGCGAGGCCGCGGTAGGCGAGACCCTGCTGACCGTGCGCGCCTACACCATGGCGGCTCACGCCTGGTGCGAGCCGATGCTCCAGCTGGGCGCAAGCCAGTTTGCCATCGCAAACCATCCGGCGCCGGCCATCGCCGCTCCCGCTCGTCCTGAGCTTACGGTCGAGGAGACCGAGCAGGAGATTCGCATTCACTCCCTCAACGGTGAGCTGACCTTCAGCAAAGTCAACGGTACCGTGAGCGAGTGGAAGGCATCCGGCCGCGACGTCATGGCCTCCGGTCCCCAGGTTGGTTTTTGGCATCCGCTCGTCGACAACCACGCTCAGGAGTATGACTCCCTGTGGAAGGACAACTTCATCGATGTGATGCAGACGTCTACCCGCAAGGTTTCTTGGAAGCAGGACGGCAATGCGGTCGTCGTTACCGTGAGCCAGCGTATCGCTCCTCCCGTCCGCGCGTTCGGCATGCGCGTCGAGCTCGTCTACACCGTGCTTCCGAGCGGTCGCGTCGACCTCAAGGTTTCCGGCGAGTCCTACGGCGATTACTCGGATATCATCCCGCGCATCGGCATCTCCTTCGAGGTCCCCGGTTGCAATCGTGCCGTCGAGTGGTATGGCCACGGCCCGGGCGAGAACTATCCGGACTCGCTGCGCGCCAACCCGGTCGGTCATTATCGCACTACGGTCGACGACATGTTCACGCCCTACGTTATGCCTCAGGACTGCGCCAACCGCGAGGGTACCCGCTGGGTTGCCCTGCGCTCCAGTCACGGTGACGGCGTGTTGGTGACTCGTCCGGCTGACGCCGCCTCCAATCCGTTCTCGTTCTCGGCATGGCCCTATAGCTGCGAGGCAATCGATAACGCCAAGCACGTCTACGACCTTGTCAAGGGCGATACGGTCACGGTCAACATCAACGACCAGCTGCTCGGCCTTGGCTCGAACTCTTGGGGTTCCGAGGTACTCGATTCCTACCGCACCCGTTTTGAGAGCTTCAGCTTTGAGGTGTCCCTGCGACCGCTGACGTCTGCCGATCTGGCTCAGGCGCTGGCACCCATTAAGGAGGCATAAGTCATGCATGTCTTTAACTCGCGCGCCGATTTCGACGCTCAGATGAAGTCCGTCAAGAAGTGGATGCGCACCGGCCAGGCGCTCGATGGTGTTGCCGACCTGCAGCACGACGTGGCGTACTCCATCGGCGACTCGTTGGTGTACTGGTGGGTGAACGCCCACGAGGCAGCTACCGCCGATCTGGTCGGTCACCGTCGCTACCATGCCGTGCTCGCCCCGCTCGACGGCGACCTGACTGTCGAGGTTGCCCCCAAGGCAGGCCTCACCTGCACCCGCGCATACAGCGATATCGACGATCGTGAGCGCTTTGAGGGTACGGGGGAGACCGTGACGATTCCCGCCGGCGGCGTTGCCGTCGTCGAGATCGACGAGGCCTACCGTGTCGTGGCCGATGCCGCGGATCCCCGCGTCGTGGTACTGCACGTGACGGTTGAAGGTTATTCCTTCCCCAACAAGTAGTATTCGTCCGTTTGGACGTTTGCTTCGCGCCGTTAAGGGGGATGGCTTTGTTGACTCCCTTTTCCCCATTCCCCTTAGCAGGTGCGCCGTCCACGATTGCGCTTGCAGTCCGGACGGTTTTAGATGAGATATAACGGATGATTGGGAGGGCTTATGAGCTCTGAAAAACGAGGAACGATTGGTTCGTTCGCTCTGCTGGGCATGACGGTCGCCGCCGTGTTCGGTATCAAGAACATCATCAACAACAACGCGGCCATCGGCTTGGCAGCTGCGCCGTCGTTCTTCTTCGCCACGCTTTTGTACTTTGTCCCCTATACCCTGGTTACCGCTGAGTTCGTCGGCCTCAACAGGGACTCCGAGTCTGGCGTGTACGCATGGGTTAAGACCTCGATGGGTGGTCGCTGGGCGTTCCTGACGGCATTTAGCTACTGGTTCGTTAACCTGTTCTACTTTGCGTCCGTCCTGCCCAACGTCATCATCTACGCGAGCTACGTGTTCTTTGGTGCCAATGCCGAGCTCTCACAGCTGTGGATCACCATTATCGAGATCGTTGTCTTTGCTATCGCCACGTGGGTGTCGACTAAGGGCGCTAAGTGGATCGGATCCATTTCGTCTTTTGGCTCGACAGCGGCTCTCGGCCTGACTGCCGTGTTCATCTTGCTGTCCCTGGCTGCTGCCTTTGGCGGCGTCGAGTTCGCTACGGCTCCTACCCCCGCTAACATGGCTCCCGACATGAGCAACTTCGCAACTATGTGGGGCTTCTTCGGTACGCTTGCCTGGATCATCCAGGGCGTTGGCGGCGCTGAGTCTGTCGGCGTGTTCCTTAACGACCTTAAGGGTGGCGTCAAGGCCTTCGTGCGCACCGTCGTTATCGCCGGCCTGACCATCGGCCTTCTGTATGCAGGCGCTTCGCTGCTGGTCAACCTGTTCATCCCCGAGGGCGGCGTTGCCATCTCCACCGGCATCTTCGACGTGTTCGGTGCTGTCTTTGCCCACTTTGGCATTCCCATGGAAGTGTCCACGCGCGTCATTGGCCTGATCCTTCTCGCTGCCACGCTGGGCTCCCTCATGATGTGGACTTCTGCTCCCATCAAGGTCTTCTTCACCGAGATCCCCAAGGGCGTCTTTGGTAGCAAGATTGTCGAGCTCAACGAGCACGGCATTCCCGCCCGCGCCGCTTGGCTGCAGTTCGCCATCGTCGTCCCCATCCTGATCATCCCGGCCTTGGGCTCTGGTAACCTCGACGACCTGCTCATGATCGTCACCAACATGACGGCTGCCACCGCTCTGCTCCCGCCGCTGCTGATCCTGCTTGCCTACTTTATGCTGCGCAAGAACTTCGACGCTGCTCCCCGTGGCTTCCGCATGGGTTCGCGTACCTTTGGCCTGGCCATTGCTGCATTCCTGCTTGTGGTTTTCTGCTTCGTGCTTATCTGCGGCACCGTTCCGCTCGATCAGCCTTTGTGGCTGACGCTGGTCTACAACGTCGGCGGCGTGGTTGTCTTCCTGGGCCTTGCCGTGATGTGGTACAACCGCTACATCAACCGCCTGCGCGAGACCGATCCCGAGGCCGCCGAGAACGAGCTTCGCCCCTCCGTCCTCGACATGATGGAGTAGCGGTTAGGATTAATCTACGGCTGTGGAATAAATCGATTCCTTTTCCTAAGGAGGGGCCTTACGAGGCCCCTCCTTTTGTGTTTTGGGGCATGGTTTTGGACCCCGTGGTCAAAAAATGCCAAATATGAGTACTGTTGCAAAAGAGGTGTCATATTTTTCGGCCTGTTCTGAGCAAAAACGGGCTCAAAATCAATTTATATAACCCCCTTTAAAGGGCGTTTGACGGCTTTCAACATCTTCGAATCGCTCAAAGTAGGCATTTTGCTCTCGATTTTGCTGCTACTAAATTGGTGACAGTACTCATATTTGCCACTTTTTGCCCCCGAGGTGTTCAGAGGAGCTCTCGACAAGCATCTAACGCTACAATAACTATCACGTGGCTGGGTTTGCCGGCCGAATGTGCGATGCCGCGGGAGGGGACATGGTCGAGTTTACAAAGACGATTAAAGATCCGTTGGGACTGCATGCCCGCCCGGTTGCGCTGCTCTACGACATCATTGCCAAGCACCGTAGCGACGTGTCGGTCAGTATCGGCGAGCGCCATACCGACGGTCGCGATGTGATGGGGCTCATGGCGCTCTACGGCGAATGCGGCGAGGACATCGTGTTCCGCGTTTCGGGCGTGGACGAGGCCTCGTGCGTCACGTCGATCAGAAACCTCTCGCTCTAAAGCGCAACAATGTGACGAAGGGACAGTCCCTTTGTCACATCTTTCTTTGTTGCATATAGGAAACTTTTCCGAAAACTGAATAGGGACCCTTTCCAAAAAGTTAACCACGTGCTAGTTTACTGTAGCGAACATAGACGTGGTTAACTTTTGCTGCGTCGATGTTGAGGACGAACTGACGTTAGGAGCACACTCATGTCTTGCGGACCGCAGATGCCGGCTATGCCGCTTTCGATGGTAAAAGCGGGCGAAACCGTGCACGTGTCTCGTGTAAAGGGCAATGAGGACATGAAGCACCACCTCAAGGACCTCGGCTTTGTCGAGGGCAACGAGGTTCACGTGGTGAGCTCGAGTGGCGCCAATATCATCGTCACCGTGCTCGGTGCGCGCTTTGGCATCGATTCCAAGGTCGCCATGCACATCATGACTGTCGGTTAGTTCGCAGCATCCCATAAAAGCTGAAAGGGGGAAAAGAATATGAAGACGTTGGGTGACGTTAAGGTGGGCGAGAGCTCTACCATCGTCAAGCTTCACGGCGAGGGCGCGCTTCGCCGTCACCTTATGGACCTGGGCCTCATCAAGGGCACTTCGTTCAAGGTCGTTAAGGTTGCACCGCTCGGAGATCCGGTCGAGATCAACGTGCGCGGCTACGAGCTCTCCATCCGCAAGGAGGAGGCTGCCGTCGTCGAGGTCCAGTAAGGGCCGGCGGCACATATTTCTGCAGATAAAGTTAGGTTTTTCTAACTCAATAATGCAGTGTTGAAGCACATTATCCAGCCCGCGCGGAGAAAGCAGCGCGGGCACACAAGGAAGAAGGATTGAATGGCGGATTCTCAGATCCATGTCGCGCTGGCGGGTAACCCCAACTGCGGCAAGACCACGCTTTTCAACCTGATCACCGGCGCCAACGGCTACGTTGGCAACTGGCCCGGCGTCACGGTTGAGAAAAAGGAAGCCAAGCTCCTGAGTGACAAGAACGTCACGATTACGGACCTCCCCGGCATCTACTCGCTTTCCCCCTACAGCCCCGAGGAGCAGTGCTCGCGCGACTACCTCATGAGCGGCGAGCCCGATGTGGTCGTCCAGGTTGTCGACGCCACCAACCTTGAGCGCAACCTGTACCTGGCACTTCAGGTCGTCGAGACCGGCCTGCCCGTGGTCGTCGCCCTCAACATGGCCGATTTGGTCGAGAAGAACGGCGATAAGATCGACACGGACAAGCTTTCCAAGAAGCTCGGCTGCCCGGTCATGATGATCTCGGCCCTTAAAAACAAAGGTATCAAAGAGCTGTTCGAGCAGGTCAAGAAGTCCGCTGCTTCCAAGGGCCAGGTGCCGGAGCACAAGTTCGATTCTTCTATCGAGGACGTTCTGACCCACATCGAGAATAACCTGCCGGCGAGCGTTCCCGCCAACAAGCGTCGCTACTACGCCGTCAAGCTGTTTGAGCGCGATGCGGACGCCTGCAAGCTCATCAACCTCACCAAGGAGAAGGCCGATCGCGTTGAGCAGCTGGTCGCCCAGTGCGAGCAGGATTGCGACGACGATGCCGAGTCCATCATCACCGGCGAGCGCTACGGCGTGATCGCCCACATCATTGACGAGTGCCTCACCAAGGCTCCGGCCAAGATGAGTACCTCCGAGAAGATTGACCGCGTGGTTACCAACCGTATCCTCGGCCTGCCGATCTTTGTGGTCATCATGTTCTGCGTGTACTACATCGCCGTTTCCACCCTGGGCGGCACGGTGACCGACTTCACCAACGACCAGCTCTTCGGTACCGACGGTTGGTACGTGCTCGGTCAGGGTCGCGACGCCTACGATGCGGCCGTCGAGGCCGTGGGTGAGGACGCTGCCGATTCGATCGACCCGGCGCAGTACGGCCCCTATGTCCCGGGTATCACCACCGTGGTGCACGATGCCCTCGTGGCGGGCGGCACCGAGGACGGCGGACTGGTCGATTCGCTGGTCTGCGACGGTATCGTTGGCGGCCTGGGCGCCATCTTCGGCTTCGTCCCGCAGATGTTCCTGCTCTTTGTGATGCTGTCTTTCTTGGAGGACTGCGGCTACATGGCCCGTGTCGCTTTCATCATGGACCGCGTGTTCCGCCGCTTTGGCCTGTCCGGTAAGTCCTTTATCCCCATGCTCGTGTCCTCGGGCTGCGGCGTCCCCGGCGTCATGGCTACCAAGACCATCGAGAACGAGAAGGACCGCCGTATGACGGTCATGACCACCACGTTCATCCCCTGTGGCGCCAAACTGCCGATTATCGCCCTGCTCATGGGTTCCATCATCGGCGATTCTTCCACCACCGCCGCGTGGATCAGCCCGCTCTTCTACTTCCTGGGCGTCTTTGCCGTCATCGCTTCGGGCCTCATGCTCAAGAAGACCAAGCTCTTCGCCGGCCGCCCGACCCCGTTTGTCATGGAGCTCCCCGCTTACCACTTCCCGGCGATCCGCTCTTGGGCTCTGCACGTGTGGGAGCGCTGCTGGGCCTTCATCAAGAAGGCCGGCACGGTCATCTTCGCGTCCACTGTCGTGGTTTGGTTCCTCTCCAACTTTGGTAGCTACAACGGTTCCTTTGGCTTCCTGCCTGCGATGGACGGCATCCCCGAGGAGTTCATGGACTACTCCGTGCTTGCCATGCTCGGCAACCTGGTCGCTTGGATCTTCGCCCCGCTCGGCTTTAGCACCTGGCAGGCAACTGCGCTGACTGTCTCGGGCCTTGTCGCCAAGGAGAACGTCGTCGCCACCGCCGGTTCGCTGCTGTCCGTCGCCGACGCCGCCGAGACCGACCCGAGCCTGTGGACCGCGTTCGCTGGCATGTTCCCGACCATGGGCGCTTGCGTTGCCTTCGGCGCTTTCAACCTGCTGTGCGCTCCGTGCTTTGCCGCCATGGGCACTATCCGCAACCAGATGGACTCCGGCAAGTGGACCGCGATTGCCATCGGCTACGAGTGCGCCTTCGCTTGGGTGATCGGCCTGTTCATCAACCAGTTCTACAACCTGTTTGTGTTGGGCCAGTTTGGTATTTGGACGATTGTAGCCATCGTGCTGCTGGTTGCGATGCTCTTCCAGATCTTCCGTCCCATGCCCAAGCATGCATGGACCGACGAGGACGAGACCAACACTGCTTCCGCCGCAGTTTCCGCTTAAGTCCGAATAAGGATTAGCCCCTTTCCACGAGCCCGGGTGTCCCAGCGACACTCGGGCTTTTTGGTGAGGGAGATGTGGCGTTTCCGCAGATAAAACCGACCAAAATATACCTGTCCCTTTTTGGCAGGTGGAGAATGGGGTAAAGTAAGTGGTGGTTAACTAGAGGAGGCTTGCTATGGCACCTATCGATATTGTTGTACTGGCTGTTATCGGCATTGCGTTTGTCGCAGTGTGTGTGCGCATCTATCGCAAGGGCACCTGCGCCGACTGCGCTCAGGGCGGCGTTTGCACGGGACATTGCTCCAACAAAAAGACCTGCGCTGCACTTAAGGGTGTGGACAAAATCGCCGAAGACTTGGGCCGCGGTATCAAATAAGGCCCGGGCACCCAGGCACCCAAGCGCCTCGCGAGCATCCGTTCGCGGGGCGCTTTGCACATTTGGGGGCGGGCGCGGTGAGTTGAAGACCCATTTTAGGGTATCGTTAACTATATTGTTAACGGCCCGCTCGCGGTCGTCCATGCCGCCGCCGGCGCCAAGCTCGCCGTCGAAGGCATGATTGCCTACTTGTGCCTCTAACTCCATCCCGCCCATCAGTTGCGGTGAAATACGGACTGTTTTTGCTGTCAAAGGCCTTATCTACTCCGTATTCCACCACAACTTTTTGTGGGATTGGCTAGAGACGCTGCATGCGGTACCCGACACCCATGTGCGTCTGAATCATCTTGGGGTGAGAGGGGTCTGCCTCGATCTTCTTGCGCAGGGTGCGCATGAACACGCGCAGGCTCGCCAGATCGCTGTCCCAGCTCGTGCCCCATATCTCGCGGGTGATGAAGGTGTGGGTGAGCACCTTGTCGACGTTTTTCGCCAGAAGGACGAGCAATTTGTACTCGGTTGGGGTGAGCGAGAGCTCGCGTCCGTCTTTCGTCGCGTATCCCGCGGCGTAGTCGATATGCAGCGGACCGTTGTCGAACGTGCTCGCTTCTGTCGACTCGCTCGATGCCATCGAGGAGCGCCTCAAATTCGCACGGACGCGCGCGAGCAACTCATCCACGGAAAAGGGCTTGGTGAGGTAGTCGTCTGCCCCTGCGTCAAGTGCTGCAATCTTGTCGGAATCTTCGGTGCGCGCCGAAATGACGATAATGGGGACTGCCGACCAGCTTCGGATCTTCGTGATGACCTCGATACCGTCGATGTCGGGAAGACCGAGGTCGAGCATGATGAGGCTGGGACCGTGCGACACCGCATCCATGATGGCAGCCTGGCCGTTGCAAACCTTGCTCACGACGTAGCCGTGGAGGTCAAGCGCGGTCGAAACGAGGTTTTGAACGGTCAGGTCATCTTCGACCAGGAGGATGCGTGGCTTAGCGGCATTATTCATGAATCTCGATCTCCTCGGCGGGCAGGGTAAAACGGAAGACGGCCCCATGGGGGTGGTTGTCGCGAACTTCGATGACGCCGCCATGTGCCTCCACGATGGAGCGGCAGAGCGACAGCCCAAGGCCGATGCTTCGACGCGAATCCACGGGCTGCGTATTGCTTGAGGTGAAGAAGCGCTCAAAGATATGAGGCTTGTCGCAGTCTGCCACACCCGGCCCATCGTCTGCGACGTCCACCACGACGAACGCACCCTCGCGACGTGCGCTGATGGTGACAGTCGAGTCCTCGGGCGTGTATTTGAAGGCGTTCATGATGAGATTCGTAAGCACCTGCATGATGAGATGGACGTCGATGCGTACCAGCAGGATGTCGTCAGTGTGCTCGATGGTGACGGCACGTCCATGCGATGCTTGGGCGACATGGCTGAGGGCGGCCTCGATGACCTCGTCGATGAGCTCGGATGTTAAGTTGAGGCGAATGGTGCCGTCCTCGACGCGTGTGATGGCGAGGAGGTTCTCCACGGTATCGATAAGCCAGAGGGAGTCATCGTAGATGGCATCGGCAAGATCGCAGCGTTGTTCGAGGCTAAGCCTCTCGTCGCTCTTCCGAAGGATTGCCGCAGATCCGGATATAGCCGTGAGGGGTGTCCTCAAATCGTGGCCGATGGAGCGCAAAAGGTTGGCGCGCAGCTGCTCGTTTTTCGCCAAGACCGCAGCCTCTTCGCGCTCTTGCGCCGCCCGGTCACTTTCGAGCGCCAAGGCGCATTCACCTACGATAGATAGGACGATCGAATGCTCGAAGGCTTCGATCTCGCGCCCCTCCAGGTCGATGCCGATGACACCGAATACCTTGTCGCCGGTGCGAACCGCGAGGTAGAGACAGCGCGCCTCAGGCAGGGTCCGCGTGCTTGCGCCCGCGCGCTTGTTGTTGGTGTAGGTCCAGGTTGCAACGGCGCGCTCGTAGTCGGTGAGCAGCGACGCGGATCGGTTTTCGGTGCCAGCGGACTCATAGAGCGCCTTGCCGAGCGTGCCGTGTTCGGCGGTGTAGAAGACCACGTCGAGTTTTAGCAGTTTGACGAGTTGGTTCATGGCGACGCGGGCACACTCCTCCGCGCTATGGGCTTGCTGCAAGAGCTGGTTCGTTTCGAGGAGTACGCGCGTTTTGAATGCGTTCTCGGCGGAGGTACGGGCGTTGTCGGCGATGCGCGCAGTTAACTCGCCGGCGACCATAGCGGTAGCGAACATGATGCCGAACGTGACCAGATAGCTTCGGTCGTAGCTGGCGAGCGAAAACAGAGGCGTGACGAAGCAGAAGTTGTAAAGCACTACAGAGAGTACGCTCGATACGATCGTGCAGATACGCCCCGTCGTGGTGACGGCGGTCAGCAGGGCCGTGAGGATATAGAGGGATATGATGCTGGAATCGGCAAATCCCAGATGGCGGAAAGCCGTGCCGATCGCCGTGGCGACAAGAGAGAGGGCCAGCGTGCGAAGCACGTTTCGGCTGCTGGGCGGCTGCAGAGCGAGCGCATGGCGGCGTCCTTTGGGTCGGGAGGGCGGAGTCGACTGGTCTGGAATGATGTAAATGTCGAGGTTCGGGGCGAATGCTATGAGCTGTTCTACGAGAGATTTGCGGCCAAAGAGGGCCTGACGGACGCTGCTGTGCTCGCCCGTGCGCCCCATGACGATCTTCGAAATACCCGACAGGCGCGCGAACTCGGAGATCTGAAACGCGACGTCGTCGCCATAGACGGTTTCCATATGTGCTCCGAGCTGCTCGGCTAGGGCGATATTGGCTGCAAGCTTGGCGCGCTCATCATCGCTCATGGCTTGCGTGCGCGGGCTTTCTACGAACAGGGCGACGAGCTCGCTGCGAAACGCTTTCGCCATGCGTGCGGCGGCACGGACGATGCGGGGATTGGTCGGCGCCGGGGAGACACAGACTAAGATACGCTCCTTGGTGTAGTAGTCACGGTTTCCCAGCACGCGTGCGGCGTCTGTGAGGTGGCCGGTGCGATCGGCGCAGCGGCGCAGCGCGATTTCTCGGAGTGCGGTGAGGTTTTCGACGGTAAAAAAATGCTGTTGCGCTCGGTCGGCTTGTGCGGGACGGTAGACGAGGCCGGCGCGAAGGCGCTCAAGTAGGTCTTCGGGCTCTATGTCGACGAGCTCGACCTGGTCGGCATCATCGAAGATACGGTCGGGGATTCGTTCGCTCACGACAACGCCGGTGATGGATGCAACCATGTCGTTTAGGCTCTCGATATGCTGAACGTTTACGGTCGTATAGACGTCGATGCCCGCATGTAGAAGTTCCTCGACGTCTTGATAGCGTTTGTCGTGGCGAGACCCCGGCGCATTCGTATGGGCGAGCTCGTCGACAAGGATGAGCTGAGGGGCGCGCTCGATAGCCACATCTAGATCGAACTCGCTGAGCGCAATGCCGTTGTGCTCGATGAGTTTACAGGGCACGTTCTCAAGCCCTTGTGCAAGATGGGCAGTTGCCGGACGTTCGTGCGGCTCGATGTATCCCGCGACGACGTCGACACCTCGCCGCTTGGCGGCGTGGGCGGCTTGAAGCATCGCATAGGTTTTGCCTGCGCCAGCAGCGTAGCCAAAGAAAATTTTGAGGTGTCCCCGGCTGGTTCGAGCGTCATCGGCGGCCTCGTCTTTCTCAATTGCCTTGAGGATGAGGTCTGGATTGACGCGAGTGTCCGATGCGTCGCGCTGCATAGCGTAGCCTTTCTGAAGCGTTGTCCATGCGTGCATACGCGGTGAGGACGCCACTGTATGCTCGCGAGGTCGAGTATAGGCGCACTGCAGCCGCAATAGTGCTTTCTACCTGCATCTTTACGGCATCTTAAGGTCGTGAGCCCCAGCCCTCACGCCTCTTTAACACCTAGAAGCGTTTACTGTCCCCAGACGCTTGCGAGGGCAGGCGTCCGAGACATCGGACCGCGCGTGAAAGGGGCGGTAATGGACATCCTCATTCCCATTATCGGAGTCGTCTGCATTGGACTCCTTATCTATTACATCTACATTCTGATGAGGAGTGATTCGTAAACTATGGACGCTGCGATTCAGTACATCTTGTACTTTGCCGTGCTCGTCGTCCTGGCCGTTCCGCTCGGTCGGTTCATGGCCCATATCATGGATGGTGAGCATACGTTCCTGTCGCCTGTGATTGCTCCTGTGGAGCGTGGCGTCTATCGTCTGCTTCGCATCGACGCGGCAGAGCAGATGGGGTGTAGGCGCTATCTGGCAAGCGTGCTGGCCTTTTCGGGGATCGGCCTCGTGGCTCTTGTGGCACTCCAGGCGCTTCAGTCCTTCTTGCCAGGCAATCCCCAGCACCTGCCGGGTGTGCCATGGGACCTGTCGTTCAATACGGCTGCTTCCTTCATAACCAACACCAACTGGCAGTCCTGCTCCGGTGAGACCACCCTGTCCTACTTCGTGCAGTTCATGGGCCTCACCGTGCAGAACTTCGTTTCCGCTGGTACCGGTATCGCGGTCATGTTCGCGCTGATCCGCGGCTTCCGTCAGATCAAGGAGCAGGGTCTGGGTTCCTTCTGGGTCGACCTCACCCGCACCGTCCTGTATGTGCTCATCCCGCTGAACCTCGTGTTCGGCATCTGCCTGGCTGCCGGTGGCGTCATCTCCAACTTCCAGCCGGCTCAGAAGGCTGAGCTCGTAGAGCCCGTCGCTGTCCAGCCTAATGCAGACGGCGGCTGGAGCGTCATCGACGGCGCCCAGATCGAGGGCGACACGGTCAAGGTCGACGGCAAGGTTGTCGAGGGCGCGCGCGTGGTCACCGAGCAGTTCCTGCCCCAGGGGCCCGCGGCTCCTCAGGTCGCCATCAAGCAGTCCGGCACCAACGGCGGCGGCTTCTTCGGTGTGAACTCCGCCCATCCGTATGAGAATCCCAGTGCCTTCACCAACATCATCGAGATGACCAGCCTGCTGCTGATCCCGGCCGCCTGCTGCTTCACCTTCGGTATCGGCGTCAAGAACACCAAGCAGGGCAAGGCCATCTTCGCGGCGATGCTTATCCTGCTCGTGGTCTTTACCGGCATCATCGCCGTTAACGAGCATATGGGTACGCCGCAGCTGGCCGATGGCGGCGCGGTCAACATCGAGATGACCGATGGCCAGGCGGGCGGCAATATGGAGGGCAAGGAGAGCCGCTTTGGCATCGCCTCCTCTTCCACCTGGTCCGCTTTCACGACGGCTGCTTCCAATGGCTCGGTCAACTCCATGCACGACTCCTACACCCCGCTCGGCGGGTTTGTCCAGATGCTCCAGATGGCTCTGGGCGAGGTCGTCTTCGGCGGCGTGGGCTGCGGCCTGTACGGTATGATCGGCTTCGCCATCCTCACAGTGTTCATCGCCGGCCTTATGGTCGGACGCACGCCTGAGTTCCTGGGCAAGAAGATCGAGCCGGGCGAGATGCGCTGGGCAGTTGTCCTGTGCCTGGCAACTCCGTTTGCCATTCTGGTGTGCTCGGCCATCGCCTGCATGGTGCCCGGTCTTGCCGACCAGCTCAACAATGGTGGCGCGCACGGCTTCTCCGAGGTGCTGTATGCCTTCACCTCATGCGGTGGCAACAACGGCTCGGCGTTTGCAGGCATGAACTGCAACAATCCCTGGATCAACGTCATGCTCGGCCTCGAGATGCTGTTTGCCCGCTTCATGCCCATCATCGGTACGCTGGCTATCGCCGGCTCGCTGGCCAAGAAGGGTAGGGTCGCCGAGAGCGCCGGTACCCTGTCTACCACCAACGGCATGTTCGTATTCCTGCTCGTGTTCATCGTTCTGCTGATCGGTGCCCTGAGCTTCTTCCCGGCCCTGGCGCTTGGCCCCGTTGCCGAGTTCTTCCAGATGATTGCGTAAAGGAGGACGCAGATTTATGGCTATGCAAAAAGACATGATGGGCCGCGCGGTCCGCGACTCGTTTGCCAAGTTGGATCCTCGCGTCCAGATTCAAAACCCGGTCATGTTCCTGGTGTGGCTTTCCGCCGTCATGACCTCCGTCCTGGCCGTCGCTTCCATCTTCGGTGTGCAGGACGCGGGTGTGCCCACTTACTATGTGGTCGCCATCGCGGTCATCCTGTGGCTCACCGACCTGTTCTCGAACTTCGCTGAGGCGCTTGCCGAGGGCCGCGGTAAGGCCCAGGCCGATTCCCTGCGTGCGGCCAAGAAGGATGTCGAGGCCCATCGCATCGAGTCCGTTGAGGACAAGGAGCACTTCACCGTCGTTCCCGGCACCGAGCTCACGCGCGGCGACCTGGTGATCGTACGCGCCGGCGAGCAGATTCCGGGAGACGGCGATGTCATCGAGGGTGCCGCCTCGGTTGATGAGTCGGCCATCACCGGCGAGTCTGCACCCGTGGTTCGCGAGGCTGGCGGCGACCGCTCTGCCGTTACCGGTGGTACCACGGTGCTGTCCGACTGGATCATCGTCAAGATCTCCAGCGAGCCCGGCCAGAGCTTCCTGGACAAGATGATCGCGATGGTCGAGGGTGCCGCGCGTAAGAAGACCCCTAACGAGATTGCTCTGGAGATCTTCCTGGTGGCCCTCTCCATCGTCTTTATCCTGGTCACGTTGGCCCTGTATTGTTACTCCTGCTTCTCGTCCGGTCTTAACGACATGGTCAACCCCACGGCCGTGACCACGCTCGTGGCGCTGCTCGTGTGCCTGGCTCCCACTACCATCGGCGCCCTTCTGTCCGCCATCGGCATCGCCGGCATGAGCCGTCTGAACGAGGCCAACGTGCTGGCCATGTCCGGCCGCGCCATCGAGGCCGCCGGCGACGTCGACATCCTCATGCTCGACAAGACCGGCACCATCACCCTGGGTAACCGCCAAGCCGCCGAGTTCATCCCGGTCGACGGCGTCGATCCCGCGGAGCTGGCCGATGCCGCCCAGCTTTCCTCGCTGGCCGACGAGACCCCCGAGGGCCGTTCCATCGTCGTGCTCGCCAAGGAGCAGTTTGGGCTGCGCGGCCGCACACTCGAGGATAAGGGCATGGAGTTCATCCCGTTCACCGCGGCAACGCGTATGTCCGGCGTGAACTACGAGGGCAATGAGATCCGCAAGGGCGCTGCCGATTCCGTGCGCACCTATGTGGAGGCAGCCGGCGGCGTGTTCTCCCAGGAGTGCGACGACGTCGTCGAGCGCATCGCCAAGGCCGGCGGCACCCCGCTGGTCGTGACCAAGAACTGCCGCGTGCTGGGCGTTGTGTACCTCAAGGACATCATCAAGTCCGGCGTTAAGGAGAAGTTCGCCGACCTGCGCAAGATGGGCATCAAGACCATCATGGTGACGGGCGACAACCCGCTCACCGCCGCGGCAATCGCCGCCGAGGCCGGCGTTGACGACTTTCTGGCCGAGGCCACCCCTGAAGGCAAGCTCGAGAAGATCCGCGAGTTCCAGCGTGAGGGCCACCTGGTCGCCATGACCGGCGACGGCACCAACGACGCGCCCGCTCTGGCCCAGGCCGACGTCGCCGTGGCCATGAACACGGGCACCCAGGCTGCCAAGGAGGCCGGCAACATGGTCGACCTCGACTCCAGCCCCACCAAGCTCATCGAGGTCGTGCGTATTGGCAAGCAGCTGCTCATGACCCGCGGTTCGCTCACGACCTTCTCGGTGGCCAACGACGTGGCGAAGTACTTCGCTATCATCCCGGCCCTGTTCTCGCCGATCTACCCGGGCCTTGGCGCGCTCAACATCCTCGGTCTGGCAAGCCCGCTGTCCGCGGTTCTTTCGGCCATCATCTATAACGCGCTCGTTATCGTCGCGCTGATCCCGGCCGCGCTGAAGGGCGTTAAGTATCGCGAGGTCCCGTCCGGACAGCTGCTGACCCACAACCTGCTCGTGTGGGGTCTGGGCGGCATCGTTGCCCCGTTCGTATTCATCAAGCTCATCGACATGCTGCTCGCGTTATGCGGCATTATGTAAGTGGAGGTTTGTATGTTCAAAGGTGTTACATCGCGCGCACTGGGCGTGTTCGCGCTGTTTACCGTTGTCTGCGGCCTGGGCTATACGCTCGTCGTGACCGGCATCGCCCAGGTTGCGTTCCCGTATCAGGCGAACGGTTCGCTCATTACGGTCGACGGCAAGGTTGTGGGTTCCGAACTCATCGGCCAGAACTTTGATGACGAAGCCCACATGTGGGGTCGTATCCAGAACGTGTCAATTGTCGAAGGCGAAGACGGCGAGCTCATGGCGTATGGTGTCCCGTCCAACCTGTCCCCGGCGAGTGAGGAGTATCGGCAGCTGATAGATGCGCGCGTGAAGAAGATCCGCGCCGCCAACCCCGATGCCGATATGGACGCCGTGCCCGTCGATCTGGTGACGTGTTCGGGGTCCGGTCTCGACCCGGAGATCTCTCCGGATGCCGCCGAGTACCAGGTTCCGCGCCTTGCCAAGGCCACGGGCAAAAGTGAGGACGAGGTGCGCGACATCATCGCCGCGTGCACCAAGGGCCGTTTCCTCGGCGTGTTCGGCGAGCCCACGGTCAACGTGCTCAAGGTGAACCTTATGCTGGACGGCGCGCTGTAGGTGAGGAAGTGGCGGATGAGGGCATGACTGACTATCTGAGCCCTCAATTCCACCCCGCCCATCAGTTGCGGTGAAATACGGACTGTTTTGCCTGTCAAAAGCTTCATCTACTCCGTATTCCACCGCAACTTTTTTATGAGGGTCGGGATTGAAGGTGGGGAGTGCGAGCGAGTGCGAATGCGGCGGTTACTGATACGATAGGTACGTTAGCAACTGCCGCCGAGCGGCTCAAACGAAAGGAACCCTGTATGGAGTCCTCCGCCTATCCAATGCTCTTTAGCCCGATCAAGGTCGGTACGACCGAGGTCAAGAACCGCGTCTTTATGCCGCCGGTGTCCACCAACCTGGCCGATCATGGCTATGTGACCGACGACTTGGTCGATCATTACCGTGCCCGCGCCAAGGGCGGCGTGGGCCTGATCATCACCGAGGTCGTGACGGTCGAGCCCACCTATACCTATCTGCCGGGTGACATGTGCTGCTACGACGACACATTTATCCCCGGCTGGGAAAAGCTCGCCGCGGCCGTCCACGAGTATGGCTGCAAGATCATGCCGCAGCTCTTCCACCCCGCCTACATGGCCTTTAACATTCCGGGCACGCCGCGCTTGATCGCTCCGTCCTTTGTGGGCCCGTCCTATGCCCGCGAGGCGCCGCGCCCCATTACGGTCGACGAGATCCACGAGCTCACACATCAGTTTGGCGATGCCGCTGTGCGCATGCAGAAGGCTGGCGTCGATGGCGTCGAGGTCCATGCGGCGCACGCTCACGGCATGCTTGGCGGCTTTTTGACCCCGCTCTACAACAAGCGCACCGACGAGTACGGTGGCTCGCTCGACGCCCGCATGCGCTTCCTGCTCGAGGTCATCGCCGAGATTCGCGAGCGCTGCGGCAAGGACTTCATCATCGACGTCCGTATTTCGGGCGACGAGTACACCGACGGCGGCCTGACCCTCAACGACATGATCTACGTCTCGCGTCGCCTGGAGAAGGCCGGCGTCGACATGATTCACGTGTCGGGCGGCACCACCATCAAGCGCGGCTCTGCGATTCCCGCCGCCGGCACGCAGCAGGCCTCGCACGCCGCCTGCTCGCGCGAGATCAAAAAGCACGTCAACATTCCCGTCGCCACCGTCGGACGCATCAACGAGGCCTGGATTGCCGAGGAGCTAATTGAGGACGGCGCTGCCGACATCTGCATGATGGGCCGTGCCAATCTGTGCGATGCCGAGTTCTGCAACAAGGCTGCTGCCGGTAACGCCGACGACATCCGCCCCTGCATCGGTTGCCTGCGCTGCCTGAACGGCATCATGTTTGGCAAGCGCATCTCCTGCACCGTCAACCCGGACGTGGAGCGCGACGAGGCTGGCTACGAGCCTGCCGCCGAGGCAAAGAACGTGCTCGTTGTGGGTGCTGGTCCTGCGGGTATGGAGGCAGCCTACATTGCCGCCAAGCGCGGTCATAACGTGGTGCTCGTGGATAAACAGGACGAACCGGGTGGCGAGATGCGCATCGCAGCCGTGCCGCCGGCAAAGCAGGAGCTCACCCGCGTGATCAAGTATCAGTACCGTCGCCTGGCCGAGGCCGGCGTCACGTGCGTCTTTGGCACCGAGCTCTCGGCCGAGAACATTCAGCGCGACTACGCGGGCTACGAGGTTGTCCTGGCTTATGGCGCCGAGCCCATCGCTCCGGCCTTCATGCAGGGCTTTAAGCAGGTTATGACGGCCGACGACCTGCTGGGCGGCAAGGCTTTCCCGGGTAAGAAGATCGTCATTGTGGGCGGCGGTACCGTTGGCTGCGAGACGGCCGATTACCTGGCCCCGCTGGTAAACGACCTGTCGCCGGCCAATCGCGATGTCACCGTCATCGAGATGACCAAGACGCTCGCCGCCAACGAGGGCGGCGCCGGTCGTGCGGTGCTTATCACGCGCATGCTCTCCAAGGGTGTCCACGTGCTGACCGAGGCCAAGGTGACCGAGATTACCGAGGACACTATCAGCTACGAGAAGGACGGTGAGATTCACACCATCGCCGATGCCGATACGCTGGTGCTTGCCATGGGCTACCGCCCCAATACCAAGCTGGCCGATGACCTTGCCGCTGCCGGCGTTGCCATCCACGTGCTGGGCGATGCCCAGAAGTGCGGAAACATCCGCGACGCCATTGGCGACGGCTACAAGATTGCCTGCGAGCTCTAATCAATCCCTTGGCGCATGAGGAGGGGCGTCTCTGCGCCATCCGATAGCAAAACAGCGGTGGTGTCCCGGGTTTCGGGATGCCGCCGCTTGCTCTTGTGATCCTGGCGACGCGAGCGCACCCCATTTCACCTCAGCTGAAGGAATGGGGGATGCGATAGTATTACGGGTGATATTCGACAAACCGTG
This sequence comes from Collinsella sp. CLA-AA-H167, assembly GCF_040095305.1. NCBI lineage: Bacteria > Bacillati > Actinomycetota > Coriobacteriia > Coriobacteriales > Coriobacteriaceae > Collinsella > Collinsella sp. CLA-AA-H167. Next base: position 32,573 of record NZ_JBBNGA010000008.1, read on the forward strand.
GGCTTCATCCGAGGGCTTTATGGAACAACACCAGCATTATCAGAGCCTGCAAGACCAGGCATACAACGCACTGCGCTCCAAGATCATCTATGCTGAGCTCAGGCCCGGCACGCGCCTTTCGGCGATTGGTCTGGAAAAGGAGACGGGGATCGGGCGCACGCCCATTCGCGAGTCCTTTGTGCGCCTGCGCGAGCAAGAGCTGGTGGAAACGCGTCCCAAGAGCGGCACCTACGTCTCTAAGATCAGCATGGAACACGCCGAGAATGCCTGTTTCTTGCGCGAGAAACTCGAGAGAAGCGTGCTTATTAAATGCTGCTCTGCCGCCACGCCCGAGCAAAAGCATCGGCTCGAGCAGATTCTTGCCGAGTCCGAGTCGCTCGACCATAGCGAGACGCGTCGCTTTTTCGATCTGGACAACCTGTTTCATGAGACGTGTTTTGAGATTGCCGGTCGTCACATGCTGTGGAATTGGATGAAGAGCGTCAACACGCATTTTGAGCGATACAACTGGTTGCGTATGGTGTCGCAGGACCTGGATTGGGAGCCGATTCGTCGACAGCATCGCCGGATTCTCGAGGCCATTAAGAGTGGCGATACCGACGCGGCGAGCTATCTGGCAGAGATACACCTGCACCTGATGCCCGAGGAGCAGGGCCCGGTTATCGCCTTGCATCCCGACTATTTCGAGCTGCCCAAAGACTCGGCTATCTAGCCCATCATCGCATCTGCTCGAGACGCAAAACGATGCTGCTCACCTACAGCGTTTTGCAACCGAAATTATTAAAAATGCCTAAAATGGCTCAGGTTGCCGACAATGGGGAAACGGGGTGCGCTATGGCGCAGATGAGAATCAAGGACATTGCCGCCGAGGCGGGCGTGAGCCCGGCCACGGTTTCGCGCTACCTCAACAACCGCCCCGGGCAGATGACCGAGGAGACCCGCGCCCGCATCGCAGCGGTTATCGAACGCACCGGCTATCGCCCGTGTGCCGCCGCGCGCAATCTGCGCAGCTCGCGCACCAATCTCATCGGCGTGATCCTGGCCGACATTGGCAACCCGTTCTCGAGCGCCGTGCTCGAGGGCCTTTCCGCCAGCGCCGCTGCGCGCGGCTGCTCGCTTATGACGGCCATTAGCGGCAATGACCCCGCCAAGGAGGCCGAATCGCTCACCAGACTTATCGATGCCGGTGTGGACGGCCTGATCGTCAACACCTGCGGCGGCAACGACGAGGCAATCGCCGCGGCAGCGGGACGCTTGCCCGTCGTGCTGCTCGACCGCGATGTTGCCGACGGTGGCATCGATCTGGTGACCTCCAACAACCGTGAGCTGGTCGCCGGCCTGGTAGACACCTTGGCTGTCGCGGGCAGCGAGCGCCTGTGCCTGCTCACCGAGGCAAGCGACGACAGCCCTGTGCGTCGCGAGCGTGCCGAGGCCTTTGCCGACGAGCTTGCGCGACGCGGCCTTGCGGGTGAGGTCGTCACCCTGGCCGATGGTGGCGTCGAGGGTGTCAGTCGCCTGGACGAGACCATCCGCGGCTATGCGGGTAAAAAGCTCGGCCTCATTGCCGTCAACGGCTTGGTTTTCCTGCGCCTGACCGAGGCGCTGGCCCAGCTGGGGCCCTCGTTGCCGGCGGGTCTCAAGATTGCAACGTTTGACGACTATCCCTGGAACCACGTCCTCTTTGGCGGTGTGACCACGGCAGCGCAGGACACTCTTACCATTGCCGAGCGCGTAGTCGAGCGCCTGTCCGAGCGTATCGACATCGTTACCACTACGGTGGGCGATGCCGCAAAGCTCGCCCCCAAGCGCATCGAGATCCCCGGTCACATCGAACACCTCGCTTCGACCTCGCGCTAGTCTGTGTGATAATATATAGACAATGTCATACAGGAGGTATCCATGGCTGCGTCTGTGCTGAGTGTGCGAGTGGACTCGTCAATTAAAGATTCATTTGCCGAGCTGTGCGAAGAACTTGGCATGACTTCGTCTGTTGCGGTCAATATGTTTATGAGACAGATGCTGCGCGAGCGCTCACTGCCGTTTGTTCCTTCACTCGGTAAAAGCTCTGCGAGCGAAAGCGTCGCGGCGGGCATTTTGGATACTGCCCAGATTGAGTCCGCCGTCCGCGAGGCAGCCAGCTCGATTCCCGCCATCAAAACCGTGATTCTTTTTGGTTCGTATGCCCGTGGCGAAGCGCGTGCCGATAGCGATATCGACTTACGTCTCGAAGTTGATCGCGAGCAGGGCTTTGGTCTTTTCGCGTTGTCGGCGTTTGGTGAGGCGGTGCGCAAAGAAACTGGGAGGCAGGTTGATCTTGTCTCGAGCGACCATCTTGATGCCGATCTTGCCGCGGTAATCGAGCGCGAAGGAGTGATCCTTTATGATCGCGCGTAAGTCAGACGGCCTCCGCGCCCAAGAGGTCTTGGACGCCATCTCTGAAACGAACGAGCGCATCAAGGCTTTTGATATCACCGAGGACCAGTTTCTGCATGCGAATGACGTGCGGACGAGGGCGTTGGCGGACTCCCTTTTGATGTGCGCGCTTAGGGTGACGGAAGAAGCGGGCAAGTTGTCGGAACGCTCGCAGCGGCTTCATCCCGAAATTGAGTGGCGTGGAATTATCGGCATGAGAAATTACCTCGCGCATGATTACGGCAATGTCGACCGATCGGTTGTTTGGGATGCGGTGACGATGGAGTTCCCAGCGCTGGAACGAGCGTGTAGGCAAATTGTTTCCGAATCTGAACGCTAGCCATTCGTTCGTGACCGCCTGCTCGCGCACGTTTTTTGAGCGCTTGATACGCTTTAACCCTGCGGAAACATTTTTCTGCGATAGTATCTGCGGTATAGACCAGTCGAAACCCGCCCGAAAGAAAGGGGAGCGACATGAACCAGCAGAACATCGATTACGTACTCCGCTCCGTAGAACAGCGTGACATCCGCTTTGTGCGTCTGTGGTTTGTCGACATTCTCGGCCGCCTCAAAAACTTTGCCATTAGCCCCGAGGACCTCGAGGTCGCATTTGAGGAGGGCATTGGCTTTGACGGCTCGGCCATCGAGGGCTTTGCCACGCCCGAGGAAGCCGACATGCTGGCGTTCCCTGATGCCTCGACCTTCCAGATTTTGCCGTGGCGTCCGAGCCACAACGGCGTCGCCCGTGTGTTCTGCGACGTGTGCACTCCCGATCGCGAGCCCTTCGCCGGCGACCCGCGCGCTGCGCTGCGCCGCATGTTCCATAAGGCCGAGAAGGCCGGCTACCTGCTCAACGTTGGTGCCGAGCTGGAGTACTACTATTTCCCCGACGAGCGCACGCCCGAGCCGCTCGACAACGTGGGCTACTTCGATCTTTCGGTGAGCGACGCCGCGCGCGACCTGCGTCGCAACACGGTCCTTACGCTCGAGAAGATGTCCGTGCCCGTGGAGTACACCTTCCACGCCGCCGGTCGCTCGCAGCACGGCATGAGCCTGCGCCACGCCGAGGCCCTGAGCATGTCCGACGCCATTACCACGGCCAAGCTCATCATTAAACAGCAAGCTTACGAGAGCGGTTGCCACGCCTCCTTTATGCCCAAGCCGTTGGCGGGCGAGGACGGCAGCGCCATGTTTTTGCATCAGTCGCTGTTCGACCACGACGGCAACAACGTCTTTTGGGGCGAGGCCGACGAGAGGTACCATCTCTCCGACGTCGCCAAGCACTACATGGCCGGTATCTTGGCGCACGCGCGCGAGATCAGCGCCATCACCAACCCCACCGTCAACTCGTACAAGCGCATCACCACGGGTGGCGACTCCGTGCCGCAGTACGCCACGTGGGGCCTGCGCAACCGCGCGAGTATGGTCCGTATCCCGGTCTACAAGCCCGGCAAGCCGCTGTCCACGCGCATCGAGCTGCGCAGTCCCGACCCCATGGCCAACCCGTACCTGGTCAACGCCGTCACGCTGGCGGCTGGTCTGGACGGCATCGAGCGCAAGCTGGAACTCCCGCCCGAGGCCACGGCCGAGACGCTCAAGCTTACCGACCGTCAGATGGTCGAGGCCGGCTACGCGCCGCTGCCGCGCTCGCTCAAAGAGGCGCTCGACGTGTTTGAGGACTCGCAGTTTATGAAGGATGCTCTCGGCGAGCACATCCACAGCTTCTTCCTCAAAAAGAAGCGCGACGAGTGGCATAAGTTTGAGTCTACGATCACCGAGTGGGAGATCAAGCACTACCTGGCGAACTCCTAATCGCGCTGGCTTGTTCCAGTACGATTGAGCTCATTTCTTTGGAGGCCGATATGTCCGAAAAGAGTGCCCTGTTCATGGCGCGCACGACGCGCTTCCACGAGTTTGCCCGCAGCTTGACGACTACCCTGGGTGTCGAGGTGAGCCTGGCAACCCCTGATTCGCCAACTGCGGCGCACGACTTTGACCTGCTGATCCTCGATTCCGACGGCATCCGCAGCGACCGCATCGATCAGATTGCCAAGTGGCTTGACGATCGCGGCGGTGTCCCCATGTTGGTGATCGTCGACGATGAGGCGCTCGGTACCCTGCGCCTGCCGAATCACGCGCATGCCGACTTTGTGTGCCCCACGGCGACGCCCAACGAGCTTAAGGCTCGCGCGCAGCGCCTGATGGGCGAGGAGGAGACCGTCACCGCCGACGATGTGCTCAACATCGATAACCTCGAGATTAACCTGGCTACCTACCAGGTGACACTCGATAACGAGCCCATCGACCTGACGCTGATGGAGTACTCGCTGCTGAGCTTTTTGGCGACGCACCCCAACCGCGCCTACAGCCGTGAGGTGCTGCTGCACCGCGTGTGGGGCTTTGAGTACTGCGGCGGCACGCGTACCGTCGACGTGCACATTCGACGCATCCGCTCCAAGGTGGGCCCGCAGATTGCAGCGCACATCACCACCGTCCGCGGCGTGGGATATCTGTTTAAGGACTAGATTTCCACCACAAAGGGGACAGGCACCTTTGTGGTGGTTTTGCCGCAGGTGCGGGTTCCCTTCGAGTTTGCAGCAGAACTTAAGCCTTCCTAAAAGATTGCGTTCTCGTACACGTACGCCCGCATATTGGGGTACAACTCAACGTGAACAATGATGGCCCGCCACATGTTTGGCGGGCCTTTGGTTATTTGACGAAAGGATCGCAGCTATGAGCGAGAACGATTCCCAGCGTCCCCAGGACGCGGGCAACGCCGGCGAGACTCAGCAGCAGCCGCGCGTGCAGGTGGAGTCGACGCCTGCCGACAGCAACATTCCCTACGTGCAGGCCTACGATACGCAGACCGGCAAGCCGCTGGGCGGCCAACAGGTCGTGAACAAGCACACGGTGGTCAAGACCAAGACCAAAAAGCTACCGATCTTTATTACAGCGCTTGCCGGCTGCGCCTGCGGCGCCCTGCTGGTCATCGCGCTCATTATGAGTGGCACGCTCGATATCGGTGGCGGCAAGAATGCCGTGACGGCGGGCGCTTCGGGTTCGTCGACGCAAAAGATCACGATCGACTCCGAGGACACCACGCTGGCCGAGGCCGTTTCTGCCAAGGCCCTGCCCTCCGTGGTTTCCATCACCGCCACTTCGAGCGGTGGCCAGAATGGTTCGCTTTCGCAGTCTGCCGACGAGTCGGACAACTCGGGCAGCGTCGGTTCGGGCGTGGTGCTCGATACCGAGGGCCATATCCTCACCAACAACCACGTGGTCGATGGCTATGACCAGTACGTGGTGACCATGGACGACGGCACCACCTACGAGGCCGAGTTCGTGGGCAACGACGCTTCGAGCGACCTGGCCGTCATCAAGCTCAAGGACGCCGACGCCTCCAAGCTCACGCCGATTGAGATCGGTGATTCCTCCAAGCTCAACGTGGGCGAGTGGGTCATGGCGATCGGCTCGCCCTTCGGCAACGAACAGTCTGTCTCCACCGGTATCGTCTCGGCGCTGTATCGCTCCACGGCCATGAGCTCTACCGGCGGCAACACCATCTATGCCAACATGATCCAGACCGATGCCGCCATCAACCCGGGCAACTCCGGCGGTGCGCTCGTCAACGACAACGGTGAGCTTGTGGGTATCAACTCGCTTATCGAGAGCTACTCGGGCTCCAGCTCGGGCGTGGGTTTTGCCATTCCGGTTAACTACGCCAAAAACATTGCCGACCAGATCATCGACGGTAAGACGCCGGTGCATCCGTACATGGGCGCTACGCTTTCGAGCGTCAATGCGCTTAACGCCCGCACCAACAAGTTGAGCACCGATAGCGGCGCGTATGTGGCGAGCGTCGTTGAGGATGGTCCTGCCGCCAAGGCCGGCATTCAGGAGGGCGACGTCATCACCAAGCTGGGCGACGATGAGATTTCGAGCGCCGACGGCCTGATCATCGCGCTGCGCAGCCACGAGGTGGGCGAGAAGGTCGAGATCACGCTCATGCGCGGCAAGGAAGAGAAGAAGGTCACGGTTGAGCTGGGCTCCGACGAGGAGCTGCAGAACCAGCAGCAGAACGACAGCGCGACCGACACCGGCAACGACGGTATTACCGACGAGCAGCTGCGCCAGTACCTGGAGGAGCTGCTGGGCCAGCAGGGCCAGGGTCAGGGCAACGGTCAGGGTTTCTAACGAGCTGTATCGCACATATCGAAGCCAGAGGGGCTGTTCCGCCAGCGCGGGACAGCCCCTCTTTTCGCGATGATCCCTTGGAGACGGAGGAAAACGGATCATTTAGAACTGGCAAGGGCATGGTTTAATCGCGCGATCCACCCCAGTCTGGCGGCTGCCGATTCGGTGCGGTTCGAAAGGGTTATTCGGCGCCATGGTGACCGGTGGTACTCTTGTATCCGTTTGAAATCGAACGAAGGAGTGCCGCTATGGAGCAATCGAGCCTGTTTGGTGACGGTGTGGACATCGATACCGAAACGCCCGCGAGCGCGGATGCCGACGCACTGACCGACGCCCGTGCCCAGGCGGCAGCGCGCGCGGCCGAGCTGCGCCACGAGCTCGATTACCACGCCTATCGCTACTACATGCTCGATGCGCCCGAGATCACGGATGCCGCATTCGACAAAATGCTCGTTGAGCTCCAGCAGATCGAGGCGACCTACCCCGATTTGGTAACGCCCGACAGCTACACCCAACGCGTGGGCGGCTACGTGAGCGAGCAGTTTACGCCGGTCACGCACATGGCGCGCATGTATTCCATGGACGATGCCATGGACCTGGACGAACTCGACGCGTGGCTCCAGCGCGCCGAGGATGCGCTCGGCGCCGGCAGCGTTACCTATACCTGCGAGCTTAAGATCGACGGCCTGGGCGTGGCCCTTACCTACCAAAACGGCACCTTCGTGCGCGCGGCCACACGCGGCGACGGCACCACGGGCGAGGACGTGTCGCTCAACGTGCGAACCATCAAGGATGTGCCCATGCACCTGTCCGAGCCGGCGCTCGCCCACATGGGCGCCGACCGCGAGCGCACCATTGAGGTGCGCGGCGAGGTCTATATGCCCAAGGGCAGCTTTGTTCGTCTGAACGACGAGGCCGATGCCGAGGGGCGCGACCCCTTCGCCAACCCGCGCAACGCCGCCGCCGGCAGCCTGCGCCAAAAGGACCCCAAGGTCACGGCGCGCCGCGACCTGGCTACCTTTATCTACGCCATTGCCGATACCGATCCGCTGCACGTCCACAGCCAGCGCGAGTTCCTGGACTGGCTGCGTAGCGCCGGCTTTAGCGTCAACCCCAACGTTGCCCGTTGCGCCACGCCGGCCGAGGTCCACGAGTTCTGCGCCCAGGCCCTCGAGCATCGCGGTGACCTGGACTACGACATCGACGGCGTGGTCGTAAAGGTCGACAGCTTCCAGCAGCAGCTCGACCTGGGCTTTACTGCCCGCGCACCGCGCTGGGCCATTGCCTTTAAGTTCCCACCCGAGGAAAAGCAGACCGTCCTGCGCGAAATTCGCATCCAGGTGGGTCGCACCGGTGTGCTCACGCCGGTCGCCGAGTTCGACCCGGTGACGGTTGCCGGCTCCACCATCGCGCGCGCCACGCTGCACAACATCGACGAGATCCGTCGCAAAAACGTGCGCGAGGGCGACACCATCATCGTGCACAAGGCGGGCGACGTGATTCCCGAGGTCGTGGGCCCGGTGCTCGACAAGCGCCCGGCCGATTCGGTTGACTGGCACATGCCCGAGGTCTGCCCCGTGTGCGGTAGCCCCGTGGTTCACGAGGATGGCGAGGTTGCCTACCGCTGCGTGTCCATCGACTGCCCCGCACAGCTCAAGGAGCGTTTGCTCCACTGGGTGAGCCGCGGCTGCATGGACGTCGATGGCCTGGGCGACGAGATCGTCGACAAGATGATCGCCGCCGGGCTGATCCACGATGTCGCAGACTTCTACCAGCTCACGGTCGACGACATCGCCGGCCTGGACACGGGTCGCGTGTATGCCAGCTCCAACAGCAAAAAGGGCGTCAAGAAAGGCGACCCCATTCCGGTAGGCCTCAAGACGGCCGAGAAAATCATCGCCGAGCTCAACAAGTCCAAGAGCCAGCCGCTCGGTCGCGTGCTGTTTGCCCTGGGCATCCGCCACGTGGGCAAGAGCATGGGCGAGGTCATCGCCGAGCGATTCCTGTCGATCGACAAGCTCATCTTGGCGAGCGAAGAGGACATCGCCGAGTGCGAGGGCATCGGTCCCAAGATTGCGGCGAGCGTCAAGCAGTTCCTGGCCGTGCCCGAGAACCTTGCCGTGCTGGAGCGCCTGCGTCAGGCGGGTCTGTCGCTCGAGGTCGACCTGGGCGCCGCGCACGCGCAAGCCGCAGCCGATGCGGGCGTGGCGGGCGAGCTCGCTGACGCACAGCCGCTTGCGGGTCTGACCTTCGTGCTCACCGGCACGCTCGTCAACCGCACCCGCGACGAGGCGGGTGCGGCGCTTAAAGTGCTCGGCGCCAAGGTCTCGGGCAGTGTTTCAAAGAAGACGAGCTATCTGGTCGCCGGCCCCAAAGCGGGCTCCAAGCTTACCAAGGCCGAGCAGCTGGGCGTACCCGTGCTGGACGAGGACGCACTCGAGCAGATCCTTGCGACCGGTGAGGTGCCCCAGGCTTAGTGCATCGATAACCAAATTGAAAAACCGCCCGGAAGGCATTGAACTGCCTCCCATTTCTTGTGTCCAAGAAATGGGAGGCAGTTCAATGCCTTCCGGGCGGTTCTTACTTTGCTGGGGCAACCGGCACCGTGATCTGCGTCACGTAGGTTGCCGGGTCGTCGCTGATGATGTCATCGATCAGGGCAATCTCGCGCGAAGGCCCGGCGGGCGCCAGGTTGTGCTCGCGCATATAGCTGAGCAGCCGCTCGTAGCGCGGGGCTGCTTGTCCGTGCGTGCCGCGGAAGCTTATGGTTAGGCAGCGCGCGGCGGGCCGCACCTCGACGTCGCCCAAGTAATCATCGGTGTCATCGAGCAGCAGGAAGACCTCGTCGTAGCCATCAAAGTCGCCGGCGGCAAGGCGTTCGGGCGCGATCCCGACGCCCAAGTTGCCCAGAAAGACAAAGGTCTCGTGCTGACCCTTCTGCAGCTGACGAATCTGCCATTCCAGCGCATATGCGTCGGTAGGGTTGACGCGTTCGCTCAGCACGGCGCAGTGAAGCTCGGGCGCATCGATTGTGCAAATGGTATCGAGCTCGGTGTTTAGGGCATCGTGCAGCAGGGCAAGTCGGTTATCGATCTTGCGCGACACGCGCTCCAGCTCGCTGCGCTTGCGCTCGATGAGCTCCTGCTGCTGAGCCAGCTGCCGCTGCATGAGGTTCACATCGCGCGTTGTCACAAACTCGCGGATTTGTGCGAGCGGCAAGTTGAGAACACGCAGGTGGCTGATGGTGTTGAGGGTGGAGAGCTGCCGCGATCCGTAGTAGCGGTACCCACTCGTCGGATCGACATATGCCGGTTCCAATAGCCCCATCTGTTCGTAATGGCGCAGTGTGCCCACGCTCAAATTGAGCAAGCGCGCCACCTCGCCAATGCGGAGCAGGCCCTCGGTGTGTTCGCTTGGCATGTCGGTCACAGGACCGCTCCTTTCGGTAAAACAGGGGAGAGGCGCTAGGCCTGCGTTGCCCCGCTACGCCATCAGCTTGTCAAAAGTTCCGCGGCGGTTGAGCACGGTAAATGCAATCACGCAGATGGCCGCCGACAGAATCGACCCGCACGGCGAGGCGATACCCATGGGGAACAGCGTGTCGGAATAGGCGTTCGACAGCAGCCATGCGCCGGGTACGCGAATGAGCGCCACGGCCAGCACGTTGTGCGCAAAGCCGATGTAGCTCTTGCCGTATGCAGCGAAAAAGCCGCTAAAGCAAATGTGGATGCCGGCAAAAATCGCGTCGAAAATATAGCTGCGCATATAGCCGGTGCCGGCGGCGACCACCGCGGGGTCCTTGGCAAAAAAGCCGATAAACGCCGGCGCCACCAGCCACATCAGCACCGTGATGAGGCAGCCGTACACCACCGAGACGGTCATGGCATCCTTGAGCACCTGACGCGCGCGGTCGCCCTTGCCCGCGCCGGCGTTTTGCGCCGTGAGCGCGCTGACGGTGGCGCCCATGGAGCTTGGCACAATGAACAAAAAGCTGATCATCTTCTCGACCAGGCCTACGGCGGCGGCGTCGACCAGACCGCGGTGGTTGGCGATGACGGTAATAAACATAAACGCCACCTGGATGCAGCCGTCCTGCACGGCCACGGGCACGCCGATCTTAAGAATGCTACCGAGCACCTCGGACTGGGGGCGCAGGTCGCTGCGCTTAACGTGGATGTTCGTGCGGCGGCTCTTGAGCCACACGAGCGCGAGGGCAACGCTGGCCGTCTGCGCGGTCACTGTGCCGAGCGCCGCGCCCACGGGGCCGAGCCCCATGTGGCCGATAAACAGAAAATCGAGCGCGATGTTGATGATGCATGCCACGCCAATCACGTACATGGGCGAGCGCGAATCGCCTAGGCCGCGAAAGATGGCCGAGAGGATGTTGTACGCGGCGATAAAGGGAATGCCGATAAAGCAAATGCGCAGGTAGGCGGCGGTGCCTTCGACCGCCTCGGCCGGCGTGCCAATGAGTGCCACAATCTGCGGGCACAGTGCGAGCAAGGCAGCGGCCAGCACCACCGAGACACCCATAAAGAGCGTGATGGTGTTGCCGATGGCGGTCTCGGCGCGATCGAAGCGGCGCGAGCCCACGGCGTGGCCGACGATGACCGTCGTTCCCATGGCCAGGCCCACGAGCGTCACGGTAATGATATAGAGCGTCTGCGCGCCATTGCCCACGGCGGTGATGCCGGCGGCGCCGCTAAACTGCCCCATCATGTACAGGTCGGCCATGCCGTAGAGCATCTGCAAAAAGTACGAGAGCATATAAGGCAGGGCAAAGACCGCGATGGTCTTAAGGACATTGCCGCGTGTGAGGTCGTGTTCCATGGGCGGGGCGCTTTCTGGCTTGGGTCGTTTACGTACCAGTGTAGTGAAAACCCTACAACGATTGTAGAGTCAAGGTTCATGTTGGCGGCGGGGCGAAAAAGTCACGCTCGCGTTCATTTCCAATTGAATACGGGCGCGTGCCCTGTGAGCATGGCGTCTGCACTAGCCTTGCAGAAATCGATTTCGCATCACTTGACACCGCCGCACGGCGCGCCATAATACGTGGGTTTGCGAACAACGTTTGATGGGGGATGAATCTGCGTGCGCAATCTCAAGATTTTGTTTTCCTATCTGGGGGCATACCGCCGCGATGCCATGCTCGGCGTGCTCTTTGTGACGGCCGAGACGGCGCTCGAGCTGTTTATCCCGGTCATCATGGCAAATATCATCGATGTGGGCGTGCCCGCGGGCGACATCAACTACATGCTGTTGCAGGGCACGTATATGTTGGTATGCGCCGCATGTTCGCTGGTACTTGGCTTGGGCTATGCACGCACGTCTGCTCGCGTCGCCTCGGGGCTGGGCGCTAACCTGCGCGAGGCCGAGTATCGCAAGATCCAGACGCTCGCTTTTGGCAATCTGGACAACTACGACGCCAGCTCGCTTGTCACGCGCATGACCACCGATATCACCGTCATCCAAAACGCTATCGGCAACGGCTTTCGCCCCATGGTGCGCGGTCCCGTGACGCTCATCGTCGGCTTGGTCTATGCGTTGGTGCTGTCGCGTCCACTCGCTACGGTATTCGCGATTATTCTGCCGGTGCTGGCGATCGTACTGGGCGTTATCACCTATCGCGTCAGTCCGCTCTACCGCCAGCTACAGACCTCGATGGACCATCTCAACGGTGTGGTGCAGGAGGACCTCACCGCCGTGCGCGCCGTCAAGGCGTACGTGCGTGCCGAGCACGAGGAGGCCAAGTTCGATGCCGTCAATACTGAGCTCGCGCGCACCGCGACGAAGACCTTTGGCAACGCCGTGCTCAACCTGCCGGTGTTTCAGCTGTCGATGTACGTGGCTGCGCTCTCGATTCTATGGATTGGCGGCCGCATGATCATCGAAGGTCGCTTGGGCGTGGGCTCGCTCACGGGCTTTATGAGCTATGTGCTGCTGATCATGAACTCGCTCATGATGATTTCCAACGTGTTTTTGCTGCTCACGCGCGCACTTGCCAGCGTGGAACGCATCTCGCGGGTGCTCGACGAGCGTTCACTTATCCAGGCGCCCGACGCTGCCGCTGCCGTGCGCGAGGTGGCCGACGGAAGCATCGAGTTTCGCGACGTGTCGTTTAAGTACCGCGCGGATGCTGCCGAGGATGTGCTCGAGCATATTGACCTTTGCATTGAGGCGGGCTCCACGGTGGGCGTGCTCGGCGGCACGGGCTCGGGCAAGAGTTCGCTTGTGCAGCTGATCGCGCGCCTGTACGACGCCACCGAAGGCGCCGTACTCGTGGGCGGGCGCGATGTGCGCGATTACGACCTGGTTGCCCTGCGCGACGCCGTGGGTATCGTGCTGCAAAAGAACGTGCTGTTTACGGGTACCGTGCGCGAGAACCTGCAGTGGGGCAATCCGCAGGCGTCGGACGATGAGCTCCTCGCGGCCTGCCGGGCGGCATGCGTGGACGAGTTCCTGGATCGCATTGGCGGCCTTGACGGCTATCTGGGCCAGGGCGGCGCCGGTGTTTCGGGTGGCCAGAAGCAACGCCTGTGCATCGCGCGCACGTTGCTCAAGCATCCGCGCGTGCTCATTTTTGATGACTCCACCAGCGCGGTCGATATGGCGACCGACGCTAAGATTCGCGAGCACATCGCTCGGATTCCCGATACGACCGTGCTCATCATCGCCCAGCGCATCGCGAGCGTCATGGATGCCGATCGCATTGTGGTGTTGGACGACGGTCGTGTCCACGGCGTGGGCACGCACGAGGAACTGCTGGCGGGTGACAACATCTACCAGGAGATTTACGCCTCGCAGATGGAGTTTGCGGGGAACGCGGACGCCGGTGACGGCAGCGACGATGGCTGCGCGAATGATCCGTTTTCCTCCGTCCCCAGCGGATCCACCTTGGAAGGGGACGAGCGCCATGCCTAAGACCGCAGCCCAAGCGCGCCCGGCCGACCTCAAGCGCACGGTGCGCCGTCTGCTCTCCTACATGGGGCATGCCAAGTTCTCGCTGCTGGCGGTGGGCGTGCTCGCCTCCGTTGCCGCCATCGCGAGCCTCGCCGGCACCTACATGGTGCGCCCCATCGTTAACGGTTTGGCCACGGGCGGGGAGGAACTGCTCGCCAAGCAAGTCATCCTGACGGCGATCATCTACGCCGCGGGTGTGCTCTCGGCCCTGGGCTACTCACAGATCATGGTGCGCGCGGCCCAACGCGTGGTGTCCGATATTCGCCGCGACCTGTTCGCGCACATCCAGAAGCTGCCGCTCAGCTATTTTGACGGCACGCGCTCGGGCGACATCATGAGCTTTTTCACTAACGACGTCGACACCGTCTCCGAAGCGCTCAACAACAGCTTTGCCAACGTGATTCAGGCCGCCATTCAGGTTGTGGGCACTACGGCCATGCTCATCATCCTTAACTGGCAGCTCACGATTATTACGCTCGTGTGCGATGCGGCCATTGTGCTGTATGCGCGCTACTCGGGCGCGCGCTCTAAGCGTTTCTTTGCCGCCCAGCAGGCATCGCTTGGCGACCTGGACGGATATATCGAAGAGATGGTCTCGGGCCAAAAGGTCATCAAGGTCTTTAACCGCGAGGCAGCGAATATCGCCGGCTTCACCTGCCGTAACGACGAGCTCCGCCGCACCGGCACCGCCGCCGTGAGCTATGCCAACTCCATGGTGCCCATGACCGTCGTAATTGGCTACGTCAACTACGCCATCGTCGCCGTGGCGGGCGGCACGCTCTGCATCAAGGGGCTCGCCGACGTGGGCGCGCTTGCAAGTTACCTGGTCTTTGTGCGCCAGGCGGCCATGCCCATCAACCAGTTTACGCAGCTGGGCAACTTCTTGCTCAATGCGTTGGCCGGCGCCGAGCGCCTGTTTGCCGCCATGGACCTTAAGCCCGAGGTGGACGAGGGCTGCGTGGAGCTGGTGCAGACGGGCGACGCCACGTGGGCGTGGAAGATTCCCGAGGGCCAGGGCGTGGGCGTCTACGGGCATCTGCATGACGTGGCTGCCGTTGATGAGTCGGGCCGCGCGGTGGCTGCCGATGGTACCGAGCTCACGTGCGGCTTGGTTCCGCTTGCCGGCGACGTGCGCTTCCATGCCGTGGACTTTTCCTACGTGCCGGGCACCCGCGTGCTTACGGACCTCAACTTGTTTGCCAAGCCGGGGCAAAAGATTGCGTTTGTGGGCTCGACGGGCGCCGGAAAGACGACCATCACCAACCTCATCAACCGTTTTTACGAGGTCGATGACGGCGAGATCACGTACGACGGCATCGACGTCAAGCACATTGCCAAGGCCAGCCTGCGCGGATCGCTCGGCATTGTGCTGCAGGACACGCACCTGTTTAGCGGCACCATTGCGCAGAACATCCGCTTTGGCAAGCTCAACGCGACCGACGAGGAGGTGCGCGCCGCCGCCGAGGCCGCCTGCGCCGACTCGTTTATCCGTCGCCTGCCTAGAGGGTACGATACGCCGGTCACGGCCGATGGCGCCAACCTGTCGCAGGGCCAGCGCCAGCTGCTCGCCATCGCGCGCGTGGCCGTTGCCGATCCGCCGGTGCTCATCCTGGACGAGGCCACGAGCTCTATCGACACGCGCACCGAAAAGCTCATCGAGCGCGGCATGGACCGCATCATGCGCGGACGCACCACGTTTATGATCGCGCACCGCCTGTCCACCGTCCGCGACGCCGACGCCATCATGGTCCTCGAACACGGCCGCATCATCGAGCGCGGCACGCACGAAGAGCTGCTCGCCCAGCACGGCGAGTACTGGCAGCTGGCACATGGCTTAAAAGAGCTGGATTAACCCGTTCGAGCACGATGCTTTGACCCCTCCGTGCCCCTCACCTCGCCTCAAACCATCACAACATTCGACGTTTTTTGCCAAAAACGGGAAAAGCATCGAATGTTGCGATGGTTTTTCTACCACTCGATCGGGCGGAATCGCTTTCTTGCGCACGAAGGTGTGCGGACCCGTGGGCAGGGGAATAAGGTTGGTTATCCGACTCCATTGGAGGGCTCATGGACCTGCCGATCGTCCTGTCCCATAAGACTGCCTGGCTGTACCACAACGTGGCGCGCCCGTCCGAGCCGCTCTCGCGAGCAAGCAGCCTATACGATGAGGACTCGCTTGCCAACGAGGCTGAGCCGACCGCGAACCTGCCCAAATTGGGGCTCGATGCCAAGGGGCTGAGGGCTTCAACGGCCGTCGGGATTGTTACCGACTATCTGGTTGCGCTTGGTATTCCACGAGAAGAGCTCGATCATATCGATACGCTCGTCAACTTCGATTTTGAGCGCTCGACGCCGGCTGGATTTAGGTGCCACGTGTTTGGGGCGCCGGTGTCTCCAGGCCATCTTATCGAGGTGGCGGAGGGCCTTCTGGTGGTTGATGAGGCCATGTGCTTTGTCCAGGCGGGTTCGTGGATGAGCGAGCCCGAACAGCTGGAATATGGCTACGAAATCTGTGCCCGATACCATTTGAATCATCTGTCGACGGACGATTATGTCGAGATGGGACAGAGGTATACCGTTGCCGACTTGATTGCCTATTGCAATGAGAACCGATCTCGTCAGGGGGCTATACGCGCGGCCGCCGTGCTCAAGCGCGTGCACGATGGCGCGCGATCGCCCATGGAGACGGCCACCGCAATCATGGTCGTAGCAAAACGTTCCCAGGGAGGGCTGGGATACACCAAGATCGAGCTCAACCATCGGGTCGATGTTCCCAACGAGTTCAAGTATCTCGCTAAGGCCGGGTATTTCGAGATTGACGTATATGCGCCTGCGAGCGGTACGGGAATTGAATACAACGGCTCGGACCATCTTGATAAACAGCGCAGCGCGTCGGATGCGGAGCGTATGACTGTGCTGAGCGCGCTGGGCTTTAAGATGATCGTCCTCACCGGGACTCAGTTTGCCCATCAGCTGCAATTGCACCGGGCGATGAACGCCATCGCGCTTGCGATAGGCCTTAAGTGCGACCGAAGCGAAGCGTTCCAAAAGCGGCAGAACGACCTGCGAGAATTCGTGATTCGGCACTGGGACGGCGGCCTTTAGGGGCGCTTTGGCCCTTCTGCGGGGTGCCGTGGGCAGGCAAACCATCACAACATTCGACGTTTTTTGCCAAAATCGGGAAAAGCATCGAATGTTGTGATGGTTTGTATGCTGAGGATGGGCTTGGGAAGTCCGTTTTGCTCGAAGCGACCTGTCCTGTCGTACGGGTGTCGGCATGATTCTCTCGTGGGATATTATGTTTTCCGAAGAATAAAACGCCGCGTGAGGGGAGGGCTGCGTGGACGGGCGCATGCAACATGACGGCTTTGGCCGCGACATTAACTACCTGCGTATTGCCGTTACCGACAAGTGCAATTTCCGCTGCATTTACTGCATGCCGGCCGATGGCGTGGCGCCCCGCGCGCACGACGAGCTGCTCAGTGCCGAGGAAATCGCCCGCTTTGTGCGCCTGGTGGCGGGGGAAGGCATTCGCCGCGTGCGCCTGACGGGTGGTGAGCCGCTGGTCAGCCGCCGTATCATCCCGCTCATTCGCGACATCCGCGCGATTTCGCGGATCGAGGATATCTCGATTACCACCAACGGCGCCCTGCTGCCCAAGTTGGCACCGCAGCTCAAAGATGCCGGGCTTAACCGCGTCAACATTTCGCTCGACACGCTCGACCCTACGCTGTTTGGAAAGATCACGCGCCTGGGTCGGCTCGAGCAGACCATGGCTGGCATCGACGCGGCGCTGGCTTGGGGCTTTGAGCCCGTTAAAGTCAACTGCGTTGTGGTGCGCCGGCTCAACCAGGATGTGGCTGCCCTTGCGCGGCTGACCGTCGACCGCCCCATCCACCTGCGCTTTATCGAATACATGCCCATCGGCGACGAGCGCACCAGCTCGCATTGCACTGTGGACCCGCATGCGCCTGCGCTCAATCCCGAGCTGTGGGACGCGAGCGATACTGTGCCGAGTGACGAGCTGCGGGCGCGCATCAATGCCGGGGCCGCCGCGACGGGGCTGGGCGAGCTCGAGCCACTCGACATTAACGACGCTCCTGTCGGCGCGGGCCCTGCGCGCTATTGGCGCTTTCCGGGCGCGACGGGAACGGTCGGCTTTATTAGCGCCATGTCCAATCATTTTTGCGCGAATTGCAACCGTCTGCGCCTGACGGCCGATGGCAACGTGCGTCCGTGCCTGTTCAGCGATGCCGAGTATTCGGTGCGCGACGCCCTGCGCCGTGGTGATGATATGCAGGTACTTTCGATTTGGCGCGATGCCGTGGCCCACAAACCGCAGGAACACGCGATAATTGAGGGCACGCAACGATTTATGTCCCAAATCGGAGGATGATCATATGGCCAAGAGCAGGTACGCCGATGCCACCAAGGCCGCTCGCAGGGCCGCGATGTCTGCCCACAAAGTCACGGCTGCGGCGAATGCTGGCAATGCCGACGCGTCCGCACAGCCGACTGCCAGCGCTGTCGCCGAGCCCGCCCGTGACGCCCGTCGCGACGAGCTGACGCACGTGGACGCCAAGGGCGAGGTACGTATGGTCGACGTGTCCGACAAGGCCGAGACCCATCGCATTGCCATCGCCGAGGGCACCATCCTCATGCACCCCGAGACGCAGGCCATGGTGCTGCAAGATCGCGCCAAAAAGGGCGACGTGCTTGCCTGTGCGCGTGTGGCAGGCATTATGGCTATCAAGCGAACGAGCGATATCATTCCCATGTGCCATCCGCTGCTCATTACCAAGAGCAAGTGCGACATTGCGCCCGTCGCTCCGGCGGGGACGCCGGCCGAAGACGTGCCCGAGGGCTGGGCGCCGGCGCGCGTGGACGGGCAGGTTGGCTTTCACGTACTGGTTACGGCCGGCGTGACGGGCAAGACGGGTATCGAGATGGAGGCCCTGACCGGCGCGAGTGCCGCGTGCTTAACGATCTATGACATGTGCAAGGCAGTCGATCGCGGCATGGAGATCGTCGACGTGCGCCTGCTGCACAAGGAGGGCGGCCGCTCGGTCGTGTGGGACCGCGCAGAGCGTCAGGCTGCTGCTGTCGAAGCCGTGGGTGCCGCGGGCGACGCACCCGCGAGCGCACCCGTCGCCGTCGCGCCCGCAGCTCCGACACCGGCCGTCCCCGCAATCGCGTTTATCGGCTACCAAAACTCGGGCAAGACCACGCTCGTCGAGAAGGTCATTGCCGAGCTCACCCGCCGCGGCCTGCGCGTGGGTTCGCTCAAGCATCACGGGCATCACGGCTTTGATATCGACGTGCCCGCTAAGGATACGTGGCGCCATCACCAGGCCGGATCCAAACACGTGGGCCTCATCTGCGCCACGCGCTGGGCGGAGTACTCCGACACGCGCGAGGAGGACGAGATGCCCGCGCGCGAGCTGCTGTCGCGCTACAACGATGTCGACGTGGTGATCATCGAGGGTTACAAGACCGAGGGCTTCGACAACATCGTGGTCGCGCGCTCCGGTGTCGACCGTCTGCGCGGCACGAGCTCGCTCGACCTGGTCGACGGTCACACGCTGGCCCTTGCCTGCAACGAGGCCCTGGCGCGCCAGGCCTTCGACGCCGGCTTCGCGACCCGAGCCATCAACATCAACGACGCCCGAGCCATCTGTGACCTCATCCAAGATCATCTGGCCTAAAACCTGCCAAAAAGGGACAGGTTTATTTTGGCAGGTTTTATCTGGGTAAACGTCATTTCCACCACAAAGGGGCCAGGCACCTTTGTGGCGGATTTTACTTTAGTAGATGTGTGGGACATGCTTTACAATCTACCAAGTAGTTCATACTGAGCGAAAAACGGAGAGAAGGGTCCTTATGCGTCCTTAATGTTTCATGCGGATAGATTGATTTGACAGACGGTGGCGAATACCCACCGTGCGCATTCGTATGAAACAAGGAGTCTTCATGCTCGCCTCTCTTTTCTCAAAGCCTCAATCATCGCTGTCCGCGCAGGCCAAGCGCCTGGTGGCGATGCGCTTTCTCATCTACACCGGCTTTCAGACCAGCTACTTTATCGGCGTCATCGGAACGCTCACCTATGCGGATGGCGCTTCGGTTGTTGCGACGTCACTGGCTGTCCTCTTTATGAACGTCTTTGTGATTCTGGGGTCCTTTGCGGGTGGTGCGGCGCTCGACGCCTGGGGCCCACGTCGCCATTTCTTGTTGAGCATCGTCGGCACGCTGGCGACGGGCGCGGCAATTATCGCCTTTGGCAGCGCGACCGGAACAGTCCTTGCCGGCGCGGTACTCCTGGGCTTTGTGATGGGATTCGCCCAGCCCATCGCCACGTCCTATCCGGCGTATCTCACCGACGACCCCGTCGAGCTCAAAGACATCAACTCCGCCATAACTATGTTCTCCAACGTGAGCATTATCGTCGGCCCCACACTGGGCGGCTTTGTCGCGGCGGCTGCGTCGTCGCGCGCGGTGTTCGTGCTTATGATGCTCTTTACCGTGCTGGCGCTCGTCGTCGGTTGGGGCTTTAGGCCGCAGGCCAGCCATGTCGCCGAGCATGCGGATGCCGATTCGGCAGAGGAAGGGGAGCGTGCGGGACAAAGCTCCAACCCCAGCACGTCCGCCCACGCCACCTTCGCGACCAGCATCAAGACGGTCTTCACCGACAGCGTTCTCGCCCTGCTGTTTTGCATCATTTTTCTTTCGAACTTTGGCTATGGAGCCTTCGACCCGCTCGAATCGTTCTTCTACCGCGATGTCCTGCACGTCGGTGTTGAGTGGATGGGCTGGCTCTCGTCGGCCTGCGGTGTCGGCGCGGTGCTGGGTGCCGTGCTCGCGCTCCGCTTGCCGCCGCACTTGGTCAACCTTAAAACGCTGCTCGTGGCGCTTATGTCCGTGGGCCTGGGAAGTTTGCTCTATGTGGGAACACCGTACGTGGGTGTAGCCCTCGTCGGCCAGATTGTCCTGGGCGTGGCGTGGGGTGTCGTCAACCCGCTCCACAACACCATTGTGCAAACGACGGCTCCGCTCGAGCAGCTTGGTCGCGTCAATTCGGTCATGGGCTTTGGCAATATGTTTGCCGGCGTGGCGCCGCTGGCGATTGCCCCGTGGCTGGCGGCGACGTTTGGTGTGCAGCGGACGCTCGTGGGGGCGGGCATGGTCGTAACGGCGGTTCCCGCGGCGTTGCTGCTGTTTGGTCGCTGGCATTTTGATCGTGCTGCAAGGCAGTAATAACCATCACAGCATTCGATGAAAATCGCGATTTAGCCGAATAATGTCGAATGTTGTGATGGTTTGGCCCGCAAACGTCACTTCCACCACAAAGGGGCCAGGCACCTTTGTGGTGGTTTTTGCTTTGACGGGCCGCGCCTGTGCCTTGGTATACCATGTACGCCGTTCACGAATACACCCCACACCGCCGCACGACCCAGAAAGGCCCCCATGGACACCACCTTCAGCCACATCAAAGCCGTGTTCTGCGATATCGACGGTACGCTGCTCACGAGCCAGCACGCGGTGTCCCCGCGCACCGTGGCGGCGATCCGCGCCCTGCGCGAGCGCGGCGTGCTCTTTGGCCTGTGCACCGGGCGCGACGCCCACGCGACCGAGGCCATGTACGAGCTCTGGGGCATCGAAGGCCTGGTGGACGTGCTGGTAGGCTGCGGTGGTGCCGAGGTCATCGACCGCGCGCACGACATCAACGAGCTGAGCTATCCGCTGCCGGGCGAGACCATCGCGCGCATCTGCAAGCACATGGCGGACCTTCCGGCAACGCCCGTCTGCCCCCGAGACGGCGTGTTCTACGTGCCCGAGAGCAACGCGTGCGTCGAGCACCTGTCGCGCGTCGACGGCGTGCCCTACCAGGTGGTCGATTTTGCCGAGTTTTTGCGCGAGCCGCAGCCCAAGGTGATGTTTACCATGGCGCCCGAGGTAATGCCGCGGGCGATTGAGCGGGCGTCGACGTTTGCCGATGACACTGTTAAGGCGGCGGCTCTGCAAACCACGCAGCGGCTCTACGAGTTCATGGATCCGCACGTGTCCAAGACGCGCGGCCTTGTGCGCGTGGCAGAGCTCAACGACATGAAGCTCCAGGACATTTGCGTGTTTGGCGATGCCGATAACGACACCTGCATGGTGGCCGACGCCGGCGTGGGCGTGGCCATGGCAAACGGCAGCGATGCCACCCGTGCCGCCGCCGACTTTGTAACCGCCAGCAACGACAAAGACGGCATTGCGATCTTTATCGAGGAACATCTGCTGTAGCGCCGGGGGGCAGCCACAAAGAGGGCAGAGCGCCTTTGTGGTGGTTTTCCAAGCGTCCCAACAGTCGATTGTTGGGACGCTTTTTTGTAGCGAGGAGATTTGCGGCCGGTAACATGCGATGCCATTCAAGTGTCGATGTATGAACATATCGGCACACGCTAGTTGTGCAGTAATTGACCAATTAGCTCATAACTAATATTTCCAGGTAGATATACTGCCATTCACGGCGCAATTTTGACCGTTCACAGATTGAGCGGGTTAAAACAAAGTGTTGTACAAACAATGATAAAGTGTCATTTATCTAGATTTGCTAACGAGTTTACCAGCGTCTTTCCGAAATTTAACCCTCGAAAAACAATGCATAGTTTGAATAATTGTCAAGAAGTTAAGGCAACGTAAAGCAAAACTGACATTGTTAGGCTTGCGTTGTTTAAACAAAGAGTAATAATATGCATATCGAGCGCGAGCAATTATAGGTTGCGCGCCCAAGTTTGATGGTGAAAGAGCAAGATCGCGGTCTCTTGGGGAGGAGACATCGATGAAAGCGAATTCGGATAAATCTAAGCAGAGTAATAAAGCGACGCGCCGTGTGCTGGCAGGCGTTTTGTGCGGATCCTCCGTTTTGAGCCTGGTACTGTCGCTCGTCATGCCTCCGATCTCGCAGGCCATTGCCAACGATGCCCAGACGGTTTCTACCGAGGAAACTGTGATGGGGGGGGGTTCCTCAAGTGAGTCTACTGATGTAGGCAACACCAACAACGGGGATACCGAAAACCAGAATAGTGACGATGCTGCGGGCGACGACGAAATCCAGCAGGAGGAGCAGCCCAAGGACGAGTCGCAGGCAGAAGAAAATGAAGCGATCGACGATGGCGCTGGTTCGTCAGCCGAGGAGGCTGTGGCGAGCGAAGAGACAGCCACGGACATCAAGAATGCCGGTGACTTGCAGGGAAAGCTTCTAGGCGTTGAGGAAAATCAAACCGCCAGCTTTACGCTTGCGGCTGATATTGACTTTCCTGGTGAAATCACACTTAACAAAGGCGGCAGCAATATCACCCTTGACCTAAGTGGTCATAAGATTAAGCACTCGAGCGCCGACAAGCCGTTATTCAATGTTGCCGGTGGTGCGTCACTTACAATTAGGGATTCTGCACAGGTGGGTGAGACGGTCAGCGAGGGCCAGCAGCTAGCTGATCAGGGGCAGAGCCTGAATGCCGATAATTATGACAAGAATGCCGCCAATTATGGCAAGAATGCCGAACTGACTTACGATAACGATAACATTCCATCTAATCTTACCTACTACGTGACCGAATCGTCCCCGAGCGGAACAGGCACAACCGAGACACTTGTCAAACATGACGTTGAGATTAAAGGCGCCATCGTGGCGTGCGGCGGCAACGCAAATCTAAAGCTCATCAATCTATATAACAACAACGGCAAGGGCGGCACGTTTAACCTTGTGAGCGGCGTGATCACGCAAAAACAAGGCGGCAGCGTTAGCAGCTTGGTCTATGCCGAGAACGGCTCTACCGTCAACATGCGCGGCGGCTATGTGTGTGGAGCTTCTGGCTCGGGTGCGGGCGGCGGAATTGAAATACACGGTAATTCGACCCTCGAGGTTTCCGGTGGCGTAATTGCCGGCAACAGTGCTCCTAGTGGCGGTGGTGTGTATGCTAAAGACTCCACGGTCAACATAACTAATGGCGTAATCTCCGGCAACAGCACGCTTGCTACTGGTGTTGGTTTCGGCGGCGGCATCATGGCCGAAGGCGGCAGCGTTACTGTTTCTGGTGGCTACATTACTAACAATAAATATGCCAATTACTGTGGTAACGATGGTAATGGCGATCATGGCGGTGCTGGACTTGCCGCTAAAAACGGTACTCATGTCACCATTTCTGGTGGCCAGATTACGGGCAACTATTCTGAGGAAGCTGGCGGTGGCGTCTATGTGACCGACATCGGACACCAAGGGGGGAGAACGGCATGGCTCAACATTACGGGGGGAACTATTGCCTCTAACGTGAGTTTTCGCTCTGAGGGTGCCGGCATTCGCGTGGGCCAGATGGTTGACGCGATGATAAAAGGAGCGTCAAATTCAAATCCAGTCTATATCACTAATAACCACTGCATGTCTCGCTTTGACTGGGGTGGAGGCGGCATCTTCGTCCAGGGCGATTCTAAGGTCGCGTCTAATGCTGGTAGGCTATTTGTCTATAACTCCTATATAAGCAGCAATGAGGCCGGTGGCTACGGTGGCGGCGTTGCGGTTTGCCCGACGGGTAAGACTTTGGTGACAGGCACCGACGGCACGGCGATTTTCGGTAATACTTCTGCCGGAAATGAGCAAAACGCGAACGATTACGAATCCGTGAGTAATACAGGCAATAACGGCACCCCCCATCTTTCCGGCGGTGGTCACGGTAAGGACCAGGACTCCGACGCCTACAATGCCGAAGTGTTTCGCGAAAACGGCCACGCGGACTTCTTCCTTGCGGCGGAGGGTCATACGACTCCGATCGCGGCGGTGATTGGCAAAATGCTTGGCGGCGGCGATGCTAAGTATCGGGGAAGCTTAGAGCTTCAGAAAGCCATTACTGTCCCCGCTAACGGTGGCGTGCAGGTATATAACAGCATCGGCCTGAGTTCGAATGTTAAGGCTCAAGACCCCGAGGCGATCAATGCGCGAAAGGCTGCGCTAGAGGCGGGCGCGACGTTTATCACGGGCAATTATTCCTGGAACCATGGCGGCGGCATCATGTCGAACGGCGACCTGTACATGGGCGCGCCTGAGGACACGTATGTCTATCCGAGCCTCAAGCTCAAGGCGACCAAGAAGCTGGAAGGCCGCAAGCTCAATGATGGGGAGTTCTCCTTTACGGTGTATCGCAAGGATTCAGACGACCCTTTGGCTGGCACGACAGCTGGCACGACATTCAATCGCGACGTTTGCACCGAGGTTGGAACAGCAGCAAATGATGCAGAAGGCAGCATTACGTTTGACCTTGGTGAACAATTCGCATCGAGTGGCGCGGGTAACGAAATCACATACTACTTGGTCGAAGATCCCGGTGGTGATTCTGGCATCACGTACGACTCCAGCGTGTATAAGATTGTGGTGACGGCCGAAGATACCAAGACCTTGCTCATGTCTGTTCCGAGTAAAGAAAACTCAAGCCAACTGAAGGATCTTTACATCCATAACTACACGATTAAAAACGTCGGTGTAACCAAGTACGAATTCCGCGAGTCGTCTGGGAAGTGGGAGAACGTAAAAGCGAGGAGCAAGGTGCAGAAGAGTGGAGACTATTATCCAATTATCTGTGAGGGTGACTCCACGACTTTCACTAACAAGTTCACTCCGTACGACTCGAAGGGCTCCTGGACGCCTATGGCGACTAAGGTCGTTGAGGGTGGCGAGATGAAGGAGTTCACGCTCCAGCTTGCGACCGACACAGATTTTACGGATATCGTTAGCAGCAAGTCCACCACTGCCGACGGCGACAAGTCCCAGACCCTGAGCTTCGACAAGATTGATTACAAACTCGATCAACTCGACCAGCTCGCGTCTGGCCCCGCTGGCCGTGGTGCTTCCAAGACCTTCACGTACTACGTGCGCGAGAAAGACGACGGTTCGCTGTTCTCGCACTATACGTACGACAAGTCGGTCTATCAGATTACGGTTAACGCGACTGACGACTCTAACCACCATATCGACGTCACTGCGACCTACAAGCAGATTCAGGATCGTGATGGCAATGAAGTGACCACTGACACGCCCCACGACCTCACCGGCAAGTCCACTCCCACCTTCACCAACACCTACTCAACCTCTTTGCCCCTTTCTGGTATGTCGGGCGTCACTCTGACGTACCTTGCCGGCGCGGCGGTGCTTTGCGCTGCTGCGGCCTGGATGCACATTCGTCGCAAGGCGAATGCGAAGGGAGGTAAGCGTCGTGAATAAGAAAGTTTGCTCCTTCCCGATCTTGTTTGCACTGCTTGCCCTCCTGATCGGCACCTGCGCGGTTGTGTTCCCCGCATCCGCGCAGGCCGCGCCGACCTCGACCGGTTCCATCACGGTGAGCGGCACCGTGGCGAGCAGCTACGACGCCTACCAGATCTTTAGCGCCAACGTCGTCGACGGCGACAGCGACGGCAAGACCTTCACCGACCTTGCCTGGGCAAGCGACGCCGTGCGCGACGCCGCGCTGCCTGTGCTGCACAGCGCCGGCATGCCCAATTCCCAGACCACCGCGCGGGAAGCTGCCGAGTGGCTCGACACCGATTCCCACCTTACGAGCGCGCTGAGCGCACAGCTCGCTCGTTCCCTCCAGAGCTTTGGCCCCGTGTCCGTGGCCCTTAACGCGGGCACGGCGGCCGAGCTGCCCTGCGGCTACTGGCTCATCGTCGCCGACGACGACGCCATCGCCCAGAACGAGGCCGGCACCGCGCCGATCATGACCCTGGTCGGCGGCAGCGCCGTCACCGTCAAGCCCAAGGCGGCGACCCCCAAGGTGTCCAAGCATGTGCTGGAGGACAGCACCGCCGCTTGGCAGAAGGCCGCCGACGCCACGGTCGCCGACGACCTGTACTGGCGCCTCTCTGCCACGGTCCCGGCGGGCCTTGCCGCCTACGACACCTATACGGTGCGGTTCGTCGACACCATGAGCGCGGGGCTCGACCCCTCCAAGGTCGCCGCGAGCGTGCGCGTGTACGTGGCGGCGGGCGCGGACGGCGGCTTCGACGCTGTCTCGGCCGGCAAGGACGGGCGCGCCGGCACCGAGCCCGCGCAGGGCTGGACCGATATCACGGCCCAGTGCGCCACCAAGGTGGCGGCGGACGGGACCTTCACCGTGCGCACCGGCGACCTGATCGCCGCGCTCGGCGGGGCCGACGCCTTCACTGCGGGCGCCCGCGTGGTCGCCGTGTACAACGCGCCGCTCAACAGCGCATGCAACCACGGCATCGCGAAGGGCAACCCCAACGAGGTCTACCTGCGCTACCCGCGCTCTCCCTTTGCCGACCAGTCCGGCGACGCCGGCTTCACCCGCACGCCGAGCGACGATGCGTGCGCCTACACCTGGGATCTCGCGCTCACCAAGCGCGGCAGCGACGGCGACAAGCCGCTTGCCGGGGCAGTCCTGAGCATCGCCGACGACCGCGGCCGCACGCTGGCGGCCGACGGCACGTGGGATGCGGAGGGCAAGGCCACCGTCACCACGGGCGAGGACGGCCGCGTGACCGTCTCGGGCGTGGACTCGGGCAAGCTGGATGTCCGCGAGCTCAAGGCGCCCAAGGGCTACACCGCCTTTGAGGGCACGCGTTCCGTGACAGTCAAGGCCGAGGGCCTGGACGTCGACCAGGTGGCCGCCGCCAAGCCCAAGCTCACCATCACGGCCGAGTCGCCCCTACGCGCCGACAGCGCGGACGGGTCGACGGGCAGCCTGGAGGCGTCGCTCATCAACACGCCCACCGGCATACCCCCTAGCATTACCACCGGAGGCTTTATGCCCTCGACTGGCGATATGGCAATGTACGCCGCGGTCGCCGCAGCGGTCGCCGGAGCCGCGCTCATCGTGGTCGCGCTCCTGGTCAAGCGGGGAGGTGGCAGCCATAAAGAGTAGCTGGCAGCCCCACCGAGAGCGGGGCGAGACATAGCGAAGCAGATGCTAAGACACAGACAGACGATGACCGATCGAATGGGGATTAACCGGAAAACGGAGGAAAAGAAGATGAGCATGAGCAAGAACATCGCACGCCTGGCAGTAACCGCCGGCCTCACCGCAGCTCTGAGCTTCGGCGGCGTGATGGCCCCGGTCACCATGGCGTTTGCTGCAGATGCGGCGGCTGCCACGACCAATAGCATCACCATCAATAAGAACACTGAGAACGGCGATGTGAAGTACAAGGCATACCAGATCTTTAAGGCCGATGTCGTGGACAAGGACGGGAAGAAGGTCGCGTCCAACGTCGATTGGGCCGACGGACTATCTGCCGCTGATAAGAATGGCATCATTGCCGCCATAAAGAGTGACGAGAAAGGCGGCGAGCTTCCCGGGACTCCCTCTGCACAGGACGTCGCCGACTGGATGGCCACATATCTCCAGGATGCTTCTCAGGTTGTGAACAATGATGATTTGCTCGATACGATTGCTAGCTTGGTCAAGGACACTACTCCTGTCACGCCAAAGGGAGCTTCTGCCGCTGCTTTCGCCGCGGACATCTCAGTATCATTTGATAACTCTGGCTACTATCTCTTCCTGACGGACGTTGACTCTATCGGCACTGCGGATAGCCATTCCGGCAAAAAGCAGACTGGTACTTCCCCGATTTTCGCTGTCGTGGGCGGCAGCGCTGTTGAGGTTACCGAGAAGACCGGCATTCCTACGGTCGAGAAGAAGGTCAAAGACGACAAGCCCGGTAGCGATTGGAAAGACAAGGCAGATTCCCGGATGGATCAGGACGTCC
This sequence comes from Collinsella sp. CLA-AA-H167, assembly GCF_040095305.1. NCBI lineage: Bacteria > Bacillati > Actinomycetota > Coriobacteriia > Coriobacteriales > Coriobacteriaceae > Collinsella > Collinsella sp. CLA-AA-H167. The sequence continues at coordinate 60,893 of NZ_JBBNGA010000008.1, forward strand.
ATTACCAGCTGACGGGCACCGTTGCCGACAACATCGCCACGTTCGACACCTACTATTATGAGTTTAACGACGAGCTCTCTGCCGGCCTTACGGCAGACGCGGGCACCATTGAAGTTAAAATCGGCGATAAGACCCTTTCTCGTAACTCGACTGAGGGCGAGAAGACTGGTTACGATGCTTCGATTGATAATACAACTAACACGTTGACCGTAAAGTTTGCCGACCTCAAAACTGCTGCGAACTTGGCCGGCGCGACGCTCGACGGCCGCTCTAATGTCGTCGTCACTTATACTGCCAAGCTCGACCACAAGAAGGTCGATAAGGTTACTGTTGGCGGCGAGGGCAATCCCAACAGCGTCAAGCTCATCTACTCCAATAACCCCATGAGCAATGGCAAGGGTGAGTCCGTGCTCGATACCGTTCGTGATTACACCTATGCGCTTAAGCTCGTCAAGGAAGATTCGGAAGACAACACCAAGCTCAAGGATGTCGAGTTTACCATCAAGGCCACGGGCGCTGACGAGCTTGAGGCTGGCAAAGTGGGCGTGCAGTATGTTCAGGAGAACGGTTCGCTTGGCAATGATGAACATCGGTTTAAGACTGATGAGAGTGGTGAAATCAGCGTAACCGGACTCGACGCCGGTACCTACACGGTGCACGAGGTTGAGGGCAGTAACCCTGGCTACAACACGTTGGATGACTTTACCTTCACCATTACCGCCGAGGGCCTTGGTGAACTCGAGGGCAAGACGTTCGCTGGGAACACTGATCCGAATACGTTGAAAGTGACCGCAGAGAAGGACGGTTCCACTTTGGTCACCCCGAAAGTCACCGGCGGCACCGTCACCCTCACCGTCAAGAACAAGAAGGGCTCTAACCTCCCGCTCACCGGCCTCAACGGTGTGACCTTCACTTGGATCGCTGGCGGCGCGGTGCTCGTCATCGGCGTGGCGCACCTCATCCGCAGCCGTAAGCAGGCTAAGGAGTCCGAGCAGGAGTAACGCTCACTCACCCATCTCTTTGGCAGGTGGGATGTGATGGCCATGAGACTTGCGGACACTTTTCTCGTCCATCCACGTTCTTGCTTTGCCATTCTCTTTTCGGGGCAGACTCCGTACTGGAGTCTGCCTTGTTTTTTGGACAATGCAGCCAGCCTCCATTGTCCGATGCAGACTCGTTCGTCATCGCGTTTCTTGACTCGTATGAGGTTCGGTTTAAGGTCCGTAGAGGCGCACGCGCGGTGCGGACGGCAGAAGGCATTTGCGCCGAAAGCGCAAATAAGAATGCCCGGGGGTCGGATCCCGGGCATTTAACAAAAACTGAAAACTAGGCCGCCCGCGCTCTCGTACACTTACACGGGGTGCGTCGTTTCCTGTGGCTATTGTATTCTGAATCGCCCCGCCGATTCGGGACATTTTGAAAACGCAAACACGTCGGGCAAACCCGGACAATGCGGCCAGGCTCCGCCGGGCGAGGAGCCGTGTGTGTAACTATCGAACAAATGTTTGTCAAAATCGCGTTTACCGGGCGTTGGTGCATACACTCGCAGTAAAATATTCTTGCGACGTATCCCGTGCGCGGGCGGCCGACGACTCGATCGGAGGTCCCCAAATGCTGAAATTCCTTAACGCCCTCGCCGCCCTCGCGGCGGTGGGCACGTTCGTCATCGCGTTTCTTGACTCGTATGAGGTTCGGTTTAAGGTCCGTAGGCGCACGCGCGGTGCGGACGGTGGACGGCATTTGCGCCGAAAGCGCAAATAAGAATGCCCGGGGGTCGGATCCCGGGCATTTAACAAAAACTGAAAACTAGGCCGCCCGCGCTCTCGTACACTTACGCGGGGTGCGTCGTTTTCTATTGACATTGTATCCCGAATCGCCCAGTCGATTCGGGACATTTTGAAAACTCAAATATGGGCTTAGGCGCGAACGGAATCTCGTTAATTCCGAAAATTATGTATAATTCCAATATAAACTGGAATCGAACGAAAACAATGGAAATGAACGAAGCGCTAATCTACTTACAAGAAGCACTAGGCCTCTCCGCCAAGGCCAGAACTTGGCCTGGATCCGCACGCTTGCCGCTGTATCTGCGGGCGATTGACGTCCGCGCTGTTGACGCAAACGGTTTTTCGTTTTTGCTTGCAAGTTTGCCTACTGGCGTCGGGCTTCCCGAGGCTAAGAGGGTCTATAGTCAGTTAGCCTTGCGTGCGGAGACTCCTGTTGTCGTTTCGTTTCCTGATGCCGATGCACGTCAGCGCAAAGCATTGGTCGCACAAGGGATTCCGTTTGTTTGCCCCGGCAGACAGGCTTTTCTTCCATTTATGGGAACAGCCTGCACGGAGAGGGGTGGTGCCCGGTTTCGCAACCACGCGACCAAGATGTCACCCAACGCGCAGGCTGCCGCAATCTGGGGAGCAGCCCAGGAGTCATATCGTCCCTATGACCTTTGTCGTGCGCTTGGGATTTCGGCAAGCCGCGCGAGTGAGGCCATAACCGAGCTTGTTGACAGGGGGCTCGCGAGGCGCGAGCGTCGCGAGCGACGTGTCGTCGTGTTCCCTGTTGCCGTTGATCTTCTGCTCAGCGAGCACATGGCAGAGCTCTCCTCGCCTGTCTCGAAGGTCTTTTTTGCAAGGAAGACGCCGCAGATCGACTATCTTGTTGACGCCGGGGAGACGGCGCTCGCTGCGCGTTCGATGCTCGCTGCGCCGGGCATGGAACAAAAGGCCGTCTTAAGAAGTGCATGGCGTCAACTGAGCGACCTCGAAGTCGCAGATGGGGAGCTGCCGGATAACGAAACGGCGATGATCCAAGTGTGGCGCTATGCACCCGTGTTTGCCGGCTCCTCCCGTGTCGACAACATATCGCTTGCGCTATCTTTGGCGGCAATCGACGATGAACGAATTCAGCTCGAAGTCGATCGCATGTTTGGAAAGGAATATCCATGGCAAGAAGCGCTGTAGAAGGTCTCCAAGAATTTCAGCAGCATATGCAAGAAGCTGCAGGATCGTATGCCCTTATCGGCGGTACGGCATGCGACATTTTGCTCGCGGAGGCGGGGCTTCCGTTTAGGGCGACTCACGATTTTGATGTGGTAATTGCCGCCGATGACCGGTTGCCTCAGACGGCAGAAGCCATATGGACTCTGGTGCGTGATGGCGGCTACCGCTGCGGCTGGGGCGAAGGTAAAGGCTCATGTTTTTATCGGTTTACAGAGCCAAAGAGGCCGGGTTACCCCCATATGATCGAGCTCTTCGCGAAGTGCCCCGACTTTCTAAAGGGTCGTGAGGGGATTGATGTGGCGCCAATTCACGTTGATGAAAACATAAGCAGTCTTTCGGCAATTTTGTTGGACGATGCTTACTACAGCTTGTTCCTTCAGGGAATTCGGACCGTAGACGGCGTTTCGGTCCTGGGTACGGAATACATTGTCCCGTTCAAAGCGAAGGCGTATCTCGACCTAAAAGCTAGAAGGGAGGCGGGGGAGAACGTTGATTCGAAGAAGGTAAAAAAGCATAAACGCGATGCGCTGAGGCTTGCTCAGCTGCTCGGCGAGTCGGAAGGTGTCGACCTGGGCGGAGAGCTGAAGGATGATATGCTTGCGTTTGTCAAAGATTGTGAGGTGGGCGACGTCAATCTGAAACAGATCGGGGTTGCGGGCGTAACGATGGTGCAGTTGCTCGAGACGATGAAAGCAACATATGGCTTGATTGGTTGAGTGGGGTTACGTGGCCCGGACGGTGCGGTCTAGCTGCGTTGTCCGGCGCGGAAGCTCGCAATTCGGCTATTATTTGTTTAGACAACCTGAGCTGTAGAGGAGTGACTGGCGATGGTGCAGGGCGCCAAACATATGAAGAGCAATAACGCCGCGGACAACGGCGGCTCAAGCCCTCAGCCCAAACCTCAACCAAAGCCCAAGCGCCGCCGCAAGCGGCTGCCTCGCTGGGCCGACCGGCTCATCACCATCGTCATCATCCTTATCGGCGTGGGCCTTATGACCTGGCCGTGGATTTTGGACCGGATCGAGGCCTCGGGCGTGTTTAACCAGATCAGCACGGTGTCCAGCACCGTGGACGCGCTGTCTGCCGAGGAGCGCGAGCGCATCCTGCTCCAGGCGCGCTCCTTTAACGAGCAGCTGGCGGGCGAGGCCACCGAGCTCCCCGCCGACCAGATCGAGCCCTACGCTCAGCAGCTCATCTTTGACCGCGACCCCATGATGAGCTGGGTCGAGATCCCCTCCATCGACGTGAGCATGCCCATCTACCACGGCACGAGCGAAGAAGTCCTCATGGCGGGCGTCGGCCACCTGGAGGGCACGAGCCTGCCGGTGGGCGGCACCTCGACGCATTGCGTGCTCACGGCGCACTCGGGCATGCGCAACCTGAGCATGTTCGACGACATCCACTCGCTGGAGCCCGGCGACCTGGTGCTGCTGCACACCATGAACAAGACGCTCGCCTATAAGATGGTGGACTCCGAGGTGGTGCTGCCCGAGGAGATGGAGTCGCTGACCATCGAGCCCGGCGCCGACAAGGTGACGCTCGTCACCTGCACGCCCTACGGCGTTAACGACCATCGCCTGCTGGTGCATTGCGTGCGCACCAAGTACAACAAGAAGGACGTCGACAAGCAAAAGTCGCTGGCCGGTCGCCACTGGGGCAAGCGCGAGTTTGCCGTGCTCATTGTGGTCGTAGCCATTGTGCTGTTGCTGCTGGATATCGTGATCCACGCGGTCCGCAAGCGCCGCAAGGCCAAGGCCTCGGCATAAGACATTCTCCAGAACCACCACAAAGGGGACAGGCACCTTTGTGGTGGTCGGGGCTTTCAAACCATCACAACATTCGATGAAAATCGCGATTTTGACGAAAAGCGTCGAATGTTGTGATGCTTTTCGTTGTGGTCGAGACGGTTTTCGCTATGGACGGTACGGTTTTCGCTACGGACGGCGCGGTTTTCGCTGCAGAATCGCCAGCCCGCAGCCTGCCAACCCGCCGCCCTCGTTACGTTTTCGCTGCATTTGGGTAAAGCGCCTGCTCCAAGCGGCGTTGCCTTGTATACTAGAGCGGTTTATCTGTTATGCGGAAGGGAGCGCCTATGGCACTCAGCGAGAAAGACGTGCGCGGCATCGCCGAGTACGCAAAGATCGCACTGACCGATGACGAGCTCACCCAGATGACGTCCTACATGAATGACGCCGTCCAGATGCTCGAGCCCGTCCTGCAATATGACTTACCCGACGTGGAGCCCACGTTCCATCCCATCGGAAGCCTGTCCAACGTGATGGGCGACGACCTGCGCGAGCCCGAGCGCGACCTGCCGCTCGACGTCGCGCTCGAAAACGCCGGCAGCGCGCGTGAGCGCTACTTCCGCGTGCCGTCCATTTTGGGAGAGGGGGAGAGCGAATAATGGCGCTAAGCTTCGATTCCCTTACCGCCGCCCAGATCGCCGCGGGCGTTGCCGCCGGCGACTTTACCGCTACCGAGGTGGCCCAGGCCTCCCTTGCCGCCATCGAGGCGCGCGAGGGCGGGGTTCAGGCATTCCTGCAGGTGGCGCCCGAGCTTGCGCTCGAGGCCGCCGCGCGTGTGGATGCCGACCGTGCCGCCGGAAAGCCGCTGCCCCCGCTCGCGGGCGTGCCGCTGGCCATTAAGGACAACATGAACCTCGTGGGCACGCGCACCACCTGCGCTTCCCGCATGCTCGAGGACTACCAGAGCGTCTACACCGCCACCTGTGTCCAGCGCATGCTCGACGCCGGCTGCCTGCCCATGGGCAAGGCCAACATGGATGAGTTTGCCTTTGGCAGCTCCACCGAGAGCTCGGCGTTCCACCGCACCAACAACCCCTGGGATACCGAACGCGTGCCCGGCGGCTCCTCGGGCGGCTCCGCTGCCGCCGTCGCCGCGGGCGAGGTCGCGCTCTCGCTGGGCTCGGACACCGGCGGCTCCATTCGCCAGCCGGCGTCGCTGTGCGGCGTGGTGGGCTTTAAGCCCACGTATGGCGCCGTGAGCCGTTACGGCGTGGTTGCCTTTGGCTCGTCGCTCGACCAGGTGGGGCCCTTTGGCCGCACGGTCGAGGATGTCGCGCTGGCCATGAACGCGCTTACCGGCGCGGGCCACGATCCGTACGACTGCACGAGCCAGGATTGCGCCGTCGACTTTACCGAGCATCTCAACGACAGCATCGAGGGCAAGCGCGTGGGCATCATCCCCGCGTTTATGGAGGCCGAGGGTCTGACGCCCGAGGTCAAGGCCGCTGTTCAGCGCGCCGCCCAGGAGCTGCAGAACCAGGGCGCCGAGCTGGTCGAGGTCGACCTGCCGCACCTGGATGCCGCCATCGCTGCCTACTACGTCATCGGTCCGGCCGAGGCGTTCTCCAACCTGGCTCGCTTTGACGGCATTCGCTACGGCTATCAGGAGGAGGGCTGCGCCAACCTGTCCGACCAGAGCTCGCTTTCGCGCGCCCACGGCTTTGGCGCCGAGGCCAAGCGCCGTCAGATGCTCGGCGCCTACCTGCTGAGCTCGGGCGTGTACGACAAGTACTACTACGCCGCGCAAAAGGCCCGTACGCTCATCACGCGGGACTACGACGCCGCGTATGCCAAGGTGGACACCATCCTCATGCCCGCCTCGCCGCGCACGGCCTTTAAGTTTGGCGAGATCAGCGACCCCACGCAGATGTACCTCTCCGATCTGTACACCATCTCGCTCAACATTTGCGGCAACGGCGGTATCTCGGTGCCGCTGGGCCTGGGCGAGGACACTCAGCTGCCCGTTTCTGCCCAGCTGGTGGGCCCGGCGTTTAAGGACCGTCAGCTGCTCACGTTTGCCCGCGCCCTGGAGCGCGGCTTTGCCGATGCCGCCACGGGCGCGCCCGTGCTTTCCGTCGCGCCCGATTTTGCCGGGAAGGGAGGCGAGCTGTAATGAAGGAGCTTTCCGAGGTCCTGCAGGATTGGGAGGCCGTGATCGGCCTGGAGATCCACACCGAGCTCACCGCACTCGATACCAAGATGTTCTGCAACTGCAAGCTCAGCCACGATGACGAGCCCAACGCCAACGTGTGCCCGGTGTGCCTGGGCCTGCCCGGCGCCCTGCCGGTGCCCAACAAGCGCGCTATCGAGAGCATCGTCAAGGCGGGTCTGGCCACCAACTGCGAGATCCAGCGCCACTCGATGTTCTACCGCAAGCACTACTTCTATCCCGATATGGCCAAGAACTTCCAGACCACGCAGGGTCCGGTCGCCTTTGCCATGTACGGTCACCTTGATCTGGATGTGACCGGTCGCGGTGCCGCCGAGCGCCCCGAATGCGCGTTTGGCGAGGCCGAGGCCCAGAGCCTGGCGAGCGCCTCGGCCAACGCCGAGGGCTTGTCCACGTCCATGACGTCGACCATGCGCGAGGGCAACCAGCGCGCCGGCCACCTGGCCAGCTATGACGCGTCCAACTTGCAGATGCCCGAGCGTCGCGAGGACGGTTCCTACACGGTGCCCATCCGCATCCTGCGCATCCACATGGAGGAGGACGCCGCCAAGATGGTTCACGTGGGCGGCGCCGAGGGCCGTATTACCGCCGCGGCCGAGTCGCTCGTCGATTACAACCGCTGCGGCACGCCTTTGATTGAGCTCGTGACTGAGCCCGATCTGCGTACGCCCGAGGAAGCGCGCCTGTTTATGGAGAAGCTCCGTCGCATCTTTGTGACGCTGGGCATTTCGGACTGCTCCATGGAGAAGGGTTCCATGCGCTGCGACGGCAACGTGTCGCTGCGCCGCCGCGGCGAGACCAAGCTGGGCACCAAGACCGAGCTCAAGAACCTCAACTCGTTTAAGAGCCTGCACGACGGCCTTGCCTACGAGATTTGCCGTCAGGCCGAGGTGCTCGAGGAGGGCGGAATCATCTATCAGGAGACCCGCCACTGGGAGCCCAGCCGTAAGCGCACCGTGGTTATGCGTGTGAAGGAGACGGCCGACGACTATCGTCTGTTCCCCGATCCCGATCTGGCGCCGTTCGATCTGGACGACGAGTTCATCGACCGCTGCCGTGGCGAGATTCCCGAGCTGCCCGATGCCAAGCGCGCCCGTTTTGAGACCGACTTTGGTATTAAGGCGACCGATGCCGAGCAGATCGCGGGCGACCCCGAGTTTGCCGAGTTCTTTGAGGCTGCCGCTGCCGGTATGGCTGGCAAGGAGGCCCAGACGGTCGCAAACCTGCTGGTCAACGAGATGATCGCCTACCTTAAGAGCGCAGGCGTGTCGCTCGCCGAGTCCGGCATCGTGCCGGCTCAAGTGGCGGCACTCGCCAAGCTGCTGGCGACCGATGCCATCAGCTCCAACCAGGCGCACGAGGTCTTTGAGGCCATGGCCCAGACCGGCGACGACCCCAACAAGATCGTCGATGAGCGCGGCATGCGCCAGGTGAGCGACGCCGGCGCGCTGCAGCCGATCGTGGACGAGGTACTGGCTAACTGTGCCGATCAGGCGCAGCAGTATCGTGACGGCAACCAGAAGGTCATCGGCTTTTTGGTGGGCCAGTGCATGAAGGCGAGCCGCGGCAAGGGCAACCCGAAGCTCTTCAACGAGTTGCTGAGAAAGGCGCTCGCGTAGACGGGAACCCAGGAGCCCCGGCAGGGCGGGTGCTTCCTCAAAATTTCGAACAGTCCTGCGCAAGACGAAGGCCACATTAAGTGGCCTTCTTTGCGTGCGGAACTCATTTTGAGCAAGCACCCGCCCTGCCGGGGCTCCCGGGTTCTGCAACGACTCGGCCTTCCGGGTCAGGTGGGCTGAATGGAATTTGGTGAATGGGCGCGCCGTCGGCGCGCCCATTTTTGTAGATGGGACTGCGGAAATCGAAGTCTAATACTTTTCCTGAGAAGTGAACGACCTTATTTGGACTCTCGAAGCGTCGACACTTTTTGAGCCCGCTTTCCTGCAATTTTGCCAGGTATTTCCTGCGGTTTTGCTGTCTAAAAATGCGGATGCTTCGGGGGTCTGATTTCACTCGTTCACTTCTCGGGAAAAGTATTAGACCTCAATCCATGCGACAAAGGGACTGTCCCCTTTGTCGCATTCTTATTGATGTTGGGAGCGCCAGGCGGTGGGGGTGGTGCCGGTGTGTTGCTTGAAGGCTTGGGCGAAGGCGGCCTGCTGAGGGTAGCCTAGACGCTCTGCCACCTGCGCTATCGTGAGCGCGCTATCGGCCAAAAGGTCCTGTGCTCGCTCCATGCGGCGTCTGCGAATGTAGGCGCCCAGGGACTCGCCAGTTTGGGCCTTAAAGGTGGCGCATAGCTTGGAGCGGCTTGTGTAGAGCCTCTCGGCCACCTCGTTGATACCCACGCGTCTGCCTTTGTCGAGCGTGCGCTCAATCATTGCCGTTGCTTCTTCGGCAATGGTCACGCTGGCGCGTGTGTCTGCCGCCTGCTGCGCCTGCTTGTGGGCCGCGCGCGAACAGGCGAGCTCCGCGACCATGGTCTCCACGATGCCTTGCATATAGACGTGTCCGCCTACGGTGCGGGCGCGGTCCTCGTTAATCCGGTGCAGTGTGTGGCAGATGGCGGACGTCGCTTCCTCGTGCCATGGCTCGGCAAACGCCTCAAAGACCCCTGCGAACTCGGTGGGATAGCGGTGCTCCAGTTCGTCAAAATATCCAGGCAAAAAGAGCACCGAGCGCGAGTGATAGAGCTGCCCTGCAAACAGCGGGCTTAACTCCTCGCCACAGTTATCTTGGATAAAGCTGCACACGGCATTGTTTGGCCACGGTCCATGCAAGAGTTTAAGGTTTGCAGGCGTTATGCCAGCCTCGGGCATGCACATGAGCGTGGGCGCGCTGACCTCGCTCACGCACGCGTACGGTTCGGGTGTGTACTCGGCTAGGTGCATGTTGTGCATCGGGGTAATGAAATGCTCCATGACGATGCAGGTGGGGGAAAGGGGCATGATCCATGCGCGTCCGTGCGCCCGATCGTTTGCCACCTCACCGGTAAAGACGGCGCCCTTGCCGGAAAGCTGCAGGCCAAACTGCTCAAACTGCGGTGCGTAGAGCTCGGTTATATCGGTTGCCGCCCGCCGCATTTTCAAAAGCGTCCCCTTCATTTGCGAAAACGTCCACGCCTGGCCCAATTGTGTGCCTTGGCTAACACGCCCATGATAAGTTTCTTACGGTTAATTCTCAAGCCGTTAGAAAGGAATCTCATGGCAAAGGGATCGAAAAAGGAAGGTGGCGGTATCGGCGAGCTGCTTGCATATGCCGGCGACCGCAAATTCCTAACGTATTTGGGCATGGCCCTCTCGGCGTTCTCGCAGCTGTTGAGCTTTGGCCCGTACGTGTGCATCTGGCTTGTTGCGCGAGACCTGATTGCCGTGGCGCCCAACTGGAGCGAGGCCGCCGACATCGCAATGTATGGTTGGTGGGCTGTTGGTTTTGCCCTGGCAAGCATCGTGGTCTATTTCGTGGGACTCATGTGCACGCACCTGTCCGCGTTTCGCTGCGCATCCAATATCCGCAAGGCTACGAGCGAGCATCTGCTTAAGCTGCCGCTCGGCTACTTTGACACGCACGCCACCGGTGAGCTGCGCCGTATCGTAGACGGCTGTGCCGCCTCCACCGAGACGCTGCTCGCGCACATGCTGCCCGATATCGCCGGTGCCACCGCCATGGTCGTGGGCCTGCTTGTGCTGCTATTTGCCCTCGATTGGCGTTTGGGCGCGGCATGCTTAATCTCGGTCGTCGTTTCGTTTTGCGCCATGGCCACCATGATGAGCGGCAAGGGCGCCGAGTTTATGAAGGCTTACATGGGCGCGCTGGTCAAGATGAACAAGACCGGCACCGAATACGTACGCGGCATCCCCGTGGTCAAGGTATTCCAGCAGACGGTCTACTCCTTTAAGGCGTTCCACGATGCGATCGCCGAATACGCCGATATGGCGCAAAACTATGCGGGTACGTTTTGCCGGGGTCCGCAGGTGCTCAACCTTACTGCGCTCAACGGCCTTGTGGCATTTCTTTTGCCTGTGGCGCTGCTGCTGGCGCCGGGCGAGACGGACTTCGCGCACTTTATGGTCAATTTTACGTTTTACGCGATCTTTTCGGCCGTGGTGCCGACGGCCATGACCAAGCTTATGTTTGTGGGCGAGGCGTCTCAGATGAGTGCTGATTCGCTGGCTCGCATCCGAAGCGTTATGGATTCCAAGCAGCTCTCCGTGCCCGCTCAACCCAAGCACCCCGCTGGCAGCGATGTGCGCTTTGAGGACGTGAGCTTTACCTACGAGGGTGCTGAGGCGCCTGCCGTCGATCATGTGAGCTTTAGCGTTCCCGCAGGCAGCACCCTTGCGTTGGTTGGTCCCTCGGGCGGCGGTAAGTCGACCTGCGCAAGCCTGATCCCGCGTTTTTGGGATGTTTCCTTGGGTCGTGTGCTCGTGGGCGGCGTAGACGTTCGCGACATGGATCCGCACGAGCTCATGGACCAGGTCGCCTTTGTGTTTCAGACCAACCAGCTGTTCCGCCAAACACTTGCCGATAACGTGCGCGCCTCCAAGCCTGGAGCCACTGACGACGAAGTGCGCGCGGCCCTCTCCGCGGCCCAGTGCGACGATATCGTGGCCAAGCTCCCGCAGGGCATCGACACCATGCTCGGCGCCGGCGGGGCGTACCTTTCGGGCGGCGAGGTCCAGCGCGTGGCGCTCGCCCGCGCAATCCTTAAGGACGCGCCCATCGTGGTGCTCGACGAGGCCACAGCCTTTGCCGACCCCGAGAACGAGGCGCTCATCCAGCGCGCCTTTAGCAAACTGGCGGCGGGTTGCACAGTCATTATGATCGCGCACCGGCTTTCGACCGTGGTGGGGGCCGACAAGATCGTGGTGCTCAACCAAGGTAGCGTGCAGGAGACTGGCACCCATGCCGAGCTGCTGTCCCAAAAGGGTCTATACGCCAAGATGTGGGCCGAATACGAACAGGCCGCGAGCTGGAAGATCACTGCTGCCGCGGATGCCGCCGTCACGAAGGGAGGCGAGGCCTAAATGTTCGCCTCATTCCAAAAGAAGTATTTCCTATCCGATAAAGGCGTCGCCGGCGTAAAACGCGGCATTTTCTGGACCGCGCTCACCAATCTCATTACCATGGCCGGCATGGGCTTATTGTTCCTGGTCATGGCCGGTTTTGTCGAACATCTCGCCACCGGTGCCGACCTGCCGGATGCCCTGCCGATTGTGGGCGGCCTCCTGGTCTTTTTCGTGTTGCTCTTTGCCTCTAACTGGCAGCAGTATTACTACACCTACTGCATCTTTTACGAGGAGTGCGGCAAGCAGCGTATGGAGATTGCCGAGCGCTTGCGCAAGCTGCCGCTGTCGTTTTTTGGCCGTCGTGATTTGGCCGATTTAACCGAGACCATCATGGGCGACGTCCAGGCCATGGAGCACGCCTACAGCCACGTGCTGGGAGAGCTTTGGGGTGCCATCATCGCAAGCGCCATTGTGTTCGTGGCGTCGCTGTTCTTTTGCTGGCAGCTGGCGATCGCGGCGTTTTGGAGCGTGCCCGTGGCCTTTGCCGTGCTGTATCTGACACGCGGCCCCATGACCCCGGTGTTCGACCATGTGCGCGCCGAGAAGGTCAAGGTTACCGAGGCGATCCAGGAGACGCTCGACTGCGTGTGCGAGATCCGCGCCACCAACCAGGAGGCTCATTATCTTGAGGGGCTCAACGCCGTGATCGATGCCGAGGAGCGCGAGACCACCAAAGGCGAGCTCGCCAATGGGCTTTTGGTCAACTCCGCCTTTGCCATCCTGCGCCTGGGGATTGCCACCACGTTGGTCACGGGCGCTGCGATGGTCGCCTCCGGCCAGGTCGACTTTTTGGTGATGTTTGCCTTCCTGCTTATGGTGAGCCGCATCTATGCGCCCTTTGATCAGGCGCTGATGCTGATGTCCGAGCTGTTTGCCGCCGAGTCGTCGGCCAAGCGCATGCGTTCCATCATGGAAGAGCCCGTGGCGCGGGGCAGCGAGCAGTTTGAGCCCGTAGGCCACGATGTGGTGTTCGATCACGTGGCATTTGGCTATGGTGCGGGCGAGGACGGCCGCGCCGGCGAGAAAGTTCTTACCGATGTGAGCTTTACCGCCAAGGAAGGCGAGGTCACGGCGCTGGTCGGTCCTTCGGGCTCCGGTAAGTCCACGGTGAGCCGCCTGGCCGCGCGCTTTTGGGATGCCACTGCGGGCACGGTCACCGTGGGCGGCGTGGATGTTACGAGCGTGGATCCCGAGGTGCTGCTGCGCGACTACGCCATTGTGTTCCAAGACGTGCTGCTCTTTGACGACACGGTGATGGGAAACATCCGTCTTGGTCGTCGCGATGCCACCGATGAGGAAGTGCTTGCTGCCGCGCGTGCCGCCAACTGCGACGAGTTTGTGAGCCGCATGCCGCAGGGCTATGACACTATGATCGGCGAGAACGGCTCCAAGCTGTCCGGCGGTGAGCGCCAGCGCATCTCTATCGCCCGTGCGCTGCTCAAAGACGCGCCTATCGTGCTGTTGGACGAGGCGACGGCGAGCTTGGATGTGGAGAACGAGACCGTGGTTCAGCAGGCGCTCTCCCGTCTGCTTGCGGGTAAGACGGTTATCGTTATTGCCCACCGTATGCGTACGGTGGAAAATGCCGACAAAATCGTTGTACTCAAGGATGGTGTGGTTGCCGAGCAGGGCACTCCGGCGCAGCTCAAGGCGGCAGGTGGAGAATTCGCCCGCATGGTGGCGCTGCAAAAGGAAGCAGCTACCTGGCAGTTGTAAGAAGGGGCAAAGGGACAGTCCCTTTCTCACATTGACAATCGGTTACTCCGCATCGTTAATTTTCAAAAGGTTAGCCATGGCTGACCTAGATAGTTAGATAAAATTGAGATATTTCAAAAGCGTGCTCGAGCAAACTTGTTTACTCGGGTGCTGAAGCACCATGCCGCGTCCAATGCGGCAAAAGGGAGAAGCAACATGAAAAAGTCGACGTTTAACACCCTGCTTGTTGGTGGCGGTTTTCTGCTTGGCACGGCCGGCATCAAGCTGCTTACCAGCGCTCCGGTCAAGAATGCCTGCGTGCAGGGTATCGCGTGCGGCATGCGCATCAAGAACGGCTACCAGGACATGGTCGAGCAGGCCAAGGCTAATGTCGACGACATGGTTGCCGAGGCTGCTTACATCACCCAGAGCGAGGCCGCTGCTGACGAGGCAGCCGAGTAACGCTCCCAGGCACAAACTATGAGATTCTCGATTATTAGCGAGATCCCCGGCAGGACCCGTCTTCAATTGGCGGGTCCTGTGCCAGAGAGCGATCTCGATGCACTTCTTAAGCTTGGCGGCGACATCGACGGCGTGCACAAGGTGCGCGTCTACGGCCGCATCGGCCAGATGGCACTCGAATACGACGAGCCACGTCGCGCGAGCGTGCTCGACGCCTTGGGCGCACTCGATGCTCAAGCTATCGCCGATGCCAAGTCGGGCTATGTGATGCAGCTTGAGCCGCGCAAGCACAAACTCGTTATGGACCTGGCGACACTCGTCGGCGCCCACTACGCGCGCCGCTGGTTCTTGCCGACGCCTCTGCGTGCGGTGTTTGTCGTGGCCGGTTACATGGCATTTTTGCGCGCTGCCCTTCATGAGCTGGCGCAGCCGCGCCTGACCGTTCCCGTGCTCGACGCTTCGGCCATCGGCATTTCGTTCGTCAAGCGTGATGTCGACACCGCGGGCCAGACAATGTTCCTGCTCAACGTGGGCGAGCTGCTCGAGGACTACACCCGCGCCATGAGCGAAAACGAGCTCATCAACTCGCTGCTCGATGTACCCGACAAGGCGCAAAAGGTCGTCGGCGATACCGAGGTAAGCGTTGCTGCGACCGAGCTCGAGCCCGGCGATCTGGTCGCCGTGCGCACTGGCATGTCCATTTGCATCGACGGTGTCGTCGAGCAGGGGAGCGCTATGGTCAACCAGGCGACCCTGACCGGCGAGCCGCTGGCCGTTGAGCGCAGCGTGGGCGACGACGTGTTCGCCGGTACCGTCGTGGAAGACGGCAGCATCTTGGTGCGCGTGCGCGCCAACACGGCGCAGACCAAACTGCGCTCGATCGTCTCGCTCGTGCAGACGGCCGACTCGCTCAAATCCGAGGGCCAGTCGCATATGGAGGACCTCGCCAACAAGATCGTCCCGTGGAACTTCCTGCTCGCGGGCCTGGTTGCGCTCACCACGCGCAGCCTTATCAAGACCTCGGCGGCGCTGATGGTCGACTACTCGTGCGCACTCAAGCTCACGGGTTCCGTCGCCGTCATGACCGCTATGAGCGATGCTGCCAAGATGGGCGTCATGGTCAAGGGCGCAAAGTACTTTGAGTCGTTTGCCAAGGCCGACACCATTGTGTTTGATAAGACTGGCACGCTCACCGAGGCGCAGCCGCGCCTGGCTTGCGTGCTGACGACCGACGGCTGGAGCGAGGACGAGGTCCTGCGCCTTTCCGCTTGCTTGGAGGAGCATTTCCCGCATCCGGTGGCGCGTGCCGTGGTCAACGCCGCCCTCGAGCGCGGGCTCGAGCACCGCGAGCGCCATGCCGCGGTCGAGTACATCGTGGCGCACGGCATCGCTTCGTCCATCGAGGGGCGTCGCGCCATTATCGGTTCGGCGCACTTTATATTTGAGGACGAGGGTGCGCAGCTCGAGTCCGACATCAAGGAGCAAATCGAGCTCCAGATGCAAGGCCTGTCGCCGCTGTATCTGGCGGTCGACGGCAAGGTCGTCGGCGTGCTCGGCATCGAGGATCCGCTCAAGCCCGGCGTCCGTGAGGCCATCGCCGACCTACATGCGCTGGGCGTCAAGCATGTCGTTATGCTCACGGGCGATTCGGAGCGCACGGCCGAGCGCATTGCGCGCGAGGCGGGTGTCGACGAGTTTAAGGCCGAGCTGCTGCCCGAGGACAAGTACGCCTATGTGGAGCGCATTAAGGGTGAGGGGCGCCACGTTGCCATGGTGGGCGACGGCGTCAACGATTCGCCGGCACTCGGTTTGGCCGACGTGGGGCTGGCAATGGGTGGCGGAAGCGACATCGCCAAGGAGGTCGCCGATATCATCCTGACCGACACGGATCTGGCCGCGATCGTGCGTTTGCGCCGCATGAGCCAGGGCCTCATTGATCGTCTGACGAGCTCCTACTCTAAGGTGATGCTCACCAACTCGGCGCTGTTGGCATTGGGTATTACCGGCGCGATTACCCCGCAGACGTCGTCACTGCTGCACAACGGCTCGACGATTGCCTACAGCCTGAGCAACGCGAAGGCTTACCTGCGTTAGCAGACGTGTTCGCCCACGTTATCTGGCCTGCGCCCAGACGGCATCGGTGTCGTCCGGGCGCAGGCCTTTTGCATTTGACCATTTGCTAGCTTCTCTATATAGTGTTGCTAGCGGGGCTAGCAATTGAAGGGAGCGGGATCAACGTGGGTGCTGTTAGCGGCATGGCGCAGGTGAACGTTCGCGTGGATCGCCAGGTCAAGGACCATGCGGAGGAAGCGTTGCGGCTTTCGGGCGGGTCACTGCCCGAGCTCATCAAAAAGGTGGTGGCCAAGGTCGCGCAGGGTGGCGGGCAGTGCGAGGAAGTGCTTGCGGCCGTCGACGGCCGGCGGCAGACCGTCGCGCCCGATACACCGTTCGCCGCGTCGTGGGCAGCGGCAGACCGGCTTTATGCAGATTTGGGCATCGCTACGTCGCCCGTATCCGACGATCGCGATTGGGACGCAATCTATTCCGACGCCATGGATGAGCATTATCGCCAAAAGGGGATGATCCTGTGAGTGGGGCGCCTCTCAAGATCATGGTGGACGCCAACGTATGGGTTGATTCGTTTTGCGTCGACCATGCCGAGTCGATTGCCGCGCGTGCGTTTATTGGGCAGGCGACGGAGATGGGGGCGTTGCTGTTCTTTCCGGTGCATATCGCCAAGGACGTGCTGTACGTTGTCCAGCACGAACTGAAGCGTAGCGTTCTTGCCAGCGGGGGAGCGCTCGACGAGGCATCTGCCCGTGCAATTGGCGATGCGGCGTTGGCGTTTGTTCGGAACATGACCGAAAACGCCACGGCCGTGGGTGCGGATGCGTCGGACCTTTGGCTGGCCGACAAATTCTTAGCACTCCATCGCGATTACGAGGACAACTTGGTGCTCGCCGCGTGCAAGCGCGCGCAGGTCGATTACTTGGTGACCAACGATCGCAAACTGCTCGAACATGCCGATCTTGCAGCAAAGACACCTTGTCAAATGATGCCGATTCTTGCCTTGGCCGAACGCGGCGGCGCGGCAATCGGTTGACGCGAACTGTTTGCGGGCCTCTTGGACGACGATGCGCCAAGGGGCCCGCGTCTGCTATTTACAAAAGCTCGGCCTTAATGGCGGGACTTTCTGCGAGCTGCTCGGCTGCCTTTTCGTCGGAGCTGTCGAGTGCTGCCAGACTGCGGTAGACCCACTCGTTGACCTGGGTGTTCTTGACGCCTGCGGTCTGCATGAGGGCGCCTACCTCGCGGATTGCTGCGAGCAGATCGGCTTTGGGACCCGCGAGCTCGACCTCGATACCGTGGTAGGCGGCCACGCCGCGGTTCTCACTCACGTGGTCGATAAAGCCCTCGACGGTCTCAAGCTGCTGGGCGAGAGCTGCATCATCGTCAACGTCCAGCGCGACGAGTGCGTTCGATACCGTGAGGGCGGGATGTCCGCAAGGGACAAAGCCCTCGATGACATCCATAGCTTCGGTAATGGTTGAGCCCAGGCCTGCGAGGGCATCGACGAGTTGCTGCTTGGTATCCATAACGGTCCTTTCGACGGGTCAATTTTGCTTGGCGAAAATATACGTGACGCGATCGGTAACAAAAGTGCGAAGTGCGGCGCACATTGGGGTCTTCACAGCTCGTGCATAGAACAGCTGTCCGCTTTCAGAACGTGGTAAGATAACACTCCACAAGCGGGGCTCGCCCCGTATGTTCCTTGAAAAGTCGACGGTTATCGGGTGTTTGCAGGCCCGATACCATCCAGACTTTCCCGACATTCGGGGGCGACTGGTTTCGACACGATAGCTCTGAGAGAGGAAGCAAGCCGAGGTCTCCTCGCCTCGTTAAACAGGGGTACCGTCAAATTGAATTGACAACAACTCTTCTTTTGAGCCTATGGCTCTCGCTGCTTAATTTATAGCGGCGCGTCAACCCGGTGATTTCCCCGACACCGGCGCGACGTCATCTTAGGGGAATGCTCCTGCGCACGTAATCGGTATGGCGCGGGCTAAGACCGAACCGGTTAGGACGTCGCGAGCGTGTCGCTGCGCGCAAGGCGTCCGAGACTAAACCAGCGACTGAGCTTGGAGATGCCAATCAGGGGGCTTTCGTGGACCGGAGTTCGATTCTCCGCGCCTCCACCATACGTAACAGGCAGGTAGATATTCGTATCTACCTGTCTTTTTATTTCTAGTCCGTACCGCGGAGAATCGAACTCTGTGCAGGGCGCGGGCGTTAAGCAAACGCGAAGCGTTTGTAGCCCGCGGGCGAGGGCGGCGGCAGCCGGCCGAAGCCGGTGCGTATTTGCGAAGCAAATACGCGGATTCTTCGCGCAAAGCCTCAGCCCAATATAGATGCGATGTTTATCGAATTTCAGCTGGCCTCGCCCAGCATCAACGGATCCCCCGTACCGCGGAGAATCGAACTCTATGCAGGGCGCGGGCGTAAAGAAAACGCCTCAGTGACGCAGAGTGGGACGCGTTTTCCCAATGACTGCCCAGGCGGAAACCGCATCCCGGAATCTAAGCTCGGAATGGGATACATTTTCCGGATGACGCCTCAAGTGGAAGCTGCGACCCGGAATCGAGCCGTAGAGTGGGACATGCTTTCCCCATGGCAACCCAGGCGGAAAGCGCATCCCGGAATCGCCCCTCAGAACGGGACGTGCTTTCCGCCAGCCGCCCCCTCAACTCCAAAACCCATGCGCCCTCCATCCCAAAACTGGGTAGAAGAAAGTCAAAACGCAATCGCAGGAGGTCAATATGACTGCAGAAGATAAGGCAAAGAACGCCGGCAAGGTCGCGCTCGTCTTGGAGGGTGGCAGTTTTCGTGGGCAGTTTACCGCCGGCGTGCTCGACGTTCTCATGGAGGCCGGTGTCGAAATTCCGGCGGTGTACGGCGTTTCGGCCGGTGCGCTCAACGGCGTCAACTACAAGTCGCACCAGATCGGTCGCGTCAATCGCATCAACCTGACCTTCTGCAATGACAACCGCTACATGGGTGCCGCATCCTTCGCATCCACGGGCTCCATCGTGGGTTACGACTTTATCTTCAACGATATCCAGGACCGCCTGGATCCCTTTGATAACGAGACGTTCGACGCCAGCCCTATCGAGATGTACGCCGTCGCGACGGACATGCTGTTTGGAACCGCTGCCTACCTGCCGGTCAAAAGCGCCGTGCTCGACCTCGATGCCGTGCGTGCCTCGACGTCGCTGCCGCTGGTGACGCCGCCGGTCGAGATCGACGGGCACAAATACGTCGACGGCGGCGTAGCCGATTCGGTCCCCATCGAGCACGTGCTGGAGGAGGCGGGCTTCGATCGCGCGGTTGTCATTGTCACGCAGGACCGCTCGTACGAGAAAAAGCCCTACGAGTTTATGCCTGCCGCGCGCGCCCGCTATGTCGACTACCCCTATCTGCTCGAGGCTATCGAGACGCGCCACGACCGCTATAACCTCCAGCGCATGCACCTGTGGAAGTATGAGCGCGAGGGCCGCGCGCTGGTCATTGCTCCGCAAAAGCCGGTCGAGGTCGGCCATGTCGAGCACGATCCGGCAAAGCTTTTGGACCTGTATATCCAGGGCCGTCAGGAGGCAAAGCGCTTGCTGGGAGATATCGAGGCGTTTGTCGAGCGTCAACGCTGCGACGTCACGGCTCGTGGATGACATGTGCAGAAACTCTGGTCGGAGCCAAAATACCTGTTGACTCGTACGGCAAGCGGGGTAATATGGACGGGTTACTTGCAGAGCCCCGTGAATCTCTGTAACAACACGTACTGTACATGGAGGAGTCTAAGTGATTTCGAAATCGACTCACTACGCCAAGCAGGGCGAGGTCCAGCGCAACTGGGTTCTCGTCGACGCCGATGGTGCTGTCCTGGGCCGTCTTGCCACCCAGATCGCAATGATCCTGCGCGGTAAGAACAAGCCCCAGTTCACGCCCAACAGCGACTGCGGCGACTTCGTTGTCGTCATCAACGCCGATAAGGTCCAGCTTACCGGTAACAAGGCCGACACGAAGACCTATTATCGCCACAGCGGCTACAACGGCGGCCTCAAGGCTGAGAGCTTCCGCCAGGCTATGGAGAAGCACCCGGAGAAGGTCATCGAGCGCGCCGTTCGCGGTATGCTGCCCAAGACCACCCTCGGCCGTGCCCAGATGACCAAGCTTAAGGTCTACGCTGGTGCCGAGCATCCGCATGCTGCCCAGAACCCCACGAAGATTGAGCTGGAGGCTTAAAGATGGCTGAGAACACCGTTGTCTACCAGGGTACCGGCCGTCGTAAGAACGCCGTCGCCCGCGTCCGTCTCGTCCCCGGCACCGGCAAGGTGACCATCAACAAGCGTGACGCCGAGCAGTATTTCGGCCGTCATCAGCTCGTTGAGAACGCCCTTGCTCCCTTCAAGGTGACCGACACCGCCGGTCAGTTCGACGTTATCGCTCTGTGCGATGGCGGCGGCATCTCCGGTCAGTCCGGCGCTCTGCGTCTGGGCATCGCTCGCGCTCTTCTGAACGCTGGCGACTACCGTGCTGACCTCAAGAAGGCCGGTTTCCTTACGCGCGATGCTCGCGTGGTCGAGCGCAAGAAGTACGGCCTCAAGAAGGCCCGCCGCGCTCCCCAGTTCTCCAAGCGCTAAGGTTTTATCTCCTTTCGAGATACAATGTACAAGCGGGGCCTGCCGATTCCTCGGCGGGTCCCGCTTTTCTTTTTCGACTAGGGCGGGCGGTTGTATATCGCCTGCTAGGGAAGGAGCGATCCTATGCCCCAGAACATCTTCGGTACCGACGGCGTCCGTGGCGTCGCCAATGCCGACCTCTCGTGCGACCTCGCGTTTCGCCTGGGCCGCGCGGCGACCAAGTTCCTTGGCCCGGACATCTGCATCGGCCGCGACACGCGCCTTTCGGGTACCATGCTCGAGAGTGCTCTGACCGCTGGCATTATGGCAGAGGGCGGCCGTCCGCATTGCTGCGGCGTTATCCCTACGCCGGCCGTGGCGCTGCTCACCGTCCAAAACGAGCTCGACGGTGGCATCGTCATCTCCGCTTCGCACAATCCGCCGGAGTTCAACGGCATCAAGTTCTTTAGCCGCAAGGGCATGAAGCTTCCCGATGCTGTCGAGGAAGAGATCAGCGCCTGGGTCATGTCCGAGGAGGCCATGGCTGCCGACACGCTGCCGACCGGCGCCGGTGTGGGTCACATCATCAAGATGAAAGACGCCCGCAAGGCCTATGTCGATCATGCCATCAGCACGCTCGACGGCCTTAAGCTCGATGGCCTGGTTGTTGCCGTCGACTGCGGCCACGGTGCTTCCTGCCAGACCACGCCCGCTGCGCTGCAGCGCCTGGGCGCCACGGTCCATGCCATCAACACTGATTACTGCGGCACCGACATTAACGTTGAGTGCGGCTCCACTCACCTTGAGCCCCTGCGCGAGCTCGTGCTGCGCACCCACGCCGATATCGGCCTGGCCCACGACGGCGACGCCGACCGCGTGCTGTTCGTCGACGGCGAGGGCAATGAGATCGACGGTGACTACATCCTGGCTATCTGCGGTTCTGACCTCGCCGCCCGCGGCAAGCTCGCCAACTCCGAGATCGTCTCGACCGTCATGTGCAACCTTGGCTTCTCCATCGCTATGAAGGAGCAGGGCTTCGAGATGGTTCAGACCGCCGTGGGGGACCGCTACGTTTTGGAGCGCATGCTCGCGGATGGCGCCGTCATCGGCGGCGAACAGTCCGGCCACATCATCTTCCTGGAGCACAACACCACCGGTGACGGCCTGGTGACGGCTCTGCAGCTGCTGGCCGTGCTCAAGCGCACCGGTCGTACCCTCACTGATCTTGCCGGCATCATGAAGAAGTACCCGCAGGTACTCGTCAACGTGCATTCCGACAACAAGGCTGGTCTGGACGATTGCCAGCCCATCTGGGATGCTGTCGCTGCTGCCGAGAAGGAACTTGACGGCCGCGGTCGCATTCTGGTGCGTCCGAGCGGTACCGAGCCGCTGGTCCGCGTTATGGCCGAGGCGGAGACGCACGAACTCACTCAGCGTGTTGTCGACGACATCGTCGAGGTTGTCAAGCGCGAACTTCCCTAATGGTCAAAAACGGGTGCCAAGTGGTAAACTGTTAAAGCTATTTTGATTGATTGGTATGTCCGAGGGGGAGCATGTTCACTAAAGTCCTAAGGTCTTTTGGTATGCGTGGACGAGTTCTTACGCTGGATGCTCCCATCTCGGGCGACGTCATTCCGTTGTCCGAGGTCAATGACCAGACATTTG
Source organism: Collinsella sp. CLA-AA-H167 (assembly GCF_040095305.1). NCBI lineage: Bacteria > Bacillati > Actinomycetota > Coriobacteriia > Coriobacteriales > Coriobacteriaceae > Collinsella > Collinsella sp. CLA-AA-H167. The sequence continues at coordinate 83,432 of NZ_JBBNGA010000008.1, forward strand.
CCACCGGCCTTTTGGGCCAGGGCGTGGCGATTCAGCCTACCGGCACGCGTGTGATTGCGCCGGCAGACGCCAAGGTCGAGGCCATTTTTCCCACGGGTCACGCCGTTGCGCTCAACACGGTCGATGGCCTAGACGTGCTGATCCACGTTGGTTTGGACACTGTTCAGCTTGAGGGCAAGCATTTTAGCGTGCATGCACAGGTGGGCGATGTCGTCCATAAGGGTGACGTGCTCATCGAGTTCGATCGCGAGGCAATTGCTGCCGAGGGCTACGATGTGACGGTTCCCATCTTGGTGTGCAACTCCGTTGAGTTCTCGAGTATCAAGGGCTCCGTTGGTGCGCATGTCGAAGAGATGGACCAGCTCATCGTTGCTCGCGAGCGCTAGCAAGTGCACGTGGCCATTAGCCTACAATTCAAACACGTTTATGGAGGGCGCCCTTGAAAGAGGGCGCCCTCCGTGGCAAGATGGGATTTGTCCGAAGCTAAACGGCTTTGGGTCACCGTGGACGGGCAGGGGCCTCGACGCGGCTAGACACGAGACACATACATTACGCGACCTCGCCCTGGTGGCCGCACACGTTGGTTGCGGCCGACGCGGGCCGCGGGCAAGTGCTTGTAAGGGGAGCCTTGCCTCTCTTGTACGAGAAAGGACGCGTAATGAAGATCATTAAAGCTAAAGACTACGAGGATATGAGCCGCAAGGCCGCCAATATCATCTCGGCGCAGGTTATCCTCAAGCCCGATTGCGTGCTGGGTCTTGCCACCGGCTCCACCCCGATCGGTGCCTACAAGCAGCTCGCTGCTTGGTACGAGAAGGGCGACGTCGACTTTGCCGAGGTCAGCACCTACAACCTGGACGAGTATCGCGGCCTTTCGCACGACGATCCCCAGAGCTATCACTACTTCATGCGTGAGAACTTCTTCGATCACATCAACATCGACCTGAACAACACGCATGTGCCCGACGGTTCCAACCCCGACGCCGCCGCTGCCTGCTCTGAGTACGACAAGATCGTCGCCGCCGCCGGTTACCCGGATCTGCAGCTGCTCGGCATTGGCAACAACGGCCACATCGGTTTCAACGAGCCCGATGACCACTTCTCCAAGGGCACGCACTGCGTCGACCTCACCGAGAGCACCATTCAGGCCAACAGCCGCCTGTTCGACAGCATCGACGATGTTCCCCGTCAGGCCTACACCATGGGTACCCAGACCATCATGTATGCCCGCATGATCCTAGTCGTCGCCAACGGCGAGGCCAAGGCTCAGGCCGTGCATGACATGTGCTATGGTCCGGTTACGCCCGCGTGCCCGGCTTCGATCCTGCAGCTGCACACCAACTGCGTTGTCGTTGCCGACGAGGCCGCCCTTTCGCTCTGCGAGTAGCGCGAATCCTGCATCTCGACATAGCCTTGCCTAAGGCCTCCGCTTTGCGGGGGCCTTTTTGTTATCCCTCTCCGCCCGCTTGACCAAAATCTTGCCGCAAGCTTGACGAATGCCGGATGCCTAACAGCTTGATTCATTCCATACCAGATTCTATGCAAAAATGCCACTAAAAGGTCGTAGACGGTAGCGGGTGCTAGGCGAGTTGAATGACATAGCTGAACCTTGTTCATTTGCGTTACACTGCCGCTTAGATGGGACAAGCTGACAAGCTCATTTACCTGTTTAAAGACCGATTAGTCGGGGGATTAATAACAATCGGCCCTCGCTGTACAAAAACTTGCCGCTTGCGTACCAAAAGACAACCTAGAACACAAGGTCGCTCTATTCATAGCGCGGCTTGTATGGTCTTGCGGTTACAGTGTCCATACGGTCGAGTTGAGGAGCGGGCATGGTAAACGATTTGGGCAGTATGGACGACCTCGAGCTGATGCCGCTGGGCGGTGGCTATATGGTGCGACGCGAACGCTTGATGAATGAGCTTCTCGCCAAGGGCCGAAAGGCCGGCATCGTGGTTCTTTATGCGCCCGACGGGTTTGGGAAGACCTCGGTGCTGCTGCAGTACATCCATGAGGTTAAATGCGACCCGACGCGAGGCCCCGTGCGGATTATCGAGGCCGATCGCGCCACTGGGCGCGAGGTGTTTATGCAGCTCGAGGTGGTTACCGAAGAACTCAAAGACAAACCGCACTCCCTTATCGCGATTGATAATGTGCCAAACCTCGATCAGCACGATACCGAAGACCTCATCGACAGGATTCGAGGCCTGCGCGCTATGGGGGTGGGGGTCTTTATCTCCTGCCGTCCTTCAAATCGTCAACTGATTCATGGGCTGGGCGATTCGGTTAAGATCAATGCGCAGATGCTCAAGGTGCATGCCTATGAGTATTCGGCGTGGGCATCGGCGTTTTCGATCAGCACATCGCTCGACTTTTATCAGCTCACGCAGGGCGTGCCCGAGCTCGTTTCGGCATTGCAGACGGGTCTGTATGGCCAAGGCGACGTAGCCGGTCTGCTCGAAAACGAGATTGTCAACGTATATGGCGCGGCACTTGTCGACCTGGCTTCGCTCGACAATAATGCACTGTTTTGCGTGGCATGTCTCATGATTTTGATGGGCGAGGGCAATATCGCAGAACTCGAGGCTTGCGGGGTGAGGCTATCGATGGTCGACCAGTCCTACTTCGTACGCGACTACCCGATCTTTGGCTTGGACCCCGCCGAGCGGAGTTTTACGTGTCTGGGCACGGAGGATAACGGACGCTTGCGCTTGCGTAAGTTGGTGGCCGAGGTTCGCCCCGAACTTGTTCCGAGGGCGGCCCGGATTTTGCTTAAGGCGGGCCGATGCGATGCGGCGATGGGCCTGGCGGACGCCTTTTTGGACCGTGATGCGGTCCTTGAACTTGCTGGGCAGTATGGGGTCGATCTGGCTCTGACGGGGCACGGGGCCGATATCTGCCGAGCAGCGCTGGGCACGATCGATGCCGAGGATCCGGCTCCAGAGCCAACGCCTGCCGAGGCGCTTGGCGTATATCTGGCAGCGGTCAGCGTGTCCAATACAAAGCTCGCTCGCTATATGGCATCGGTCATCGAGCGCGGGGGCGAACGGGCGGCCTGCGAAATAGACCCTGTTTCATGGAGGGTGGCCCAGACACTGACGGCTGTTTGCTATGGGGACAACGGGCTTGGGCTTCCTACGAACCTGGCCGTGCCAGAAATAGAGACGTCCCACACCGCACTCGACATGCTGTCCGCGCATATCGAGGTCAAGCGATGCCTGACCGAACGGGGAGATGACGGCGGCGTTCTACAGCAGCTCAAAACGAGCAAGGCCTACGACTGTGAGCTCGACATCGCGGGGATTGTTATACGGGCCGATAACATGCTGGTGGAGCTCTTTGACGGGTCGTTTACGGGAACCGACGAGCGCGACGACGAGATGACGGTGGTGCGGGAGGCACTCGACGTACGTGGGCTTAAGGCGATGGCTGTCTGGGTGCGCATGGTGCTGGCGGCACGGCGGCTCCTTTCCGGCCTGCCGGTAACCGACGACGCGGCGTTCAACGAGCTCGATCGTTTTGCCGTGCGCATGCGCGATAATCAGATTCAGCTGTTTGGCCTGTTGCTAGAAGGCTGGCAGTCGCTGGCAGAGGGACGGCCGGTTAATGCAAAGTTCCGTGCGGTCCAAGTGCTCAAACTTGCCGAGGAGTCGATTGCGTACATGCGCGATAACGCATTGCTGCTGGAGCGCGCGGCGTATCTGCGTAACACCTCGATGGTTTCGGTGCGTGAGGAAGCGGAGTTGCTCGATATAAGCCAGACGCAGGTTGGTGGAGCGGAGGCCTGGATGGTGGCGCTGCATTTGGCCTGTGCGGGCCGAGACAGCGATCTTGCGGCCTGGATGTCCATGAATCGTGCGGGGATTCTGGAGCCATCGTATCGGCTCTTTGCGCGCCTTGCCATGCATTGTCTGGGCGAGCCGGCGACCAGGATTCGCAAGAAGCTTCCCGTGCGCGAGCTGTCGCGGTACTCGCTGCGCGACGATTTGGAAGGGGAGGGCGAGCGCCTGTTCCAGGCCGGCGAGGTTGAAGCCGTTGATACCATTGACCATATCGAGATTCGCATGTTTGGTGCGTTTCGCGCCGAGCGCGACGGGTTTCCCATCACGGACAAAATGTGGCGCCGCAAGAAGGCGGCGACACTTGCCGAGCGGCTTGCGCTGGGCATGGATGCGCTCGTCGATCGTGAGACGCTGGCCATGGAGTTGTGGCCCCATGCCGAGTTCAATAGCGCCCGCAACAACCTGTACTCGACGATATCGCGCTTGCGGTCGGCTTTGGGACCGACGCCGGATGGCAAGTCGTGTGTGCTCATCCAAAATGAATGCATCGGACTCAACGGCGACTACGTCAAGACCGATGTACGGCTGTTTGACCAGATAAGCCGCGAGGTTTTGGGAAATCGCACGGGAGCGCGCGGGCCCCATTTAGTTGAGCTGTGCCTTAAGATTGAGCAGCTTTATGCCGGGCCGCTGTATGTTCCCAATGGCTGTAACCCCACCTACTTTTTGCGTATGCGACGCATTATGCAGTCAAAGTTCATCGATTGCATGATTAAGGGAGCAAATGCCGCTCTAGAAGAAAACGATCTGCAGTCGGCGATTTGGCTGGCGGAGTCGGGGCTTCGGCAGGAAACAGCGCGTGAGGATATGGTGCGCTGCGCCATGCGCGTCTACAGTGCGGCGGGGCGGCGGCGCGATATCGTCGAGCTGTACAGCGGGCATATGCACCACCTGAGGGAGCAGGTCAATGGCGTGCCCGAGCCCGAGACGCGGCGTCTATACGAGCGCTTGGTGGAGGGGCGGCTCAATCGCGTGCTGGTCGAGCGATAAAAAACGGGCGCCCGAAGTACTTGGGCACCCGTAAGCTTGCTATGTGTTGGCTCGCCGGATCATTGGCTCTTAGACGAGCTTGATCTTCTCGATGTCCTTGCGCGAGGACTCGCGATACAGCGAGAACTTGCGGCCGATGACCTGGACGACTTCGGCGTGGCAACGCTCGGAGAGCTCTTCGGCGGCCTCGCGGGCGGAAAGACTGGAGCCATCGAGCACGGAGCACTTAACGAGTTCGTGCTTCTCCAGGTAGGCGACCGTCTGCTCGACGGTGCCCTCGTTGACATCGGACTTGCCGATGATGATGGCGGGGTTGAGGTGATGGGCCATGCTGCGAAGCTGCTTGACCTGGGCTCCTGTCAGTGCCATGGGTTCTCGCTTTCTATGTATGGGGCGCCCCGCGACGGGGCCTTAATCTACGTGAGCTGTCCCACGATAGCGCAGGAACGGCGCGGTGTGGAGCGCGTTTGCCCAGTTCAAAAAGAATGCGGATGCCGAGTGAGTGGGCGGCGTGGGCTGCGAACAGGCTATGAGCTGGGCGCAGAGACTGGATCCCATGCAATAAATGCCCAACGGACCTTGCGGACGTGGTCGAGCATGTAGCGTCCCTGCGGCACACCCTTGGAGCCCGGCTCACCGGCATGGGGATTCTCGATCATGTGTTGGGCGATGTAGTCGCGCAGACGGTCGACCTTATCCTTGTTGCCATGCTCAAGCATGCGGGAAAAGTCCGCCACGCCCGCTTCAAGGCTGTCGAAGGTATCGCGACGCGGCGATTCAAAGTACGTGACCTGCGGCAGGGCACCCATCTGAATGAGGATGTTGAAGGCGTACACAAAGCCATTACTGCAGGTAACCGAGGCGCCGATAGCGTTCATCAAGTGCAGATCATAGCGCGGGCTGGAGTTAGCGACCATCGTGACAGCACAACGCCGACGAGCCGTTTGATCAAGCTTAGCAAGCGCGCCTTTTAGGTTGGTCGTGGTAACCGACCGACTGGCAAAGGCAACATCCACCGCTTTCGCGACCGGTCCAACCAAATCCCAATCATCATCCCAAGCAAGCTCAAGCGGCGTAATAAGATCCTCGAGTCCGTAATACTCAATGCCAGCATCAAGGGTGCCCAGCATGGCAGGGGAGAAATCAGCCGCAATCACAGGATGCCCAGCCTGAGCAAGCGGAATAGCAATCGACCCAGCCCCACACCCCATATCAAGCACCGATTCACCAGGCTTTAACGCCAACAGCTTCATAAAGTCCCGGGCATACGGGGCAGTCTCCAACGGCCGAAAATGCCGAGCCCGCTTATCCCATTCAAAAGAATCATCAGCCCGCCGCCGATCAGCTTGCAGACGTATCCATTCGCCATTCCAATCCGCAGAAAGCAGCTCAGATTGAATTACACCATCAGCCACGGGCCATCCCCCTCACAACAAAAAAAGCGACTCCTCCCAAAAGAAGAGCCGCAACCAGCATATATCAGAAAGAACCGATCCAACGCCAAACCGCCGTATCAACCATGTGGTGCAGGAGCGAAGCAACTGCAACATGGGACAGAACTCAGCCAAGGTTGAGATGTGCGGGAGCCCCGCCGCCGGGCGGCAGACATATAAGGTCGATCGCGAGTTCCGCACGAGCCGGAGAGCACTTAATGTGCTCTCCGTGCGAGTCAGGACTGTCCGAGCAGGCGACCTTATATGTCTGCCGCCCGGCGGCGGGGCTCCTCGCCTCGTATCCCTAGGCTAGTTCTTCAGCGAGTTCAGCGGCGCTGGGAAGCGTCCACCGCGATGGGCAAGCACGGTGCCGGCGTTGGGGTTCACCGGCATGATGGGTGCACGGCCGAACAGGCCGCCGTACTCGACGCAGTCACCCACGCCCTTGCCGATGGCGGGAATCACGCGGACGGCCGTGGTCTTGTTGTTGATGACGCCGATGGCCATCTCGTCGGCGATGATGCCGGCGATGGTCTCGACCGGGGTGTCGCCGGGGATGGCGATCATGTCCAGGCCGACGGAGCACACGCAGGTCATGGCCTCGAGCTTCTCGAGCGAAAGCGCACCGGCTTCGACGGCGGCGATCATGCCGGCGTCCTCGGACACGGGGATGAAAGCGCCGGAGAGACCGCCCACGCTGGAGCTGGCCATGACGCCGCCCTTCTTGACGGCATCGTTGAGCATGGCGAGCGCGCAGGTCGTGCCCGGGCCACCGCAGGTGCCCACGCCGATGATCTCGAGGATGCGCGCGACGGAGTCGCCGATGGCAGGCGTGGGAGCCAGCGACAGGTCGACGATGCCCTTCTCGACACCCAGGCGATGGGCGGCCTCGCGGCTCATGAGCTCGCCGGCACGGGTGATCTTAAAGGCGGTCTGCTTAATCTTTTCGGCGACTTCCATCATCGATGCGGAATCGGGCAGCGTCTCCAGGGCTGCGGCCATAACGCCGGGGCCCGAGACGCCTACGTTGATGACGGCGTCGGCCTCGCCACCGCCGTGGACGGCGCCCGCCATAAACGGGGAGTCCTCGACCATGTTAGCAAAGCAGACAAACTTGGAAGCGCCGACGGAATCCTGGTCGGCCGTGAGTTTAGCGGCATCGATGATGGTCTGGGCGGCCATAAGCACGGCGTCCATGTTGATGCCGGCGCGCAGGCTGGCGACGTTGACGCTGGAGCAGACACGGCTCGTGGTGGCGAGCGCCTGGGGGATGGACTGGATGACGCGGCGGTCGGCGTCGCCGATGCCCTTCTGGACGAGTGCGGAGAAGCCGCCCAGGTAATCGATGCCGAGCGTCTCGGCCGCGCGGTCGAGGGCATGCGCGATGGGGGTGAGGTCCTCATCCTTGCAGCATGCGGCGATCTGCGCCACCGGGGTGACGGAAACGCGCTTGTTGACAATGGGGATACCGTACTCGCGCTCGAGGTTCTCGGCGGTCTCGACCAGGTGCTCAGCCGTGTGCGTCACGTGGTCGTAGATCTTCGTGCACATGCGGCTGAGGTTCTCGTCACCGCAACCCATGAGCGAAACACCCATAGTGATGGTCCTGATGTCGAGGTTCTGTTCCTCAACCATGCCGCGGGTTTCCGCGATTTCTGCGGGCGTGATCGCCATCCTTGCGCTCCTATCTGCCAAAACGAGCATAGTCCCCTCTATTCTAACGTGCCGCACACGTCTCGTGACGCGTGCGGCACGTTTTGGTGCGGGGTTGTTTCCGTTGTGTTACCGGCCAAAGACCTCTTCGGCGATGCGCGCGCTTTCGGCAGCATCCTTGGCGTAGTAGTCCGCGCCGATCTGTTTGGCATATTCGGGGGTGAGTACGGCGCCGCCCACGATGATCTTGACGCCCGGAACCTCGGCATGGAGCAACTTGATGGTCTCTTCCATGGCGACGACCGTGGTGGTCATAAGCGCCGAGAGGCCGACGAGCTTAATGTCGCGCTCCTTGACGGTTTTGAGCACCTCCTGCGGATCGACGTCGCGGCCAAGGTCAAAGACGGTATAGCCGTAGTTATCGAGCAGCATCTTGACGATGTTCTTACCGATGTCGTGGATGTCGCCCTTGACGGTGGCCACGCAGATCTTACCCTTGTCGGCAATCTCGCCGGCGGGCATCAGGCGTTTGATGGTATCGAAGCCCACGCGCGCGGCCTCGGCCGAGGCCATGAGCTGCGGCAAGAAGAACTTGCCCTGGTCAAAGAGGACGCCCACCTCGTCGAGGGCGGGGATAAAGTGGTCGTTGATGAGGTCCATGGCGTCGTGGTCGGCCAGCAGGCGTTCGGTCTCGGCCGCGATTTCGCCCTTGCGTCCCGAGACGACCATGTGGCGGATGGGGTCGTCATCGGCGCTTGCGGTGGTGCTTGCGGTAGGCGCGGCATCGATCGATGCTGACTGGGCGGCCGCCGGGTTGGCGGCAATCTTATACGGATCGGTCCAGCCGGCATAGCGCTCGATGTATCCGGTCGAGCCCTCGTCCTCAACGCTCAGGACGCGATAGCTGTAGACGGTGTCCATAAAGCGCTTGGAGCCCGGGTTCATGATGGGGGCATCGAGGCCCGCGCCAAAGGCGGCGGCCAAAAAGACCGAGCCCAGCAGCGGGCGGGCAGGCAGACCAAAGCTGATGTTCGACACGCCGAGCGCGCATTTGACGCCCAGGCGCTCCTTGCACAGGGACATGGCGCGCAGGATCTGCTCGGCCTGGCGTTGATTGGTCGAGGCGGTCATGACCAGGCAGTCGATGAGGATACGGTCCGGGCCGATGCCGTAGCGGGCAGCCTCGGCCACGATGCGCTCGGCGATGGCAAAGCGGGCCTCGGCGGTATCGGGGATGCCGCCTTCGTCGAGCGTAAGGCCGACAACGTTGGTGCCGTAGTGGGCGACCAGCGGGAAGATCTCGTCCATGATCTGCTGCTTGCCGTTGACCGAGTTGATGATGGGCTTGCCGGCGTAGCGACGTACGGCGGCCTCGACGGCGGCGGGGTCGGTGGAGTCGATCTGCAGCGGCAGCAGCGTGGAGCCTTGGAGCTGCTCGGTGGCCTGTTGGATAATCTTGACCTCGTCGATCTCGGGCAGGCCCACGTTGACGTCCAGGATGTCGGCGCCCTGCTCCTGCTGGCTGATGCCCTGGCTCACCACGTAGTCCAGATCGCCGTCGCGCAGGGCCTGCTGCAGGCGCTTTTTGCCGGTGGGGTTGATGCGCTCGCCGATGACGGCGATCTTGTGGCCGTCGCAGGGGAGGTCCACCACGGTCTGGGCGCTTGTGACCGACATGCTGGGCTTGCGGTGGCGCGGACTGGGCGTGTGGTTATCGATAAGCGTGCGCAGCGCTGCCATGTGCGCCGGCGTGGTGCCGCAGCAGCCGCCCACGACGCTTACGCCGTCCTCAATCATACCGGCGACGGCCACGGCGTACTCGGGCGCCTGGATATCAAAGACGGTGTTGCCGTCGTCGTCCACGTGGGGCAGTCCTGCGTTGGCCTGCACCATAACGGGCTTGTCCGTAACGGTGAGCATGCGAGCGGCGAGTCCTCGGAGCTCGGCCGGTCCCTGGCTGCAGTTGATGCCCAAAACGTCGGCGCCGATGGCATCGAGCGTGATGGCGGCAACCTCGGGACTCGTGCCCAGGAAGGTGCGACCGTCTTCCTCAAAGGTCATGGTGGCAAAGACGGGCAGGTCGGAGTTCTCGCGGCAGGCGAGGACGGCCGCCTTGATCTCGGCCAGGTCGGTCATAGTCTCGATAATAAAGAGGTCCACGCCCGCGGCGACGCCGGCGCGCACTTCCTCGGCAAAGAGGTCATAGGCCTCGTCGAAGCTGAGGGTACCCAAGGGGCGAAGCAGCGCGCCGATGGGGCCGATATCGCCGGCGACGTAGTGGGCGCCGGCCGCGCGGGCGCAGGCGACAGCGGCGGCAAAGACATCTGCCACGGTGGCGGTACCGTCGAGCTTGTGGGCGTTGGCACCAAAGGTGTTGGCGGTGATCACGTCGCAGCCGGCCTCGACGTACTGTCGCTGAATGTCGGTAATGACCTGGGGCTCCTCAAAGTTGAGCAGCTCGGGCAGGGCGCCCGCCTTCATGCCAGCGGCCTGCAACATGGTGCCCATGCCGCCGTCAAACAGCAGGTGCCCGGTGCCCTTGATGGCGGCGCGCAGACGATCGTCCTTAATGCGAAGGTCGTCGATCGTGCGCGTCTTGTATGCAGCCCCGTTGCGGCGCGCAGCATCAACAGGCGCCGCCAATGCAGTGCCGTCAGAATCATGAGTGATAAGCGGAGTAAACATCGAGGGCTCCTAATGGCTGGAATAGCAGGTGGTGTGGGCGGCGCGGAAGCGACAGTGCTCGCGCATGCGGCAGATATTGCAGGTGGGGCGGCTCTGGGCGTCGTGGACCTCGCCGTCGAACAGACCGATCACCGCGGTCACGCTCTTGGTGGGCATGAGCAGGCTGGTGGGCGTGATGGTAAGCCCGATGAGCCGCGTGGCGTTGAGCGCGTCCACGATTGAGCGCTGTGCCGTAAGCGGGCAGTCGCCGTAGCCGGGACTGAAGCGCCAGTTACCGGCGAGTCCGTGTGCGGCGGCCGCAGCCTTAACCTGCTGGTCCATCTGCTCAACGGCGGCTTCTACATAGGCAGAGCATGCGGCGTCGAGCACGGCTCCCTCCAGGGGCTGCTGGGCTCCCGTGGTACGCAGGCGACGCTCGGCGTCCATGCCGAGGGTGCATGCCATGAGCGCGGCAAAGCGTGCGTCTTTGAGATGTCGATAGATGTCGCGACCGCGCAGCTCAACGTTGGTGCCAACCAGACGGATGCAAGGCTCTCCCTGCTCGTCCACGCCCGTGGCATCGACGGTAAACACGCGCCGCACGCCGCGGGGCTCAATGTCCAGCTCAAGGCGCTCGACCACAAGCTCAATACGTCGTGACAGCTCGGGCTCAATCTGCTGGCCGCCGTAACCCAGATACCGCAGCATCTCGGCACGGTCGACACGGGGATGGTGCGCAGCATCGACACGGTAAAGCGCCGGCGACGCAAGGTCGGCCGGCACTTCGACAGCGGTTGTATCGATGTGCGGTTTTTCCATTACCCCAGGCGCTCCATAATGGTCGCGGCGATCGCAGGACGATTCATAGTGTACAGGTGCAGACCGGCGGCACCGTGCTCCTTAAGGTCGCAAAGCTGACGGGCGGCATAATCTACACCGGCTGCCTGCAGGCTCTCGGGGTCGTTCTCGTACTTGGCGAGAATCTTGATGACGGGGGAGGGCAGCGACGCGCCGCACATAAAGACCATGCGGCTGATTTGCGACTTGCCCATAAACGGCATGATGCCCGCGGTAATGGGCACGGTGATGCCCGCCTTGTCGGCAAGCTCGCGAAAACGGTAGAAGCACTCGTTGTCAAAGAAGAGCTGCGTCACAAAGAAGCTCGCGCCGGCGTCCTGTTTTTGCTTGAGGTATTCGACCGAAGCGTTGAGGTCCTCACAGGCAATGTGGCCCTCGGGGTAGGCCGCGGCGCCCACACAAAAGCCGGCGTCGACAAGCTCGGGGATGAGGTCACGGGCGTAGGCGTAGTCCGAGGCGGGCTTGTCATCCTCGGTCGCGCCAGTGGGCAGATCACCGCGCAGGGCCAGGATGTTTTCTACGCCGGCGGAGCGGTATTCGTCGATCTTGGCGACGATATCGGCGTGCGAGCGGCCCACGCAGGTAAGGTGCGCCACCGAGGGCGTATTGAATTCGCTCGTAATCATATGCGCGATGGGGGCGGTGGTGGCGCCGTTGCCCGAGCCGCCGGCCGAGCAGGTGACCGAGACAAAGCTCGGCGAAAGCTTGCACAGATTGCCCGCCACCTCGCGAGCCGTGTCGAGGGAAAGCTCGCCCTTAGGCGGGAACATCTCAAACGAAACGGGCGCGGTGCCTCGGGATGCCGCCTGCTTAAAAACCTCGTCGACGCGCATATCGTGCTCCTTTAGATACGTAATAGTGTGATGTGTTGTAAGGATTCTACAGCACCACTGTGTCACGGTGGAGTTTCACTCGCTATTCGGGGATACCAATCAAAGATGCCTTGCTATCGACATTCCCTATAGCAGAGCGGTCAATCTAGGATGGGGCTATAAAGACTGGTATCTGATGCGAAATACCAGTTAATAGAGCCCCATCCCAAATTGACTACCCTTAAACCATGGGGAGAGGTCTGCAATTTATACAGTTGATTGGCTGTTGAGGGCGGCAACGCCGCCGCGATGCGGTAACCTCATTGATTGGTTTCGTGACAGCAACATAACGGTAATGTTGCGGAAACACGACGAGCCTAATCTATGACTCGTTCGTTAGTAATCAACACCGCTTCTCACGCGGTGCCGATACGAAGGGAGTTCCGTATGGCCGAACTTACTGACCGCTTCGGGACCATGGTGTTCTCTGAGGAAGTCATGAAGGACTACCTCCCCAAGGACATTTGGAAGCGCCTTGCTGCAACCCTCGAGGACGGTGAGCCGCTTGACCTGGATGTGGCCAACGCCGTTGCCCACGCCATGAAGGTCTGGGCCATCTCCAAGGGCGCGACGCACTACGCGCACTGGTTCCAGCCGCTTTCGGGCATTACTTCCGAGAAGCACGACAGCTTCCTCGAGCCCAACCACGACGGCACCGCCATTACCAAGTTTACGGGCAAGAACCTCATCCAGGGCGAGCCGGACGCCTCCAGCTTCCCCAACGGCGGCCTGCGTGCCACCTTCGAGGCCCGTGGCTACACCGCTTGGGATCCCACCAGCCCCGCATTCATTAAGGACGATGTCCTGTGCATCCCCACGGCTTTTTGCTCCTACACGGGCGAGGCCCTGGACAAGAAGACCCCGCTGCTGCGCTCCATGACCGCACTCTCGCGTGAGTCCAAGCGCGTTTTGGCGCTGTTTGGTAAGACCCCCAAGAAGGTCGTTCCTTCCGTGGGCGATGAGCAGGAGTACTTCCTGATCAAGAAGGACGCTTACCGCAAGCGCAGGGACCTGGTCATCACCGGGCGCACCCTCTTTGGTGCTGCTCCCTGCAAGGGCCAGGAGCTCGAGGAACACTACTTTGGCGCTATCCGCCCCACCGTCTCGTCCTATATGAAGGACCTGGACGATGAACTGTGGGCGCTTGGCATTCCTGCCAAGACCAAGCACAACGAGGTCGCTCCCTGCCAGCATGAGCTCGCCCCTGTCTACGGCGAGGTCAACGAGGCCATCGACCAGAATCTGGTCATGATGGAGAAGATGAAGCTCATCGCCTCCCGTCACGACTTGGTCTGCCTGCTGCACGAGAAGCCCTTTGAGGGCATCAACGGTTCGGGCAAGCACAACAACTGGTCGCTTGGCACCGAGTCCGAGAACCTGCTCGACCCGGGCGACACCCCGCTCGACAACCTGCAGTTCATCGTCTTCCTCACCGCGGTGATCGAGGCCGTCGATAACTATCAGGAGCTCCTGCGTGCCTCCGTTGCCTCGGCCGGCAACGATCATCGTCTGGGCGCCAACGAGGCTCCTCCGGCGATTATGTCCATCTTCCTGGGCGACCAGCTTACCGAGGTTGTCGAGAAGATCATCGATGGCAAGGCTTCCGTCCATGCCACGCGCGGCGTGCTTGACTTGGGCGCCGATACCCTGCCCAAACTGATGCAGGACAACACCGACCGCAACCGCACCTCCCCGTTCGCCTTCACCGGCAACAAGTTCGAGTTCCGTGCCTGCGGCTCCGAGCAAAACGTTTCCGACTCCAACCTGGTGCTCGATGCCGCCGTTGCCAAGTCGCTCAAGTCCTTCGCCGATGCGCTCGAGGGTACGCCCGAGGATAAGTTCCAGGACGCCGCGCTCGAGTACTGCAAGAAGGTGCTGACCGATCACCAGCGCATCCTGTTCTCCGGCGACGGTTACTCCGACGAGTGGCCCATCGAGGCCGAGAAGCGCGGCCTTGCCAACAACAAGACCACGGCCGACGCTCTTCCCGCCTTTGTTTCCGATAAGGCCATTGCGCTCTTTGAGGAGACGGGCGTCCTGACCAAGGCCGAGGCCCAGTGCCGCTATGACTGCAAGCTCGAGAAGTACAACAAGCTCATGAACATCGAGGCCACCACGATGGTTCGCGAGGCGCGTCGTACCTATCGCCCGGTCATTACCGCCTATGCCACCAAGGTCGCTAAGGGCCTTGAGACTATTCGTGCCGCCGGTGCTGAGGCTGCCATGCAGTGCGAGCAGAACACGCTCAACAAGCTCTGCAACGGCATCACCGCCATCAACGACTCCATCAAGGCGCTCGACGCCGTACATCAGAAGGCCGAGGCTCTCGATGGCCAGGAGCAGGCCAACGTGTACGCGCACGAGGTCGTTCCCGCTATGGATACGCTGCGTGCCGCCGTGGACGCCATGGAGGAGATCGTGGCCGCCGACTACTGGCCGGTCCCGACCTACGACGACATTCTGTTCTACGTGTAGGACTGGGACAGCATACCGTCACGGTTGAAAGCCGGGGTCCGCATTACGCGGGCCCCGGCTTTTTTGTTGAACAAATTCACTAGGGCGGCGTCCGTTCGTGTCGTTTATTAGGGTAGGGGTGTGCGCGTTGCCGTGTCGTGAAAATGGAAGATGCTCGGAATATAACGCGCCTCGATGTACTCAAATTGAGTTCCGGTTGAGTCGAATGTCTGGCTGGTTATGGCTGCCAGATACGAAGAAGAATCGACGCCAAGCAACCGGCAGTCCTCAGCGTCGGGCTGGACGAGTGTTATCGTTCGTTTGCTCACGGCAATGGTGAGCCCTAGCTCATCCTCGATGTAATGGAAGAGCGACAGGGTGGCATTCTGCTCGTTTAAGCCGGGGACGGAGGAAGTTAGGAAGTAGTGGCGGTCGACAACGACCGGTTTATCGTCGAGCATGCGGACGAGCTTCAAATGCGTAAGGTCTTCTCCTTCGGGAAATCCCGTCAATTGAGCTAGACACTTATCGGTGCTTACGTGCTCGAAATAGACGATTTTTGACGTTGGAATTGCTCCGATCGCGTGTGCCGATTCGCTGAACGAAGAAAGGCCACTTACGGTGAATGCGCCCTCTTTGCTGGTGCCTGCAAGTGACGTTTCGATTACGAGGACTCCCTTGCCTTTAATGGACTGAACTAGACCTTCATTTGCGAGAAGTGAGATGGCCTTGCGCACCGTCATTCGAGAGCAGGAGAACTCTTTGGAAAGATTTTGTTCGGAAGGAAGGAGCGATCCTACGGGATGTTTGCCTTCGACAATCCGCTCTCGTAGGCTTCGGTAAATTTCACTGTACAGGATTCTTGCCAAAATGTTCTCCTTATTGAGGTTGTACAGAATGCGTCGAATCGGCGCGATTATCCGCTTCTACCAATTATAGGAAGTGGAGACACTTAAAGTTGCCGCTTACCGCCATAAATCAACCGTTCGCCTGTGTGCTTAACATGTCTAGACATATAGCAAATCACTGAGGATATAATTCAAGTCGTCAAGTACATGTCTAGATAGGAGGATTGCAATAGCAAAACAGAGCTATGCGGTTACTATCGCGGGAGGCGGAAGCACTTATACGCCGGGCGTTGTTCTGACACTTCTCGCGAAGCGCGATGTGTTCCCCATCAATAGGATTACGCTCTATGACAACGATGCCGAGCGTCAGGGGACAATTGCCAAGGCATGTGCCATCTACATCAAGGAGAATGCTCCAGAGGTAACCTTCAGCTATACGACCGACCCTGTGGAGGCCTTCACAGGCATCGACTTTGTACTTGCCCAGATTCGCGTTGGCAAGTACGCTATGCGCGATAAGGACGAGAAGATCCCCCTGCGCTATGGCGTTCTTGGCCAAGAGACCTGCGGTCCTGGTGGCATTGCTTACGGGCTGCGCTCCATCGGCGGCGTACTCGAGATCCTTGACTACATGGAGAAATACAGTCCTGACGCATGGATGCTCAACTACTCCAACCCCGCGGCGATCGTTGCCGAGGCGACACGCCGTCTTCGCCCGGATTCAAAGATCATCAACATCTGCGACATGCCAATAGCACTGATGGATATCATGGCTCAGATGTGTGGTCTCAAGGACCACAACGACCTCGTCGTCGGCTACTACGGCCTCAACCACTTTGGCTGGTGGACAAAGATTCACGACCGTGCTGGCAATGACCTTATGCCCACTATCAAGGCCCAAATGGCTAAAAACGGTTATGCCGGCGAGGATTCCGGCCTTGAATTCGTCGATGCATCTTGGGACCAGACGTTCCGTAAGGCTAAGGATGTTTACGCGCTCGATCCGAATACCATCCCGAACACCTACCTCAAGTACTATCTCTTCCCGGACTATGTGGTTGAGCACACCGACCCCAACCACACCCGCACCGACGAGGTCCGTGAGGGTCGCGAGAAACGCGTCTTCGGCACCGCCCGCCAGATTATCGAAAAGGGCACGTCTGAGGGTTTCGGCCTTAAGCCGGATACCCACGCTGAGTACATTGTCGATCTCGCTCGCGCTTTGGCAGAGAACACCCGTGAACGTTTCTCGCTGATTGTTCCCAACGACGGGGCTGTGTCCAATTTTGACCCAACGGCTATGGTCGAGATCCCCTGCATCGTCGGCAGCGACGGCTACGAGAAAATTTGCCAAGGTGAGATTCCGCAATTCCAGAAAGGACTTATGGAGGAACAGGTCTCGGTCGAAAAGCTTGCAGTGTCTGCTTGGGTCGACCATTCCTATCAGGAGCTTTGGCAGGCGCTGACGCTTTCGAAGACGGTCCCCTCTGCCTCCGTTGCAAAGAAGATCCTTGACGATCTCATTGAGGCGAATAAGGAGTTCTGGCCTGAACTTCACTAGTATCGGAAATCAATTTAGCGAATGATGGCGGGCGGCCGACCTTGGACAGGTCGCATGGGAGGAAAACCATGAGCGAAAGCAAAGAGCTTGCAAATCGCAAGCTCGGCGAGGACGTAGTTGGCCTCGTCGGCGGTAAGGAAAACATCCTGAGCATCTCGCACTGCATGACGCGTCTACGTTTCAAGCTGCGAGACGATGCGAAGGCCGATACTAAGGCAATTGAATCTCATAAAGGTGTCATTCAAGTAATCAACGCGAATGGCCAGTATCAGGTTGTTGTCGGCATCAATGTGATTGAGGATGTTTACGATGCCGCGGTTGCCGCTTCTGGTGTCGAGGGGCTGGGCGAGGTTAATCTTGATGGTGAGCCCGTCAAGAAAGGAAACCTTGTTAGTGCCCTTATCGATACTATTTCAGGCGTAATCCAGCCGATTCTTGCGGTGCTGTGTGCCGCTGGTATGATCAAGGGTGTTTTGAGTATTCTCGTCGCCCTCGGATGGATTACGGCGACAGACGGCTTGTACCAGATTCTATATGCGGCTGGTGACGGCTTCTTCTACTTCCTGCCGGTTATCCTTGGCTATACCGCGGCAAAGAAGTTTGGCTGTAGTGAGTTCGTTGGCATGACGCTCGGTATCGCACTTACGTATCCGGCGATGGTCAACATCACATCTGGCGATGTTTTGGGAACGGTGCTTGCCGGCACTCCCTTTGCCATGAACTACTACACGACTTTCCTCGGCATACCCGTCATCATGCCGTCTTCGGGTTATACGAGCTCTGTCATTCCGATTATCATCTCTGTTTGGTTCGCGGCAAAGCTGGAGAAGTGGTGTCGCAAGCATTTCTCTGAGTATGTAAAGTTCTTCTTTGTGCCTACGTGCGTGCTCGTTGTGATGGTCCCCGCTACCTATTTGATTATTGGCCCGATTGCCACCCTGATCACGAACCTCATGAGCCTGCTGTTTAACTCCCTCTACAGCTTGCCTGTCATCGGCGGCGCGCTCGGCGGCATCGTGCTTACTGCCATTTGGCAGCCTATGGTCATCTTCGGCTTCCACTGGAGTGTCATTGCTCTCATGCTGGTGAACATTGCCTCCCAGGGCTGGGATATTGTCATGGCGCCGTACATGGTTTGCTCGTACGCTCAGTCCCTTGCCGTCCTTGCCATTCTTCTGAAGACTAAGGACGTAAAGCTCAAGCAGCTTGCATGGCCGGCGTTCATCTCGGGCTTCTTCTTCGGCATCACCGAACCCTGCATCTACGGCGTGACCCTTCCGCGCAAGAAGCCTTTTATCATGAGCTGCATCGCCTCTGTGCCCGGCGGCCTAATCATCGGCGCTCTTGGCACCAAGATGTTCGCCTTCACCGGCGGCGGTTTCTGCGCCTTCCCGGGCTTCATTGATCCGTCCGGTGCAATGGGCGCGAACTACCTGATTTACGTAATCATAGCCATCGTGGTTTCCAGCGTGATTTCGTTCCTGCTTACATATGCGACGTACAAGGAGGACGTGCCGGCGGTAGAGGCTGCAAAGTAGCCAAAGAAGTGGAGCCGCGGAACAAGTATTTCCCCGCATGCCAGCAATCTGACAAGGTCGTCCTTGGATAAGCGCCGAGGGCGACCTTGTCTTATGCTGGTTTCGTTTGAGAGGCAGTGGTTGAGAGTGTCTAATATTATCTTTGACAATAGGATGGGTGAGGCGTGCCTTGCGGCGTGGAGGTCCGCGGGCGTGGAAGTCCGCTCGGTCGTGGTCCGACAAGATGGTGAAGTCGTCTTTGAGCATGCGGCTGCGCCGTTCGCCCTCGAACACGTTCATCCGCTCTATTCTGTGACTAAGTCCTTTACCTCGGTCGCTGTCGGGATGTTGGTGAATGAAGGACGGCTGTCGCTGGCCGATCGCTGGATTTCATACTTCCCGGAATATGAAGGCGAGATCGCGGATGAGCGCTTTCGCAATGTGACGGTTCGCAATTTGCTGACTATGACGATGGGGCAGGAGAGTGACCTTTCGTATATTGGCGCGGGAGACGACTGGGCACATGAGGTTCTTCATCGTGAGTTTGACTGGAAGCCGGGCGAGGTCTTTCACTACGATTCGCTGTGTTCACATTTATTGAGCATGCTCGTGCAACGCGTAAGTGGAACGAAAGAATCCGATTATCTCGCCGAACGTTTGTTTACGCCGTTAGGCATTAGAAATTGGTGGTGGGAAGAGGATCAAGCTGGTCATACGACCGGAGGTTTTGGTCTTCACCTTTCGACACCGGATTTGGCTAAGTTTGGTCAATGTTTGCTGGATGGTGGCAAGTGGCGTGGGGAACAGATCATTCCTGCGGAATGGGTTGCCGAGGCGACGAAGATTCAGATGGAAACGAGCCCCTTTTATCCGTCTGAGGCAACTGAAGACAGCAATGGCTATGGATACCAGTTCTGGATGTGCCGGCGTGGCGGGTTCAGATGTTCTGGCCTTTTTGGGCAGCTGTGCTACATGCGGCCCACAGATGGCCTTGTCATCGCCTGCTCGAGTTCCACGACAGGAAGTAAGGCGCTGCTTGATCCGCTGTATGAGGTATTGTTCAAAGAGTCTAGTGTTCGGGAAACGCTGGCTTCCGAACGTGACTTCGATAGCATTCCCGTGCCAGTTGGGTTGGCTTCTGGCGGACGTTTGAGTTCATTACGCCTCGAGGGCATTCATCGTTGCATTTTCGGGGTTTTTGAAGAGATCGATATTCGATTCCATGAGAATGAGCTGGATTTGTCTCTGTTGCGCGATGGTCGTGAGTACGGCGTGAGGGCCGGCTACGAGTCTTGGGTTTGCAAATCGGGCGATGGGGCCGGAGTCGGAGACCTCTTTCCCTTCGTGACTCATGAAGCTGAGAGGGACGATGCCCCCGCATGGGATGTTCGCAAGTTGTTTGCAGCGTATGCCTGGACTTCGCCAACAAGTTTACAAATCGAGACCAGGGAACTGGACTACACACGGCGCTGTTTTATCGATGTGCAGATCGGAGGTATTTATGCTGTGTGTAGGGTGCGAGTTGAGGGAATGTGCTGTTTCCCGGCACCCTCGGAACTCACAGCGATTTTGAAGTTGGGATAATTGTTCAAGACGTGCGATTGATAAGAAAGCTTGCCAACATCACGGCTAATGGAGACGGAGCTGTCTCCGGGCAATGTTTTTCGATACGGACGTTTCAGATATCGTATTGCTAGGGACTAACTCAATCACTTGTTGGGGTCGAAGCGTAAATGCGTCTCCTCGGCTCCGCACCCTGTTGGGTTCGAATCCCAGCGCATGGCAGCAAAAAGCCCGCTACCGAATTGGTAACGGGCTTCTCAGGTTCTGTGGTGCCCCCAGCGGGATTCGAACCCGCGATATCCACCTTGAAAGGGTGGCGTCCTTGGCCGCTAGACGATGGGGACAGCGGGAAAGAGTATAGCAGACTTTTTTGCCAGCGCGTATATCGTTGGCAAACTGGAAAACTACCACACAGGAGCCTTGATTCTCATGTTCACTGCAACAGCCTCAGGACTCAGCGCAACGCGTTGCGCTGAGTCCTGAGGCGCGAATCCGGGTAGGCAACCCCAGAGGGGCCGGAATCCCCCGGCCCGCGATGGAGGGAG
>NZ_JBBNGA010000009.1:0-103948 GCF_040095305.1 Collinsella sp. CLA-AA-H167
CCGCCCGCCCTCGGCCCTCCAGTACGACGCCACGGTGTGCCTGTCCTTGCCGTAGCGCTTCGCTATGTCGCTGAAGTTGGGCTTTATGCCCGCTTCCCTGTACATGTCCAACTCTCCGATCAGGTTCTTCTCCGCCACGGCCCGCTCCTCCCGAAAGCATCGTTCGCTCGTCGGTCGAAGCGTAAGCCCCGGCGTTGGTGGAAATGGTGAAAATGCGTTGGCGCAAATGGCGGGATTGCGTTGGCATGATTGGTTGTTGAGCGTTGGTCAAAATGGTTGTTTTTACAGTAGCGCTAACAGACGAGACCTACGCGTGCCTGCTCACCGTGCCCGGCATCGGGCCGAGGACGGCGGCGCAGCTCGCGGTATCGGTCGACATCGCGAGGTTCCCGGACCACGACCACCTGGCCTCGTACTGCGGCATAGCCCCGAGGGTGAGGAGCTCCGGCACGTCGGTGAGGTCGGTCAGGGCGTCCAGGCGGGGCGACGCGAGGCTCAAGTCTCTTCTGATCTTCTCGTGCAACAGCCTGGTGAGGTCGTCGGGGCGCTACGGCGAGTACTACCGGGCCTGCAGGGCGCGGGGCATGGGGCACGGGCGGGCGCTCAAGGCCGTCGCGAGGAAGCGGCTCAGGGCGATATACGCCGTGATGCGCGACCGGGTGCCCTACCGGGAGTAGCGTCGAAGGTTGACAAAACTATAGGAACACCCAATGACTACCTTTCAAACCTGGCAGTTGGGGACGTTCCTTATGTGCTGGCACTTGGGGAAACTCCTTGCGCCAGCGGACGCGGTTTGCTTGCTGGTATTGCCAGATTGTTGGGCGTTCTCCAAGCCCTGTGGGCAAAAAATGCCAAATATGAGTACTGTTGCTGCTGTAGTGCCATATTGCTCCCACAAAATAATGGACATAAAGTAAATATGTTCATTAACGCTAGTACATATAAGCCTGATACAGAGCTGATTGAGCAATGTGGAGGTGCATACAAGCTACAAGAGCGGTGTTTTGGGTCGTTTTGGATGTTACTAAAAAAGTAACAGTACTCATATTTGCCATTTTTTGTCCACGGGGCCTTGAGGGAGGGCGTCAATCAGGTCCCAGGGGAGGCGGTTCGAGGGCTGCAAAACAAAAACGGGGACGCAGATTGTCCTGCGTCCCCGTTCTAGGGCGTTATTCGTTCCCTGCGGCAGAATTTACGCCGCTTCGTCGAACTGCGAGTTGTACAGGTCGGCGTAGAAGCCGCCCTGGGCGAGCAGTTCGTCGTGTGTGCCCTTCTCGACGATGTCGCCGTCGCGGATCACCAAGATCACGTCGGCGTTACGGATCGTGGACAGGCGGTGCGCGATGACAAAGCTTGTACGGCCTTGCATCAGCGCATCCATGGCGCGCTGAATGAGCTCCTCGGTGCGGGTGTCCACGTTGGAAGTCGCCTCGTCTAGAATCAGCGCCGGGCGGTCGGCCAAAATGGCACGGGCGATGGTCACGAGCTGGCGCTGACCCTGCGACAGGTTAGTGCCCTCCTCGTTGATCATAAAGTCGTAGCCACCGGCGAGCGTATGGATAAAGTGGTCGCAGCGTGCGGCGCGTGCAGCGGCCTCGACCTCGGCGTCAGTCGCATCGGGACGTCCGTAGCGGATGTTCTCGCGGATGGTGCCGTTAAACAGCCAGGTATCCTGCAGCACCATGGCAAACTCGCCGCGCAGTGCCGCGCGGTCCCAGTCGCGCACGTCGACGCCCTCGACGCGCAGCGAACCGCCGTCCACGTCGTAGAAGCGCTGCAGCAGCTTAATGAGCGTGGTCTTGCCGGCGCCGGTGGGGCCGACGATGGCGATGGTCTGACCGGGCTGCGCCTCGCAGCTAAAGTCGTGGATGATGGTCTTGTCGGGCGTGTAGCCAAACTTGACGTGGTCGAACTCAACGTGGCCGGGGCGCTTCTCGGGAATCTGGGCGTCGGCCTTCTGCTCCTCCTCGGGCGCAGCCAAGAACTCAAACACGCGCTCGGTGGCGGCGGCCATCGACTGCATCGTGTTGCTCACGTTGCCCAGCTGCTGCACCGGCTGCGTAAAGCTGCGAACGTACTGGATAAAGCTCTGGATGTCGCCGGGCGTGGCATTGCCGGTCAGCGCGAGCTGTGCGCCCACCACGACAACGCCCACGTAGCCCATGTTGCCCACCAAGCTCATAAGCGGCATCATCAGGCCCGATAGGAACTGCGAGCGCCAGCCACTAATAAAGAGACGGTCGTTTTGACGGTCGAACTCCTCGATTGAGGCCTCGGCGCGGTCGAACACCTGAATAACGTTCTGGCCGGCAAAGTCCTCCTCGATAATGCCGTTGACGGCGCCCAGGACTTGCTGTTGCTCGCGGAAGTACGGCTGCGAGAAGTGAATCATCACGGTCAGGATAATCGCGGCTGCCGGCAGCGTGAGCACGGTAACGCCGGTGAGCGGCAGGCTGATCGACAGCATCATGACGAGCACGCCGATAATCTGCGTCACCGACGTGATGAGCTGCGTCACGCTCTGGTTGAGCGACTGGCCGAGCGTATCGACATCGTTAGTGATGCGGCTGAGCACGTCGCCCTTGCTGTGGCCGTTGAAGTAGCTCATCGGCACGACGGCGATCTTGGCGGCGATCTCCTTGCGCATGCGGTAGCAAATCTTTTGCGTGACGCCGGTCATGAGCCAACCCTGGATGAGGCTGCAGACAGAGCTTGCCAGATACAGGCAGAGCAAAAAGCCGAGCGTCTTGGCGATCCAGGCAAAGTTGACATCGCCGGTACCGTTGACCTTGGAGACCAGGCCTTCGAACAGTTTGGTCGTAACCTGGCCGAGCACCTTGGGTCCCACAATGTTAAAGATGACCGAGCACACGGCAAAGGCGACGGCGGCAAACACGGCAATCTTGTGCTGACCGATATAGCCGAGTAGCTGCCTCATGGTGCCCTTAAAGTCCTTGGCCTTTTCGCCGCGGCCCATGCCACCCATGCGGCCCATGGGACCGCGCCGGCGGGTGGGCTTGGGAATCTGAGTCTTGGTCTCGTCGGCCATTAGTGCTCGCCTCCTTCCATGACGGCTGCAATTTCTTCTTGGGTAAGCCCCAGCTCCTCGGCGGAAAGCTGCGACTGTGCGATCTCCAGGTACGCCGGGCAGCTGCGCAGCAGCTCCTCGTGCGTACCGGTGCCCACCACGTGGCCGTCGTCGAGCACGATGATCTGGTCGGCGTGCATGATGGTCGCGATGCGCTGGGCCACGACCACGAGTGCAGCGTCGGTAACGTTTTTGGCAAGCTCCTCGCGCAGGCGGGCGTCGGTCTTGTAGTCGAGCGCGCTAAACGAGTCATCGAACACCACGACCTCGGGCTTTTTGGCCAACGCGCGGGCAATGGCCAGGCGTTGGCGCTGACCACCCGAAACATTGGAGCCGCCCTGGCTGATGGGGGAGTCGTAGCCACCCTCGCGCTCGGCGATAAAGTCCTCGGCCTGGGCGATGCGTGCCGCCTGGCGCATATCATCATCGCTCACCATGTCGCCGGCAAACTTGAGGTTGCTCGCGACGGTGCCCGAGAACAGGCGACCCTGCTGCGGGATGTAACCAATGCGGCGGTGCAGCTCGGAAAGGGTCATGTCGCGCACGTCGATGCCGTCGAGCGAAATGCTGCCGCCCGTGACGTCGTACAGGCGCGGAATCAGCTGCACGAGCGTGGACTTGCCCGAGCCCGTGGAGCCAATGATGCCGAGCATCTGACCGGCATGCGTGGTGAAGTTCACGCCGCTGATGACATCGGCGCGGGCATCGGGATACTGGAAGCTCACGTCGCGGAAGGTGAGCTCACCGCGCGGCGCGCTGGCCGCGGGCAGTTTGGGCGAGGCAGGGTCGTTGATGCTGGTGGGGCAGGTGATGACTTCTTCCACGCGCTCGGCTGCGACCTCGGCGCGGGGCAGGATGACCGAAACCATGGTGAGGATCATAAACGCCATGACGATCTGCATGGTGTAGGAAATGAACGCCATCATGTTGCCGACCTGCATCACGCCGTCGGACACGCCCTGCGCGCCAAACCAGACGATAAGCACGGTGATGCAGTTCATGACGAGCATCATGAGCGGCATCATAAAGCTCATGGCGCGGTTGGTGTAGAGCTGCGTGGTCATCAGGTCGAGTGATGCCTTGTCAAAACGCTCGAGCTCATGCTCCTCGCGGTTGAACGAGCGGATGGGCATAAGGCCGTCGAGCAGCTCGCGGGCGGCAAGGTTCACGCGGTCCACAAAGCTCTGCATCTTTTTGAACTTGGGCATGGTGAGGCCCATAAGCACGCCGACGACGGCCGAGACCGCGATGATGGCCACGGCGATGGTCCACTCCAAGCCGGTGTGGTTGGCCAGGACGCGCATGACGGCGACGATGCCCATGACGGGGGCCATCAGGCACATGCGGATAAACAGGGTTGCGGCCATCTGAATCTGCTGAATGTCGTTGGTGCAGCGGGTGATGAGCGAGGCCTGGCTAAACTTGCCCACTTCGGCCGGCGAGAAGTGCATAACCTTGTCGAAGGTTTCGCGGCGCAGGTCGCGGGCGATGGAGCAGGCGGTGCGCGAAGCCACGGCACCGGTCAGGATGGTGGCGACCAGCGACACCAGGCACAGACCAAACATCGTGGTCGCCATGCGGCCCAGGTAGGCGTTCTGCACGTCGGCGGGGTCGATGCCCTGCGCCTTGTACTCGTCCTGCACGAAGGTCACGGCGCGCTGCGTGACAATGGAGCCCGACATGGAACCCATCTTGTCCGCCATACCGTTGGCGCCCTCGACGAGCTTGCCCTGATCGATGAGGCCGCCTTCAACGCCCAGACGCAGGCTCTTCATGGTGATCTTGCCGCCGTCGGCATCAATCTGCTTTTGCATGTTTTGCGCCGCTGCGGCCTTTTGCTGCATCTCGGCGAGCTGCTCGGGCGTCATTGCCGCCATCTGCTCGGGGGTGGGCATGGCCTGGGCGCCGCCGCCATTGCTTGCCTCGGTGGATGCGCCGGTCATGTCGCCCATGGAGCTGGCGTTGATGCCCTGGTTGAGAGAAAGGACGACGGTCTCGGGCAGGCTCATAATGTCGGCAATCTTGCCGCCATCGGCACGCTCTTCCTCGGTGCCCTTGTACGTTCGAATGCCTTTTTTGTCAGCCTTGCTAAACACGGCCTCCACAGCTTTGGCGTCCTTGGTGCTCATAAAGAGCTCAAGGTCATCGAGTGATTCGGCACGAATGGTGTCGGGCACGGGCGAGGCGATGCCGCCTTGCTGTACGCCCACGTCGACGATGTCGCTCATGTAGGTAGGCAGTGCCAGATCGGCGTTGCAACTGATTACGATAAGTACGATAGCTGTGAACAGTGCCAGGACATGCTTTTTAAAGAGCTTGAGAATCCTCACTCGGCATCTCTCCTTTCTTGATTGCGGTCGATAATTTCGTTGAAACGCCTTAGAAGGCGCACCATCTCTTGGGTATCTGTTTCGCCGAGCTGCTCGAGGAAGGCCGCGGTGCGCTCCTCGAATTCCCGACGTTTGATTTCGAGATTCTGGAATCCCTTATCGGTCATCGTGACGTGTACACGACGACGGTCGGTCTTTGAGTGCTCGCGCTCGACCCAGCCCTTGGCTTCGAGAGTGCGTAAGATATTGGCGATGCGGGCACTCGAGACCCAGGCGCGATTTGCGAGTTCGCTCGGCGTGAGCGAACCGCCAGCGAGCATGAGGGCGCGCATGACAGCCATCTCGCCGCCGAGAGCTTTGTCCGCAGAGCGTGAAATGCGATGATGCATGCTGCCAAACTCAGTTAAGAGCTGACGCCCGAGCTCATGGAAATCGGTATCTTCCACCGAAAACCCCTAACACTAGAAACTATTCTCGGTGAAAGATGATACCCGCATATTCGGGCCTCATGCAGTGGGCAATATAAAGAGCGCATAAAGAGTTAAAAAATTCAATTGCTGAAGCGTTTCAAAGAACTATTATGCCCGCGGTTAGGCGAGGGGTTGTCACCACCATGACGACTGGGACTCATTTATCGCCACGTGCGATGCTCCAACTTCCCGCAAGGAGACACCTGAATCAAGGGGGATGGAGTCATGGCATTTGACTTCACGGGCAAGACCGCGATTGTCACGGGTGGCACTCAGGGCATTGGCCTCGAGATCGCCAAGGGCATCGTCGCGGGCGGCGGACACGTCGCGCTCATCGCAAGGAACGCTGCCAAGGGCGAGGCCGCTGTGGCCGAGCTTGGCGAGGGCAACAAGTTCTATCAGCTCGATGTCGCCGATGCGCCCAAGGCGCGCGAGACCGTCGAACAGATTTTCGCAGACCTGCCGCAAACCAACATCCTGATTAACTGCGCTGGCGTCATCAGCACCAAGAAGTTCGACGAGATCGATGACATCGAGTGGCGTCGCACCATTGACATCAACCTCAATGGTACGTTTACCATGATGAATGCCGTGTACCCGCACTTTAAGGCGGCCCATGCCGGCACTATCGTCAACGTGAGCTCTGTTGCTGGCAAGATCGGCGGCGGCCTGCTCGGCACCGCGGCTTACGCGAGCTCCAAGGCCGGTGTTAACGGTCTAACCAAGGCAGTCGCCAAGGAAGGCGGCAAGTTTGGCGTTCGCTGCAACGCTGTATGCCCGTCGCTCACGCTTACCGATATGACCTCGATCCTCTCTGACGAGAACTCTCAGCGCATCATCAACGGTATTCCTCTGGGCCGCGCCGCCCAGGCCAGCGAGCCTGCGCAGATGGTGCTCTTCTTTGCCTCCGACCTCGCCAGCTTCGTTAACGGCGAGATCGGTGACTGCGACGGTGGCATCGTCCTGGACGGGTAATACCCCACGACGATTATTCGGCGACGGCTCCTGCGACTCGGGACCGTCGCCTTCTTTCTGACATAGGCGCGTGCGGCTACGATTCGCATGCATCCAAAGGAGATATATATGAGTGAATCGACTGCGGTGGAGGCGCCGGCGGCAAAGGAGCCGTTCTTTAAGATGTCCTCCATCCCGGGCGCCAATATCTTGGTGCCGCTTCTGTTGGGCTGTCTGCTCAACACGCTATTCCCCGACCTGTTCAAAACGCTCGGCAGCTTTACGCTTGGCATGACCCAGCAGGGCGCTGGCCCGCTCGTGGGCGCTTTTTTGCTCATCGTCGGTACGACGATTTCGTTTAAGAGCGCTCCTGCCGCCGCTGCCCGCGGCGCCATCATCATCGCCGTCAAGCAGATCGTGGTCGTTGCCATGTCGCTGCTCATCCTTTATGTGTTCAACGACAACTTGTTTGGCATCTCTGCCATGGTGATGCTGGCGGCTTGCACCGGCGCCAACAACGCTATGTACGCTGGGCTGATGGGTACCATGGGCAACGAGGCTGAGCGTGGCGCTGTCGCCATCACCACGCTGGTTGTCGGCCCTCCGGTCACGATGATCGTGCTCGGCGCTGCCGGCCAGGCCCCGATCGGCTGGTCGCTCGTGGGCGCCATTCTGCCGATCGTCGTCGGCATTATTCTGGGTAACCTGTTCCCCAGCTTTAAGAAGATGATGGCACCGGCACTTTCCGCCATCATCGTGCTCGTCTTCTTTGCCATGGGCTCGACCATGACTTTTGGCCAGCTTATCAACGGCGGTCTTCCCGGCATCCTGCTCGGCGTGATCTGCTCGGTGATCTTTGCAATTCCCGTCATCGCGGTCGATAAGCTCACGGGTGGTACGGGTGTCGCAGGTGCGGCCATTTCGAGCTGCGCCGGAGCCAATGTGGCCACGCCTGCTGCCATGGCAAGCGTCAACGGGGCCATGTACGGCGGTGCGGTGCTCGCGACGGCTACGGCACAGGTTGCTGCCTGCGCAATCGTTACGGCTATTTTGACCCCGCTGGTCACCAGCTGGTGCTACAAGCATTTTGAGGGCCAGGGCAACGGCGATAGCAAGGCAACGGCCGACAAGGCCGCCGCAGCCGCCTAATGCCAAGCGGCAATCAAAGCTAAAAACTAGCCATGCCACAGGGCGGCCACGGGGGATTCCGTGGCCGCCCTGCAGTTTCTGTAGGGTCTCTGGGACACTTTACCCTGCTAAAGCTGGCATAACAGCTAGAGCGAACGTCGTACAAAGGCAAGGAAAAATACCATACAAATCGGTGAACGGTAGTTGTTTGCACTCGCAT
Source organism: Collinsella sp. CLA-AA-H167 (assembly GCF_040095305.1). Taxonomy (NCBI): domain Bacteria; kingdom Bacillati; phylum Actinomycetota; class Coriobacteriia; order Coriobacteriales; family Coriobacteriaceae; genus Collinsella; species Collinsella sp. CLA-AA-H167. The sequence goes on from NZ_JBBNGA010000009.1 coordinate 8,191, forward strand.
TTCCTGCGGGTTTGTAAAAAACGTCCTTATGATATAAAAAAAGAAACATATAACAGCCCAGATGGAGAGGGTCGCTATGTTATCCTTCTCAAACGGGTGAAATCTTGGGTTTTGGGTTGTAGTTCCAAGGTGGACAAACGTTTTCCCTGCACCAATGTGTGGTGAAGAACGGAAGAAGCCGGTAGTGCAAGCCGAACATTCAAGAATTCAATAAGCAGCGGTGTGAGAGAGCGCCGCATTACACGTAACTAGGAGCGTGGTTACACAATGCAGGAGGCATGGGAAGGCTTCAAGGAAGGCATTTGGACGGGAGAGGTTGACGTCCGAGACTTCATCCAGAAGAACTACACCCCCTACGAGGGCGACGAGTCGTTCCTCGCCGGCCCGACCGAGCGTACCAAGGAGCTGTGGGGCGAGGTTCTCGACCTGCTGCTTAAGGAGCGCGAGCAGGGCGGTGTCCTCGATATGGACACCAAGACCGTCACGGGTATCGTGAGCCACCCCGCTGGCTACATCGATAACGCCCACCGCGAGAAGGAGACCATCGTCGGCCTCCAGACCGACAAGCCGCTCAAGCGCGCGCTGCACGTCAACGGCGGTATCCGCATCGCTTGCCAGGCTGCCAGCCAGCACGGCTATAAGGTCGATGAGAACGTTGTCGAGCGCTACACCTTCGAGCGCAAGACCCACAACGCTGGCGTCTTCGATGTCTACACCCCCGAGATGCGTGCTTGCCGCTCGGCTCACATCATCACCGGTCTGCCCGATGGCTATGGCCGCGGCCGCATCATCGGCGACTACCGTCGTGTTGCCCTGTACGGCGTCGACTACCTGATCAAGGACAAGGAGGCCCAGAAGGCTTCCACCCCGACGGTCATGACCGCCGACAACATCCGCGATCGCGAGGAGCTGCAGGAGCAGATCCGCGCCCTCGGCGAGCTCAAGATGATGGCCGAGACCTATGGTTTCGACATTTCCAACCCTGCTACCAACACGCAGGAGGCCATCCAGTGGATGTACTTCGCCTACCTTGCTGCCGTCAAGGAGCAGAACGGCGCTGCCATGTCCATCGGCCGTACCTCTACGTTCATCGACATCTACGCTGAGCGCGACCTTGCCAACGGTACCTTCACCGAGGAGCAGATCCAGGAGTTCGTGGATCACTTCATCATGAAGCTCCGCATGGTCAAGTTTGCCCGTACCCCCGAGTACCAGGCCCTGTTCACCGGCGACCCGCAGTGGGTCACCGAGTCCATCGGCGGCATGGGCGTCGACGGCCGTACGCTCGTTACCAAGATGAGCTACCGCTACCTGCACACGCTCGAGAACATGGGCACCAGCCCCGAGCCCAACATGACCGTTCTGTGGTCGACCCGTCTGCCCGAGAACTTCAAGAAGTTCTGCGCCAAGACTTCTGTCGCCAGCTCCTCGATTCAGTACGAGAACGACGACCTCATGCGCGTCTATCATGGCGACGACTATGGTATTGCCTGCTGCGTGTCCTCCATGCGCATCGGCAAGGAGATGCAGTTCTTCGGCGCTCGCGCCAACCTGGCCAAGTGCCTGCTGTACGCACTCAACGGCGGTGTTGACGAGGTCTCCAAGAAGCAGGTCGGCCCCAAGTACCGCGCCGTCGAGGGCGATACACTCGATTACGACGACGTTGTGGCCAAGTACAACGACATGATGAAGTGGCTCGCTGGCGTGTACGTCAACTCGCTGAACATCATTCACTACATGCACGACAAGTATTGCTACGAGCGTATCCAGATGGCTCTGCACGACAAGCACGTGCACCGCTGGTTCGCTACGGGCATCGCTGGCCTTTCCGTCGTGGCTGACTCCCTGTCCGCCATCAAGTACGCCAAGGTTCACCCCGTCCGTGACGAGAACGGCATCATCGTCGACTTCGAGACCGAGGGCGATTTCCCCAAGTACGGTAACGACGACGACCGCGTCGACCAGATCGCTCACGACGTTGTGCACCAGTTCATGGAGTACATCCGCATGAACGACACCTACCGCAACTCCGTGCCCACGACCTCGGTTCTGACCATTACTTCCAACGTCGTCTACGGTAAGAAGACCGGCTCCACGCCCGACGGCCGCAAGGCTGGCCAGCCGTTCGCCCCGGGTGCAAACCCCATGCACAAGCGCGATAGCCACGGCGCCATCGCTTCGCTGTCTTCGGTTTCCAAGCTCCCGTTCCGCGATGCTCAGGACGGCATCTCCAACACCTTCTCCATCATCCCGAGTGCGCTCGGCAAGGAGGACCAGGTGTTCTTTGGCGATATCGACCTTGATCAGCTGGGCGAGTAACTATTGTTAGTGCTATACTAACAATAACGATTACTGATTAGCGCGCCGGTTTCGGCCGGCGCCTATTAATCGAAGGAGACACATTATGAAGGTTTCTGAAGTTTCTGAGACTCAGGCCGATAACCTGGTCCACATGCTCGACGCTTACGCCGAGAAGGGTGGCCACCACCTGAACATCAACGTCTTCAACCGTGAGACGCTGCTTGACGCTCAGGCTCACCCCGAGAAGTACCCGCAGCTGACCATCCGCGTTTCCGGCTATGCCGTGAACTTCCACACGCTCACCAAGGAGCAGCAGGACGAGGTCATTTCGCGTACCTTCCACGACAAGTTCTAAAGGGTTCAACTCCTGTAGGATTACTGGGGCCGGTTTTGGGTTATTTCCCAAAACGTCCTCGGACATGCAAAGAGGCTCCGCTGCGCGCGTTGCGCGGCGGAGCCTCTTTGCGTCCTGCGGAATGTTTTGGGAGGTAGCCCAAACAGCCCCGGCTGGGTCCTGTGTAGTCACCCTTTAGGCGGAACTCTCCTAATTATTTGGATGAGTCGTTTACTTACTTGTACTGTTACCGTCATCCCGCTGTTGTTGGGGTATGCTTTGTTCGTATGTAAACGTATGACATGTTGATGGGGGAGGGTGCTATGGCTCGCGAGAGTGCTCGTTCTAAGGATACGGCTAAGCCTGGCATCAAGGAAGTTGCGGCGGTGGCGGGGGTTTCGCCTACTACGGTATCTCGTGTGCTTAATAATCGTGGCTATATTAGCCAAGAGACCCGCGATAAGGTCCATGCCGCGATGAAGCGCATCAACTATACGCCCAACGATATCGCTCGTGCCATGCTCAACGGTCGCCTGAATCTTATCGGTATGATCGTCCCCTATGTCAGCAGTCCGTTTCATGCCCAAGTGGTTCAAGTCATTGAGCATACCCTGGCCGAAAACGGTTTTAAGATGCTGCTGTGCAATAGCGCCAATCGACCCGAGCTTGAGCGCTCTTATATCGACATGCTTCGACGCAATATGGTTGATGGCGTCATCGTCAACTCGCTTAATATCGGTGCCGAGGCGTATGCCGAGATGGGCTTGAGTCTGGTTGGTATCGACTGCGACCTTGGCGAAGCCTCTGTTCAGATTGCGAGCGACAGCTATAGCATCGGCGAACTTGCCACGCGTCGCCTGATCGATGACGGATGTTCACGCATCCTGTGCCTGCGCAGCAATAGCCGCATGCGCATGCCTGCCAATAAGCGTACCGATGCCTACCTCGATGTTGTTGAGCAGGCCGGTTTGCCCGCGCTTGTCCGTGAGGTCGAGTTCGTTAAGCCCGACGACGAAAAGAGTGCGGTCGTTGCGAAGATCCTCGATGAGAACCCCGATATTGACGGCATCTTTGCGGGAGACGACACGATGGCGGCTATCTGTCTTAACGTGATGAAGCAGCGCGGCTTGAGCGCTCCGGGCGATATTAAGGTCGTGGGCGCGGATGGTGCCCGCCGCACTATGACGTTTATGCCTGACTTAACAACCGTTCGCCAAGATATCGATCGCATCGGAGAGCTCGCGGCGCAATCCATCATTGCTCTTATTAACGGCGAAAAGCCCGAATCGAATATCAAGCTCCCCGTTGAACTCATTGAGGGTAAAACCGCGTAGTTCATCCCGTGCCAAAAGAATTCCTCAAACACCTCTGATGACCGTTCGCCGGCATATGTCAACCGTTTGCCGACGACTGGAACTGCGAAAAGACGTATTGGTGTGAAAACGTTTGACATATGAAAACGATTGACATATCTTGCAGTTGTACCGAGTTAGTATCTCGTGAGAAAGGAAGTCTCGGATGCACAAGGTGTATTACCAGCCTGAGGGAATTTGGGTAGGCGACATCATGCCGTACGGCGAGGACGGCACGTTCTATCTCTATCATCAGCGTGACACGCGAAACCCCGGACCTTTCGGAGAGCCGTTTGGCTGGGCACTCGCGACAACCAAGGACTTCGTCAATTACAAAGACTTTGGCGAGAGCCTTGAGCGTGGCGGCGACGAGGAAGTCGACCAGTATGTTTATGCCGGCACGGTGTTTAAGGTGGGCGACAAGTACCATGCGCTCTACACTGGTTGCAATCGCGATAAGGTCAAGGCACGCTTGATGAAGCAGGTTCTTCTTCACGCAACGAGTGACGACGCCGTCAAGTGGGAGAAGAACATCGCCGAGACGCTGCTTCCGCCCCAGGAGGGTTACGATGACCGCAACTGGCGCGATCCCTTTGTGCTTTGGGATGAGGAGAACGAAGAGTACATGCTCATCCTCGGCACGCGTGTGGGCGAGGACAAGCGTCTGATGACCGGTCGTCTGGTCAAGTTCACCTCCAAGGACCTGGATACCTGGGAGTTCCAGGGCGACTGGTGGAATCCGGGCCTGTACACCATGTTCGAGATGCCTGATCTCTTTAAGATGGGCGACTGGTGGTATCTGGTGTTCTCCGAGTACAGTGATGGCAACAAGACCCGTTACCGCATGTCTCGCTCTATCAACGGTCCTTGGATCACTCCTGCGGACGATTCCTTCGATGGCCGCGCGTACTATGCCGCGCGTACCGCATTTGACGGCGAGCGCCGCGTTCTCTTTGGTTGGGTTCCTACGCGTGACGAGGGCGGTGACCCCAGCTCTTACCTGTGGGGTGGCACCTTTATGCCTCTCGAGATCGTTCAGCGTGTTGACGGAACGCTCGGCACCAAGCTTCCTGACAGCATGCTTGGCGCCTTTGGCGAGGCTAAGGCAGTCGAGGCCTTTGAGCTCTCCTGCGAGTCGGGCAAGGTCGAGCAGGTGCTCGCCGCGGATGCCGGTTCCACCTATATGCTCGATGCCGACATCGAGCTCGCCGGTGACGCTGCCGGCTTCTCGGTGAAGCTTGCCGAGGACGCCGAGTCCGGTCTTGCCTATGAGTTCCGCGCCAACCTGCGTGAGGGCAAGCTCGAGTTTACGGCGGCCCCCCAGTATCCGTGGTTCCAGGTCAACAACATGGGCCTCGAGCGTCCGTTGTTCTTTAAGGGCGAGGGCACTCATCATGTGCGCCTGGTCGTTGACGACGATATCGCGACCATCTTTGTCGATGATGTTGCGCTTAACGCTCGATTCTGCAATAAGCAGGGCCAGGGTGTGGCGCTGACGGTCACCGACGGTACGCTTAAGTGCGCAAATGCAACGATCGCGTCTCTGTAATGGCATCAAAACGTCTTATGATTTCGTAAAGGAATGGAGAGGAACATGGACTACAAAGTAGTGTCTCAGCAAGTCGTCGATAACGTCGGCGGTCTGGAGAACATCGAGGGCGCCACGCATTGCGTTACGCGTCTGCGTCTGGTGCTCAAGGATACGAGCAAGTACAACAAGGCCGAGCTCGAGAACATCGATGGCGTCAAGGGCGTGCTGTACAACAGCGGCCAGCTCATGATCATCTTCGGTACCGGTACCGTCAACAAGGTTTACGATGAGTTTATGGCTCTGACGGGCGTTAAGGAGATTAGCGCTTCCGAGGTCAAGGGCGCCGAGGCGGACAAGAAGGGCAAGTTCTTCTCGGTCCTCAAGGTATTCTCGGACATCTTTATCCCCATCATTCCCGCTTTCGTCGGCGCTGCTATCATCATCGGCCTTAAGTCGCTGATTGTTGCCAACGGCCTCTTTGGCATGGAGGGCAGCCTCGCCGATCACAGCGAGTTCCTCAAGAACCTCGCAAGCTTCTTTGCCATTATCGCCACCACCTTCGACTACCTACCTGTCCTGGTTATGTACAGCGCGGTCAAGCGTTTTGGCGGTAACCCGATCCTGGGCATCCTCGTCGGTATCGTCATGGTTCACCCGAGCCTTATGAACCGTAACACGTTCGTTATGGACCCGACGGGTGCTGAGTACTGGAACTTCGGTCCGCTCTCCATTCCCATGGTTGCTTTCCAGGGCGGCGTGTTCCCTGCAATCCTGACTGCCTGGTTTATGGCCAAGGTCGAGAAGATTGCCCAGAAGTACATCCCCGAGGTCGTTTCGTTCGTCTTTGTCCCGACCGTTACCCTGATTCTTGCTAACGTCGCCCTGTTCACCGTGTTCGGCCCGCTCGGCAACCTGATCGGCGACGTCCTCGCCGGCGTAATCGATATCCTGTACAACAGGATGGGCGTCTTCGGTGCCTTTGTCTTTGCCGCATTCCTGCAGCCGCTCGTCGTTACCGGTACGCATCAGTTCATCCAGGGTATCGAGGCAAACCTCGTTGCCACGACTGGCTTCAACTACATCCAGGCAATCTGGTCGGTTTCCATCATCGCCCAGGGCGGCGGCGCCATCGGCATGTACCTCATTCACAAGAAGCATTCCAAAGAGCGCAACATCTGCATGTCGTCCTTTATCCCGACGCTGGTCGGTATCTCCGAGCCCGCAATCTTTGCTGCAAACATGCGCTACTCGATCATCCCGTTCATCTGCGCTTGCATCGGTGCAGGCTGCGGCGGTGCCTTCGTGAAGCTCTTTGAGGTGCGCGCCATCGGTCAGGGTCTGACCGGCGTGCTTGGCCTGCTCATCGTTACGCCCGAGACGCTCGTGTGGTATGTGGCTGGCAATCTCATCGCCTTCATCGTGCCGATCGTCTTGATCTTTGCCTACAACAAGGCAAAGGGCGTGCCGACCACCGATGAAGAGGGCGCTGGCGCTGGCTTCGACGTTAGCTTCTAGTTGAGCCGTTCAGCGTAATGTGCGGATAAGTCCATTTGGGGAAGGGCGTTCGGCTCGTGTGAGTCGAGCGTCCTTTCCCATAGACGAGAAAGTCAACGGCGATGTTTAATCAAAAAAATAAGGTGACATGCGCGGACTATGAGCAGTGGCGTGCCGGACAGGATGAGACGGTGGCTCGCATCGCATCCGACCCCGATAGGCTTTTGTTCCATGTGGAGCCTGAGCTTGGCTGGCTCAACGACCCCAATGGTTTGGTTCAGATTGGTGATACGTATCACATCTATCATCAATACGATCCGTTCGATGCTGCGCATGGCGGTCCAGTGCTTTGGAACCATCTGACGACAAAGGATTTTGTGACGTACGAGAATCACGGCCCCGTGCTGTTCCCCGATTCCGATTTGGATTCGAGTGGAGCGTATTCTGGTTCTGCCTTTGTACGTGATGGCAAGATTCACTACTTCTATACCGGCAACGTTAAACATTTTGACCGTGATGATTACGACTACGTGTTGACGGGCCGTGAGCAAAACCAAATTCATATGGTTGCCGAGAATCCCGACGAATTGGGCGAGAAGCGCATAGCTGTTGGGCCGGTCGATTACCCCGACGATATCGGTACGCACGTGCGCGACCCCAAGATCCTTGAACACGACGGTATCTACTACATGGTTCTCGGCGCTCGTACGAAAGACGATCGCGGGTGCGTGCTTGTCTATACCTCGCGTGATCTAGAGGACTGGGGCTATGCGACGCGCATTGAGCTGGGCGAGAAGTTTGGCTTTATGTGGGAGTGTCCTGATCTGTTTGAGCTCGATGGCGAGCTTATTCTCGTTTGCTGTCCGCAGGGCGTGCCCGCCGATGGCTGGCGTTACCGCAATCCGCATCAGTGCGTGTGGTTCTCCATCGAGGCCGATTGGGGGGCGCCGAGCTTTAAGATCGTCGGCCAGGGCATGCCTCCGATGGTTGATGCCGGTTTTGATTTCTATGCCCCGCAGTCCTTTGAGGACGTTGCGGGTCGGCGTTTGATGATCGGATGGTCGGGTTGCCCCGATGCGAAGGCGGAAAGCCCGACGGTGGCGCGCGGGTGGCAGTGCGCGTTGACGGTGCCGAGAGAGTTGAGCATGCGCGGCGGCAAGCTCTGCCAGCAACCGGCGCACGAGATTGAGAGAATGCGCGGCAATTGCGTTCGTGCTGTAGGCGGTGAAACCGTTGAGGAGCCGGGTCGCCTGTTTGATCTTGTGGTTTCCTGTGAGGGAGCCAAGATGGTCGAGCTCGAAATCCGCAAGGGCGTCTTTGTACGCTATACGGACGGGATGCTTACCCTCGACATGGGTGACGAAGGCTATGGGCGCAACCAGAGGTCGATCGAGCTCAGCGAGCTTCGCGATTTGCGCGTGCTTTCGGACACTACGATGGTCGAGATTTTTGCCAACGGTGGCGAGGCAGCACTTACGAGCCGTACCTATTCGTCGGCGGTTCCGGCGATGGCGCTGCACGCCGAGGGTGCGGCGTCGATGGATTTCTACCGCCTCGCTCATTAACCGTGCATGGAGCACGATTGGACTTGTTGGGCGGAATGTGTCGCAGTTGCCGCGGCCAGCTACCGCTTATCGCGTATAGCGACCGTTTGCGGAATAAGTAACACTCCTTAATAAACCGTGTAGAATCTCAGATAAGCACGGAGTTTTCCAGGGAGACGCTGTCCTTTGTTGTGTGCAAGGGACGGCGTCTCTTTGGCGCTTGGAGGCCGTTCTGCAGCAGGACGGTGGACGTGCGTCATATATTAAAAAACCAACGTCGAGATGGGTCGTGATAAGAATGGGCAAGTACGTAATCGTGGTTGAATCTGGTTCGGATGTGACGCCAGAGCTCTGCGAACGCTACGGCATCGTGCGCGTGCCCATGCATGTCACGATTGGCGACGAGACCGTCGAGGATGGCTCGATTGATCCGCTCGAGATTTACTCGCGCTGTAACGAGTTTGGCGTGATGCCCAAGACCAGTGGCTGTTCGCCAGCGGATTTTGCGCATGTGTACGACCGCATCCATGCCGAGCAACCCGACGCGACTATTTTGCATCTTGCATATTCCGAGGCCACGACCTGTTCGCATCAGTCCTCTAAGATTGCGGCCCAGGGGCGCGACTACGTGTTCTCCATGGACACACGCTTTGTCTCGGTGGGCCAGTCGCTCGTTGTCGTCGAGACCGCCAAATACATCGAGGCTCACCCCGATGTCACCGTCGACGAGATCTTTGCATTTACGAACTCCGTCATGGACCGCGTACTGTTGGGCTTTGTTCCTACCGACCTTGCCTTCCTTAAGGCAGGTGGCCGCTTGTCCAACGTCGCGTTCCTAGGCGCCCATCTGCTCAAGATTAAGCCCTGCATTGAGGTGACGGGCGGCAAGTTCGTGGCGACCAAGAAGTTCCGCGGTTCTATGCTTAAGTGCGCCCGTGCCTTTATTGATCACATGGTAGAGAAGGGCGAGATCGACTACTCGCATATTGGCCTGGCGTATTCGGTGGGTCTTTCCGAGGAGTTGCGCGACGACATGGAAGTCTATGCACACGATCTTGGCTTTAAGGACGTTACCTGGACTCAGGTCGGCGGCGTCATTTCGAGCCACTGCGGCCCGACTGCTTTCGGCGCGGTGCTCACGCTTAAGGCGTAAAGGCCTCAGACGAGCGTTCTTCAGTCTGACATCTCGAAGTAGACCCCAGCCATGGTGATGGGGGATAGATTAAAACGTGCCATTCTAGCCCGAGACGTTTAAACGCAAACGCATAGGCTAGAATGGCTCTGGCATTTTAATTGGTTGCATCCAAGGAGAGGCAAGGTAGCGCGAATGGCAGAAATGACGCTTGAGGGTGTGGACGCTCGTCCCGAGGACTCTGCGTTTGCCCTTGGCCGCGTGCATTCAATCGAGACGATGGGAACGGTCGACGGACCCGGCATTCGCTTTGTGGTGTTTGTCCAGGGCTGTCCCATGCGCTGCGCGTATTGTCACAATCCCGATACCTGGTCTGTTAACGGCGGCACCATGGTGACCGTCGAACACCTGATGGATGAGTTCCAGAGCAACCACGAGTTCTATCGCAGCGGCGGAATTACGGTGTCCGGCGGCGAGCCGCTCCTACAGCCTGAGTTTTTGGCCGACCTGTTCCGTGCAATGCACAACAACCCCGATGGCCGCGTGCATACCTGCTTGGATAGCTGCGGCTATGCGTTCGATCCCGCGCATCCCGAGAAGTTCGATGCCGTACTCAACGAGACCGATATGGTGCTGCTCGATATTAAGCATGCCGACCCGGTCGAGCATAAAAAGCTGACCGGTTGCGATCCCGCACGCATCTTGGCGTTTGGCGATGAGCTCGCGCGTCGCAAGATTAAGGTCGTTATCCGCCACGTGGTGGTACCGGGCATTACCGACACGGTGGAGGAGTGCGAGAAGCTTGGTTGCCTGATCGCTCCATGGCACAACGTGGTGGGCCTGGAAATGCTGCCGTATCACACGATGGGTGTCGTCAAGTACGAGCAACTGGGCATTCCCTATAAGCTCGAGGGCGTGCCCCAGATGGATACCGCGCGCATGCCCGAGCTGCGCAATGCCGTCATGACGGGCATGAAAAAGCGCCGCGCGGAACTCAAAAACGCCATCGGCTAGCGTGCCATTTTCGCTCCCCAAGGGCACTCATTGGGGACAGACTTAAATGAGTGCCCCTGGGCACCTAGTTGATTGCTAAAGAGCCCCGTCCTTAAAAGACTGCTCTCTGGGTTGCGGTGAGATGCGCAACAGAATCGTGCCATTTGGATAAATACGCTTGTGGTTTCTTTAAAGACACCTTAAACGCCGCTGAATATCTTTGGAAAGAAATGCCTGCTCGGTATCATGCTGCTCGTATATAAACGGTGGCAGTCAGGAGACCACGTGCGAAACATCGCATCGCGGGACGAGTATGTGCCGCAGCATGGCAGCAGATATAAGACGAAGGGCACGTCTTCGCGTGGCCTTGCCGGCGCTCGCATCCGCGTGAGGAAGATTGCCGCTATTGGGATGCTAACGTCGGCGGTTATTATCCTCGGAATTACCGTTAAAACCTACGCCTCGGAGCGAACGGGGCGCCCAGATGCGTCAACGGTACAGCTGCAAAACGAGAAGGTTTCAAAGTCCAAAGCGTCGGCAGATCAAGCTCTGTCGACGGCAGATCTCAAGACGAGACTTTCGAAGGCGGACTTCAACGATATCCCTTCGGGTGATACCGTTCGGACCTTCTCGTTGGTGGATAACAAGACTCCTGCCTTGGAGGATGAGAGCCTTGCCTCGCTCCAGGATGCCCTGTGTCGGGCGCAGGAGCTGGGCGACGTGGGTGTAGTGTTCTACGACCTATCGAGTGGTAGGGGCGTGACGTATAACGCCGATGTTGAGGTGTATGGAGCGAGCAGTTATAAGGCGCTGTATGCACTCTATATTTGCGAGATGTTGGTCGAATCGGGGCAGGTGTCGCTCGATTGGCCTTTAGCCACGTATGGTGGTTACAGCATGGGCTGGCAGACAGTGCGTGACCTTATCGAGGCCGCGGTCGTCAACTCGGACAACGATTCGTTTATCGCGTTACGCGCGGCGTTTGACCATGATGGCTATGAGGATTGGATTGCCAATCTGGGTGTTGATGACGAAACGGCACTGAATCCGATGAGTGATTTTCCGACCTACTGCCCGCGCACTTCTGCGAGGTTATGGCGTGAGATGAGCGAGTATCTGAGCATGGATACCGAGACTTCACAGTGGTTGTCGGGCCTTCTGGCATCAACATCGCGCTCGTTTATTCGCGATGGCATTGCGGACGAGCAGGTTTTGGTGCGCAACAAGGCAGGCTGGATTAGCGAGGATGGTTACTACTCGACATGCGATGCGGGCCTTATCGACATCGATGGCTGTACCTATGTCATGGGTATCATGACATCGATGCCGTGGAGCGACCGCTCGAGTGAGGTTACGGCCGCGATTGCAAAGGCTCTGTTTGATACGCGAGCTGCACTGGCTTAGCGTGTTCGTTTGACGAGGTCAAACAAAATGCTGGTACCATACCGTGGTTGAGAATTTCGAATAGGTTTGGGGAATGGCATGGCTACCATTGCGATTATCGGTGCGCTCGAAAAAGAGATCATGCAGATTAAGGAAGAGCTGAGCGACGTTTGCGAGGCACGGGAGGCAGGCTTGACCGTTGTGAGCGGTGAGCTCGACGGCCTGACAGTTGTCGCCACAACGGCGGGCATGGGCACGGTGAACGCCGCCGCTGCAACACAGCACCTCATTAGCAAGTATGCTCCGCAGGCTGTTGTGTTTTCGGGCATTGCGGGCGGTTTGAACCCCAAGCTCCATATCGACGACGTGGTCATTGGCAAACGCCTACGCTATCTGGATACCGATACCGCGCTTATCGCCGAGTCCGCACCGGGGCTCGAGGAGTTTGGCTCGACGCCCGCGCTGGTCGATATTGCCGCCGAAGTGCTTGCTGAGCGTGGGTTTGTTGACGCTTCGACAAATGCAGTCGCTTCGAATGAGGGCACCAAGCAGTTCCTGGTCGGCACGATTGCCACAGGTAACCGCTTTGTGACGGGCGCCACCATGCGCAACGACGCTATCGAGGCGACGCATGCCGATTGTGTCGGCATGGAGGGCGCGGCAATTGCCCATGTCGCAACCAAAAATGGTGTCGATTGCCTGGTGTTGCGCGCTATCAGCGATAATTGTGACGAGGCGTACGATGCAATTTGCGAGCGCGAGTTCGATCTGTTCGAGTACGCGCGTGTCGCAAGTGACATCACGCTCGATATCGTCCGCCGCATTGCCGCTGCGCAATAGCGCGTCTATTTGTAAGAACCTACGACCAAGGAGTGTCCATGGCCGATTCCATTAACTATCAGCTTGCCAAGTTCGTCGCCAGCTACGGCAAGGTTTCGCAGATCCCCGAGTCCACCTGCCCCGAGGTGAGCTTTGTCGGCCGCTCCAACGTGGGCAAGTCGTCCATCATGAACAAGCTCTTTGGCCGCAAGAACCTGGTGAAGGTTTCGAGTACGCCGGGCAAGACGAGCAACATCAACTTCTTTGAGGCCGATGACGTGCATTTCGTGGACCTGCCGGGTTACGGTTTCGCCCGTCGCTCCAAGGCCGAGCGCGACCGCTGGGCCGAGCTTATCGGCGACTTTTTCGACTCCGAGCGCAGCTTTAACTTGGTCGTCTCACTGGTGGACATTCGTCACGACCCCAGTAAACTCGACCATGACATGATCGACTACCTGCAGGGCAACGAGTTCAACTTTATCGTCTGCCTCACCAAGGCCGACAAACTCAGCCGCACCCAGCAGGCCCGCCAAGCAGCAGCCATCAAAAAGCAGCTCAACGTCCCGGCCGAAAACGTAATCATCACAAGCTCCCAAACCGGCACCGGCATCGACGAACTAAAAAAGCGCATCGCCGAGGCCTGCCTCTAGTCAGGCTGCAGCCCTTCAAAAGCTCCTATCTATATCACCTCAGTGATAGTTATTGGTAAACTATCGCTGAGGTGATATTTTTTAGGAGGTCGATATGGAGCTTTGGCACGGGTCGGAGGTTGTTGTCGAGCATCCATCGTTGGATAAATGCAGGCAATTCAATGACTATGGGCGCGGGTTTTATTGCACACCGCATGAGGAAATGGCAATGGAGTGGGCATGTCGGACCGAGTCTGATGGCATTGCCAATCGATATGAGCTTGATTTAGATGGCCTTGCGATTTTGGATTTGGAATCAGGTGAGTTCTCGATTCTCAACTGGCTTGCAATTCTGGCGAATAACAGAGAGTTCAATGTTTCAACGCCAGTAGCACGCGAGGGGCTTCGTTATCTGCTGGATAACTGCCTGATTGATATTTCTCCCTATGACGTTATTCGAGGCTATCGTGCAGACGATTCCTATTTCTCGTTTGCAAGACAGTTTGTCAACGGCATGATCTCGCTCAGGCAATTGCAGCGCATTATGTTTTTGGGGGATTTGGGCATTCAATATGCGCTTATGAGTGAGCGTGCGTTCTCGGCGATTAAGTTCCGCGATTGGAAGCAGGCTTCGGGAGCTGAGTTTTATCCCAAACGATTTGAGCGAGAACAGAACGCTCGACGAAAGTACCTGGATACGGTAAACGGATTTGACTCTGATGGTGTCGACATTAGGGATTTGATGGCAGGGAGGGTTGATTTGAATGATCCAAGAGTTAACGGATCGTGGGCCGAGTAGGACATACCCCGTCTACTACCTCGAGGACGCAATGAACAATCTCGGCGACTGCTTTGACTATGCCGTTAACGATTATGGAGCAGAAGGATCGGAAGTTGCTGAACTCTTTTGCTTGAGCGGCGTAGCTCGCGAGTTCGAATGCGGCAACGCATGGGTAGTGTCGGGAAAATCGGGCGTTGAGCTGTTCGCGCTTATCGCCGAAAGGTCGGGCTATCAATCAAGGCCGATGCCAAATCGAACCTACCGATTCGAAAAGACACCGGAATATTGGACAGGCTGGATATTGGCATACCTTCAGTGGCGCCTAGGAGAGTCTTTCGAAGATTTGCTGCATGTCGTTCCATTCGATGTGCTACGCAGTCTGTACTACCCCTGGCACGAAGCCTCGGAGGAACGCGTGGCTCGCCTCGTCTGCGATATGGCGAAAAAAGCGTCCAGGCAAACCAAGCTTGCGTTAGCAAGAAAGAGGCTCAAGAAAACCCAACAAGATCTGGCATACGAATCGGATGTGTCACTCCGCTCAATCCAAATGTACGAGCAGCGCCAGAGAAACATCAATGAAGCTTCGGTAACAAGCGTAAGAGCCATAGCAAAAGCCCTCCACTGCAACATCGAAGACCTCCTAGAACCAGTCTTCGAATACAAAGAAACCAGCGCAGCGTAAACCAAGCGCACAGGCGAAGCCTGTCACTAGTAAGTGTCCCTACCTAGCAAGAGCCCCTACCAATAAAAAGCAACTATCAGCCCGGCGCTTTTACAGAGTGTAGGTCCCTGTAGCCGCCGCCAGCGAAGTGAACGTAGGGGAGGCCAGGGGCTTTGCCCCCAAATCTTTCCGCAGGACGGCAGGACCCCCGCCGCACGAAGTGCGCAGCGGGGGTCCTGCCATGTCCGAGGACGATTTGGGGGCAAAGCCCCTGGCCTCCCCGGCGAGTATACGGGACGGCGACTACAGGTATTCGATCTGGGCGCCTTCCGTGTCGCACGTGAGGATATGCGTATCGCACTTGGGGAACTGCTCGCGCAGCTTGACCTGCAGGAACTTTGCCACGATGGTGTCGTCGGTCACAGCCATGAGGGTCGAGCCCGAGCCGCTAATCCAGATGGTCTTAGCGCCGCCGTTAAGGCAGGTGTCGCGCACAGCGTTGTAGTCGGGGATGAGGCGGCGGCGATAGGGCTCTTGGATGCGGTCGTCGTTGGCGGCGGCAATCAGGTCAAGGTCGCCGGTCTCCAGGCCGCGCGTCATGCCGGCGATGCGGCCCATCTGCCACACGGCGGTGGAGAGCGGAATCTCCTGCGGCACGACCTTGCGCGCCTCGCTCGTGTGTACCTCGTAGGGCGGGATCACGGTAATAAAACGCAGGCGATCGCTCACCTCGTAGCGCAGGCACTGGGGGAGCGAATCGGTCGGCGTAAAGGAGCAGACGGCGCCGCCCAGGATGGCGGGGGCGACGTTATCAGGATGGCCCTCGACTTCGGTGGCAATGCGGACGAGCTCGGCACGGTCGACGGTGTGGCCCGTCAGCGCGGCGGCCGCCATGATGCCAGCGACGACGCAGGTGGAGCTGGAACCCAGGCCGCGAGCGACGGGCACATCGGTTTGAATGTCGATGGCAACGGGAAAAGCCGGCTCGCCCCATGCAGCCAGTGCATCGACAAAGCTCACGTAGACCAGGTTGTTCTCGTTTTGGAATTCCTCGGGGCAGCCCGTGATGGTGAGTTTGTCGGCGCGCTCGAGGGTGAAGTGCGAGTAGAGGCTGACGGCCATGCCGAGGGTGTCGTAGCCGATGCCTAGGTTGGCGCTGGTTGCTGGGACGGTGATTTTGATCATGTGGGTCCTCCTGGGCGGGTCTGACCGTTTAGTTCGCTGCTCGGGCAGTCCTGGCTCGCTCGGAAAGCACATTAAGTGCTTTCCGGCTCGTGCAGAACTCGCGACGAACTAAACGGCCAGACCCGCTCGCATGCTCGTCATCATCCCGAAAGCTAAATAAAAAGAAGGTGCGCCGGCTTTCGCCGGCGCCTTATATGGGGTTTAGTTGGTAGCCATCTTTTTTGCTGCAGACTCGACGTAGCTTGCCATCTCGTCGACGTCGCAGACGTCTTCGAAGCGGACGGGCTTGGACTCGAGTTCGGCGAGCTGTGCCGGTGCGATCGTATTGGTGGCCTGCTCGAGCACGCGCATGGCTTCAAAATCATCCTCGGGAACGTCGAGGCCCAGGGCGTCGCAGCAGGCGCGCGGGAACTTGTAAGGGCTGGCGGTCGAAAGCAGCACGCGGGCCTTGGCGTCCTCGGCGGGGGCGACCTGCTCAAAGACGTGATAGCCGCAGGCGGTGTGCGGGTCGATCACGTAGCCGTTCGCGTCCCAGCAGCTCTTGATGGCAGCGCGAACCTCGTCTTCGCTGGCCCAACCGCAGCCAAAGACGCTCTGAATTTTTGCCAGCAGGTCGGCGGGAACCTCGTAGCGACCAGTCTGTGCCAACTGCTCCATAAGGCCGGCAACGAGCTCGCAGTCGCCATCGGACAGGAAGTACAGCATGCGCTCCAGGTTAGAGCTGATGAGAATGTCCATCGACGGCGAGATGGTCGTGAAGAACGGACGGTTGCGGTCGTAGACGCCGGTGGTCAGGAAGTCAGCGAGCACGTTGTTCTTGTCGCTCGCGACGATGAGCTTGGCGACGGGCAGACCCATGCACTTGGCATAGTAGCCGGCCAGGATATCGCCAAAGTTGCCGGTCGGTACGCAGAACTCCACGGCGTCGCCGGCCTCGATGGCGCCGGCGCGCAGCAGCTGCGCATAGGCGGCAAAGTAGTAGACGACCTGCGGCACCAGGCGACCGACGTTGATCGAGTTGGCGCTTGAAAGCACCGTGCCGGCGGACTCAAGACGCTCGGCAAGCTCCTTATCGGCAAAGATGCGCTTGACGGCGCTCTGGGCATCATCGAAGTTGCCGCGGATGCCGCAGACGGCGACGTTGTCGCCCTCTTGCGTGGACATCTGCAGGTTCTGGACGCGGCTGACTTTGCCTTCGGGATAAAAGACGGTAATACCCGTGCCCGGAGCGTTGGCAAAACCGGCGAGCGCGGCCTTGCCGGTGTCGCCTGACGTGGCGGTGACGATCATGATGCGCTCGGCGCCGCCGTCCTTGGCGGAAGTGCGGGCCATGAGGCGGGGGAGCATCTGTAGGGCGACGTCCTTGAAGGCGCTTGTGGGGCCGCCAAAGAGCTCCATCACATAGGTCTGAGGGGCGTCAGCACCCGGCGCTGCGTCGAGTTTGACGAGCGGCGTAACCTCTTCACTCGCGAACGTGCCGCGGTATGCCTCGTCGACACACGCCGAAATTTCTTCGGCCGTGTAATCATTCAGTAACATTCCCAACACATCTTGAGCGATTTCAAAGTACGATTTATCTGCAAGCGAGCTGATATCGACCTGCTGGGTGCCAAGCTCGTCCGAGACAAACAAACCCCCGTCGGGAGCGATGCCGGTGCGGATTGCCACCTTACTTGAGCACGATAAAGTGCGTCCTCGTGTACTATGATAAGTTCCCATATAACACTGCTCCTCGGATGCCTTGGTCCCAATCGGTGAAACCATGGTATCAGAGCGCGCAAAATAGGTTCGCAGAGGCTTTTTAGAAAGGTAACCTCCAGCCCATGATTAAGATTGCCAAGTTTGGCGGCTCGTCGGTCGCCGACGCCGAACACTTTAAGAAGATCAAGGCCATCGTCGATGCCGACCCGGCTCGCCGTTTTGTGGTGGTTTCTGCCTGTGGACGCCGCTTTAAGGGCGATACCAAGGTGACCGACCTGCTCTACTTGGTCAACGCGCACGTTAAGTATCACGTGTCGTGCGAGGAACTGCTCGAGGACATTGGCCAGCGCTATTTTGATATCGCTGACGAGCTGGAGCTCACCTATCCCATCCGTGAGGAGTTCGCGGCCTTTGCCGAGCGCGCCCGCTCGGGCGGCTACTCCACCGAGGAGCTCGTGAGCCGCGGCGAGTACTTCACCGCTCGCCTGATGGCCGAGTACCTGGGTCTGCCGTTCCTGGACGCCGCGACGGTCGTGGCGTTCCATCATGACGGTACGCTCAGCATGAACCGCACCGCCGAGCTGGTGCAGGAGTACGGCCAGCAGGGCGGCTTTGTTATGCCCGGTTTCTACGGCGCGACGCGTGAGGGCCAGATCAAGCTGCTCGACCGTGGTGGCGGCGATATTTCCGGCTCAATCCTGGCCAAGTGCCTGGGCGCCGACCTGTACGAGAACTGGACCGACGTTTCGGGCTTCTATTCTGCCGATCCTCGCATTGTTCCCGAGGCTCAGCCCATTGCGCGCGTTACCTACGAGGAGCTGCGCGAGCTTTCGTACATGGGTGCGAGCGTTCTGCACGAGGAGGCCGTGTTCCCTGTGCGTGAGGCGGGTATTCCGCTGGTCATCAAGAACACCAATGCGCCGCAGGACCCCGGCACCATCATTAGCGAGACGGCTGATGAGGGCGAGGCGGAGCCCATCATTACCGGCGTGACCGGCAAGCGCGGCTTTGTCGCCATCAACGTCGCCCGCGACCGCACCAAGCCCCGTGTTGGCTTTATGCGCCGTGCGCTTTCGGTGTTCGAACGCTATGACGTCTCCGTCGAGCACATGCCCACCGGTGTCGACCGCTTTGGCGCCGTGGTGCAGGAGCAGGATGTGCACGACTCGCTGTACTCGCTCGTGGGCGACATTCAGCAGGAGGTCGAGCCGCTCGAGATCGAGGTTGTCGAGGGCCTGGCGCTTATCGCGACCGTCGGCCGTAACCTGCGCGGGCGCGCAGGTATCTCGGGTCACCTGTTTGGCATGCTTGGCCAGGCCGGCGTGAGCGTGCGTATGATTTCGCAGAGCTGTGACGAGATCAATATCATTATCGGTGTCGAGGAGAAGGACTTCGACCTTGCGATTCGGACCATTTACCGTGCCTTCTCCGATGAGAACGGCATTGTGAAGGTCTCCGATCTGGAGGCTCCCGCGCCGGCCGATCCCACCCTGGCCGCGCTCAAAAAGTAGCGACTGCTCGGTAGATTTTTGGGTCATGTCTCAAAAATCTACGGCGGGGCGTTTCGTTTCGGTTTCGTTTCGACGGGGCGGGTTTCATGCCCGCCCTGTTCTTGTATAAACTGGCAACAATAATCGGCCTGCTCGGCGTGCGGGCAAAAGCCACAACCTTTAAAGGGGGAAGCATGAAACAGTACACGGTTGCTATTTTGGGCGCGACGGGAGCCGTGGGCACCCAGATGCTCGAGTGCCTCAACGAGCAGGAGTTCCCGGTCGGCAAGCTCAAGCTGTTGGCAAGCGCACGCTCCGCGGGCAAGACCGTCGAGTTCCGCGGCGAGCAAATCGTGATCGAAGAGGCTTGCCCCGAGGCCTTTGAGGGCTGTGACATTGTGCTTGGCGCTGCCGGCGACGATATCGCCAAGGAATTGCTGCCCGAGGCCGTAAAGCGCGGCGCCGTCGTGGTCGACAACAGCCATGCCTTCCGCATGGATCCCGAGGTGCCGCTGGTCGTGCCCGAGATCAATGCCGACGACATCAAGTGGCATCACGGCCTTATCGCCAACCCCAACTGCGCGACCATCATCGGCCTAGTTCCTACGTGGCCGCTGCATCAGCTCGCCGGCGTGAAGCGCATGATCGTCTCGACGTACCAGGCGGCTTCGGGCGCTGGCGCTCCCGGTATGGCTGAGCTCGAGGCTCAGCTGGCCGCCCTGGGCCGCGGCGAGGAGATTCCCGAGCCGCGCGCCTTTGCCGCCCAGCTCGCGAGCAACCTGATTCCGCAGATTGGCGGTGTCAAGGAGGAGGGCTTTACCTCCGAGGAGATGAAGCTGCAGAACGAGGGCCGCAAGATCATGCATCTGCCCGAGCTGCGCGTGAACTGCACCTGCGTGCGCGTGCCCGTGCTGCGCTCGCACTCCGAGAGCATTACGCTCGAGTTCGAGCGTGACATCACGGTTGAGGAGGCTCGTGCTGCGCTGGCTGCCGCTCCGGGCGTGAAGCTGGTTGACGACATGAGCGCCGAGGATGCGCACGACCGCTTCCCCATGCCGATGGATACGTCCGACCAGGACCTGATTTGGGTCGGCCGCGTGCGTCGCGACATCTCGAACCCCGAGGCCGTGCGCGGTATCACCTTCTGGTGCTGCGGCGACCAAATCCGTAAGGGCGCGGCAACCAACGCCGTCCAGATCGCCAAGCTGCTCTGCGAGTAGGTTGACCTGTCCGGCGGGGGCCGGGCTTAGTTTTCAGAACGTCCTCGACCATGTGTGGCGCCTTGTCCTGCTCCTTCGGAGCTGCGGACAAGGCGCCACACTGGTCTGCGGAGTGTTCTGAAAACTAAGCCCGGCCCCGCCTGCGGTGACGTTGTTGCGAGTGGCTTGCGATGGGGCCGTTGTTGGTTGGGGCCGCTGGGCTGATGTGGGGGCGCGTGGTTGTTGCGGGCCCTGGTCCCGGCGGCGGCCTCGGCGCTTTGCGCCTGCCGCCTTTGGGGACTGCGGAGCGCGGCCGGCAGCTGCGGCGCTGTCGCGCCTGCTGCCTGCGGGGACTTTGGGGTCGTGCGGCAGCTGCGGCGCTGCCGCGCCTGCTGCCTTGGGTGACTTTGGGGTCGATTGAGGTTGTCTGCACAATTCGCGGTATTATGTTGCGGAGTTTTGAAAGGAGCCGCTGGTGGTCACGACAACATTTGCTTCGCCTTTGGGCGAAATCTTGCTTGCCGCTGATGGCCGCGGTCTGACGGGGCTTTGGTTTGAGGGGCAGGAGCACTTTGGTTCCACGCTTCTCCGGGAAGACTCCGAACATGTTGAAGGCGCCGACGCGGTTTCCGGTACCGGTGGCATGTTGCCGGTGAGTCCGGCAAATGGCGCGGCTTCTTCGGTGCTTGAGCGTTCTTGGGCTTGGCTGAATGCTTATTTTGCGGGGCAGGAGCCTCGGTTTACGCCGCCGTTGCATATGATCGGCACGGCGTTCCAGCGCGAGGTTTGGTTTGAGCTGCTTTCTATCCCGCGTGGCGAGGTTGCTACGTATGGCGAGATCGCTCAGCGTGTTGCGGCTCGACATCGTGTGCCGGGAAATGAGGCTCCCGTTGTGTCCCCGCGTGCCGTGGGGGCTGCGGTTGCGCGTAATCCCATTTCGATTATCGTGCCGTGCCATCGCGTGGTTGTCGCTGACGGGTCGCTCAACGGATATGCCGGCGGGCTTGATCGCAAGGAGTGGCTGCTTCGGCTTGAGGGTGCCTATCTATAAGCTGCAGGCGGCCGCAACGCCCATGCGGCAAGCGCGCTCGCTGTACGGGCGTTGTTTGCAGGGCGAGATGTGAAGCCGCCCGTTCCTTAGGTCCGACTAAGCTATAACCTTGCTTTTTTAAATATGCTCATCGACCTGCTAAGGCAGCACTAAGGCGAGTGCGGGTGCGCTATTATCGGCGCTCACGGAGCGCTTGGTGTTCTTGGCACGCATGGACGAGGGCTCGGCGGGCTTTACCATGGCGTCGATCGATCTTTCGGAGGCGGTGAACAAGGTGGCGGCGCCGTTTAAGTCGGTGGCGGTCTCAGGCGGTAAACGCCTGTCGACGTCGATTGCGACCGGCGTGCGGACCCATGCCGATGCCGCGGCGGTGGCGCAGGTGGTTGAGTTGCTACTGGACAACGCCACGCGCTATGCGAGCGAGGGCAGCGTGATTGAGCTGAGCCTGTGCGCCGTTTCGCACGGCAAAGGCAAGGGCGCCGCCGAGCTTGTCGTATCGAACGCCGTGGACGAGCTGCCCGAGGGCGACCTGGACCGATTGTTCGATCGCTTCTATCGTGCGGATGCGTCGCGCAGCTCCAAGACGGGTGGCTCGGGCGTGGGCCTGTCCGTGGTGCGTGCCATCGCCGAGGCCCATGGAGGCGCCGCCACCGTATCCGGTCACGGCAACCAGATCACCTTCACCGTTTGCCTTTAAAACCTGCCAAAAAGGAACAGGTTTATTTTGGCAGGTTTTATCTGGGGAAACGTCCGCAGGAGAGGGCATGGGCGGTGTGAACATATGCATCTCTACCTGCTAAAATATAGGCATCGTTATTCGGCTCCTGAGTGGAAAGGAGACGGTCATGCAGTACGAGATCGGCGGAGGGGCTTTCCCGGTTGTTACGTGCAACCTTAGCGATGGCGAATCCATGATCACCGAAAGCGGCGCCATGGCTTGGATGACCCCCAACATGGAAATGTCTACCTCGGGCGGTGGCATCGGCAAGATGTTCTCCAAGGCTTTTTCGGGTGAGGCATTGTTCCAAAACATTTGGACCGCGCGTGGCGATGGCATGATCGCGTTTGGCTCCTGCTTCCCCGGCCGCATCGTGCCAATCGAGATCGGTCCGGGCAAGAGCTGGATTTTGCAGAAGCGTTCGTTCCTTGCCGCGGAAAGTGGCGTCGAGTTGAGCATTCACTTTAACAAGAAGGCAAAGGCCGGCGTCTTTGGCGGCGAGGGCTTTATCATGCAGAAGCTCACGGGCTCGGGTGTTGCTTTTGCCGAGATCGACGGCGACCTGGTTGAGTACGAGCTCGCTGCTGGCCAGCAGATGATTGTGGATACCGGCAACGTGGCCGGCTTTGAGGAGACCGTGAGCATCGACGCTCAAATGGTCAAGGGCGTCAAAAACATCATGTTTGGTGGCGAGGGCGTGTTCAACACCGTGCTCACCGGTCCCGGTCGCATCTGGTTGCAGACGATGCCCATTTCCAATCTTGCGGCAGCAGTGGCCTCGATGACCAACAACAATAACTAGTCCGCATAGGATAGCGCGCGGCGGGCTTACCCTGTCGCGCGCTTTTTTGCTGGCAAACGCCTCGCTTATAGAGTGTGGCTGCGCTGCTACAGCGAGCGTCGTCATCTCGTCACCCTGATAACTTGCGGCAAGCGTGGCAATGAGGAGTGAGAATTTGAGTGCTCAGTCCCAAGGCATAATGGCGGCCATGCCAACAAGCAAAAACGAGTTGCCGGTGTCACGGAAAGGCAGGCGTCGGTCGATTCCACGTGAGACGGCTGTGCCGATCTGCACGGCCGCCCCTGCGCGTCCCGCGCTGCCCCCAAAGAGGTACGTTTCCCCTTATAAAACCTGCCAAAATAAACCTGTCCCTTTTTGGTAGGTGGGAAATGGGTAATACTAAAGAGTTATCCGACCAGATGGGAATTAATCGATGGCCTATATCGAATTCAAAGACGTCATCAAGGCATACGGCGAGGGCGATGCCCGCATCCACGCGCTCGACGGCGCGAGCTTTACGGTCGAGCGCGGCGAGCTCGCCATCATTTTGGGTGCTTCGGGTGCCGGCAAGACCACGGCCCTCAACATTCTGGGCGGCATGGACACGGCAACTTCTGGCACCGTGACGGTGGACGGGCGTGACGTGAGCTCTGCCAACGAGGCTCAGCTTGTGGAATACCGTCGCGCCGATGTTGGCTTTGTCTTTCAGTTCTACAATCTGGTCCCTAACCTGACGGCGCTTGAGAACGTCGAACTCGCGGCGCAGATCTGCCCCGATTCGCTCGATGCCGAGCAAACGCTTCGCCAGGTTGGCCTGGGCGACCGCCTCGCTAACTTTCCGGCGCAGCTTTCGGGCGGCGAGCAGCAGCGCGTATCCATCGCCCGCGCGCTGGCTAAGAACCCCAAGCTGCTTTTGTGCGACGAGCCTACGGGTGCACTCGACTACAAAACCGGCAAGCAGATCTTGCAGCTGCTACAGGACACTTGCCGCAAGCAAGGCATTACGGTCATCATCATCACCCACAACTCTGCGCTGGCGCCCATGGCCGATCGCCTGATCCGCTTTAAGAGCGGCCGCGTGGAGAGCGAGACGATCCAGCAAAATCCTGTGCCTATCGAGACGATCGAGTGGTAGCGCCCATGAATCAGGACCGCCAAAACAGTCAACGCCGCGACGCGCAGAACACGGAGCGCGAGCAGGATTTTACGACCTACCGTACCGCCCAAAGCTCAAACGATATGGTGCCGACGGTTTTTCGCCGTGGCATCTACCGCACGATTCGCGGCAGCCTCAAACGCTTCTTGTCTATCGTTGTGATCACCGCGCTTGGCGTGAGCGTGATGTGCGGCCTTAAGGCGGGCTGCGAGGACCTGTGTGATTCGGTCGACGCCTATTTTGACCAGCAGAATGTCTATGACATCAACGTGCAGTCGACCTATGGTCTGACCGATGACGATATTGCCGCGATCCAAGAGGTCGATGGCGTCGAGACGGCCGAGGGCATCTATACCGAGACCGCCTATACCGCCGTGGGTACGACGCGCGAGCGTGTCGTCGTACAGAGCCTCTCCAAAGAGAATATTGACCAACCGGTGCTAGTGCGCGGCGAGCTGCCCGAGACTTCGGGCGAAGTGGCAGTGACCTCACGTTTTTTGAAGGCTTCGGGCAAGAAAATCGGCGATACGGTGAGCTTTGCCGCCAACGATGCGAGCTCGTCGAACCAAAGCGCCAAGGACCAGTTTGCCGATGGGGACTACACCATCACGGCCGAGGTTCTCGATCCTACCGACGTGAGCTCCGACTCGACAGTCAACGCCTTTCGCGCTGCTTCGACTGCGGACTACAAGTTCTACGTGAGCGAGGATGCCGCGACATCTTCTTCCTACTCCGCTGTCCACGTGGTCGTCGAGGGAGCCAAGAGCCTCAACTCCTATTCGGATGCCTACTCGGCAAAGATCAATGAGGTCAAGGGCAATATCGAGAAGATCCGCGAGGAGCGTGAGAAGGCGCGCGCCCAGGAGCTGACGGTCGACACACCGGCGAGCTTGGACGCAGCTGAGCGTCAGGCGAATATGGTCTTTGGGATCGAGCAGGACAACATCAATCGCATGGCCGAGGGCAGCGACGAGCGTGCGCAGGCGCAAGCCGACCTGGACCAGCGCCGTGCCGCCGCCGACCAGCAGTTTGCCGATGCCCGCGCCGAGCTCTCTGACCTGGGCGAATGCACCTGGTACATCCAGGACCGCGATAACATCGCAAGCTACTCGAGCGTGGAGAGCGATAGCTCGTCAATTGAGGCCATTGCCACGGTGTTCCCGTTCATCTTCTTTATCGTCGCCGTGCTCATCAGCCTCACCACCGCCACGCGCATGGTCGAGGAGGAGCGCACGCTCATTGGCCTGTACAAGGCGCTCGGCTATTCGCGCGGGCGTATCCTGTCCAAATATGTGGACTACTCGCTGTGGGCGTGTCTGATCGGTGGCGTGCTCGGCAATATCATCGGATTTGTGGGTCTGCCGCTGTTCTTGTTTACGGTGTTCGACGACATGTACTCGCTGCCCCAGATGTTGCTTTCGTACGACATCGTGTCATCACTCGTGTCGGTAGCGCTGTTTGCCGTGGGCGTGGTGGGCGCCACGATTATCGCCTGCCGCCACGAGATGGCTGAGACCCCAGCCTCGCTCATGCGCCCCAAGGCCCCGCGCGCCGGCTCGCGCATTCTGCTCGAGCGCATTGGCTTTATCTGGCACCGCATGGGCTTTTTGAACAAGGTCGCTGCACGCAACCTGTTCCGCTACAAAAAGCGCGCCTTTATGACCATCTTTGGCATTGCGGGCTGCACGGCGCTTGTGATTTGCGGTATGGGCATCCGTGATACGTCGGTCGCGCTGTCGCCCAAGCAGTACGGGCACATCGCACGCTACGATTTGCTGGCGGTCGCCAATCCCGATGATTTTTCGCAGACGTGCGCGGCGTTGGATGAGCGCAGTGCAGCCAAGGATTCCGACGTGACCGTGACTTCGACGCTGCCGATTATGACCGACAACGTTACCTTTACATTCGGCGGAAAGAGCGAGACCGTGCAGCTGATCGTGGTGCCCGATGACCGCACGAACGACCTGGATGACTACGTGCGCCTAGAGGACGAGTCCAAAGAACCGCTCGCCCTGCGTGACGGGGATGTGTATTTGAGCAAGAGCTCTCAGCTGGTGCTGGGGATCAAGCCGGGCGATACGGCACACGTCCAGGATTCGTCGCTCAATGTTGCCAAGGTCAAAGTCAGCGACATCTCGCTCAACTATCTGGGCAACACGCTTTACATGACGCAGGGCACCTATGAGCGCGCGTTCGGTCGAAGTGCACGCCTTAACGGCGTCTTTGTGCTGCTTAAGGGTTCGTCGGCCGACCAGATTGCGTTTAGCAAGAATCTTAAGAGTGACGGTTGGCTTACGATTTCGAGTACGGCCGAGCATTGGGAAAACTATGAGGCGAACTTTACGATTATCAATTCGGTCGTGGTGCTCGTGACCTTTATGGCGGCGTGCCTGTCGTTTGTGGTGGTGTTTACGCTGTCCAACACGAATATCTCCGAGCGCGAGCGCGAGCTGGCGACCATTAAGGTGCTGGGCTTCCGCCGTGGCGAGGTGCACCACTACGTCAACAAGGAGACGTTGATCCTCACGGCGATTGGTGCCGCGCTGGGCGTACCGCTGGGTGGTGCGCTGGCCGAGAGCTTTACGTACATCTTGCAGATGCCGTCATTGTACTTTGACGTCGAAGTCGAGCCGCTGAGCTACGTGCTTGCCGTGGTGCTTTCCTTCGGCTTTACGATCATCGTCAACCTCGCTACCAATCGCACCCTCAATAAGATCGACATGGTCGGCGCCCTCAAGAGCGCCGAGTAGCCTGCCAAAAAGGGACAGGTTTATTTTGGCAGGTTTTATCTGGGCAAACGCCGGACAACCATTATGTGGCCCGGCGTTTGCCCCGTCAAACGGGCTTTCCATTTGCCTTTCATTCTATTTGGTTTTCGCTCGCAGGCGTGGATGAGAGGCTCTCTTTAGCCTTCGAGATTGGGCTTGTATGGGTCGTATGCCACAAAATGGGCCTATCTACTACGTTTGCTACCACACCCTCGACCATGACAAAGATTATGAAATTAAAACCGCAGGTAGAGGGCTTGCCAGTTTTCGGAAAAGGCGGGTATGGTCGGCCCTCTCGAGTTAAACGTAGTAAATAGGCCCTTTTCTTGGCGCGTGGTCAGCTCAATGCTAATCTCCGTGCCGGAACTGACCCAGTTGTTTGTAAGTTGCGGTGATATACGGACTGTTTGGCGCTTTGGAGCTTCAAAACAGTCCCTATCTCACCGCAACTTAGGAGAAGGGCGGGGGTGGTTGGGTGCTGGTGGGTCGGAGCGTGTTAGGCCTGTTTGCGGTGCTTCCATTGTTTGCGACACCAGCGCATGAGCGCCTTTATGACGGGAATCGTGATGAGGATGATCCATGCAGGATGGGGCTGTCCCAAACAGAGCCACATGTAGAGGAACCAAGCGATGGCGGCTGCCGGGTAGATGGCCTCGATCAGCTTAGACAGGTGGCGCCGATCGATGAAGTC
This sequence comes from Collinsella sp. CLA-AA-H167, assembly GCF_040095305.1. Lineage (NCBI taxonomy): Bacteria > Bacillati > Actinomycetota > Coriobacteriia > Coriobacteriales > Coriobacteriaceae > Collinsella > Collinsella sp. CLA-AA-H167. The sequence goes on from NZ_JBBNGA010000009.1 coordinate 35,885, forward strand.
ACCAATCGCGTAGTAGACGGGAACCAGAAAGACGAGGAAAAGCCCCATGCCCCATGTGCCGTAGACAATGCCGAGCACCAGATAGGCGAGAGTAACAAGTGCGGGGAAGGGGAATTTGTTCCATGCACGTCCGACCTTGGTGTGGAAATGCTTGCCATGATGGTCGAGCTTGTCGTGTGCTTCCTTCCAGCTGGAAAACGTCTCGCCGTCGATGGTGACGGTGCCGTCGTCATTGGTGCGTACGCTATGTCCATCGTCCTCAAGCGTATCGATATGCACGCCGTCCGGCCCCACATGCACCTCTTCGCCCTTGCGCTCGTTGGTCACATGGATGCCGCTCCAACCAACATGGACTTCCTCGCCTTTATTGGGATCAATGACGTGGATACCGCGCGCGAGGGAAATATCGACAAGTGGCTTATCGCTGCAATCAGCGTGCTCAGTAGAAGCCTCAGCCTCTTCAGCCTTATCTGAAGCTTTGGTGCCGGCGTTGCTGTTCTGTGCCTCATCATCAGCCTGTGAGTCATCAGCGCTAGCCACCGCCTCCCCATATAGCAGCTCATCCAGCGACACGCCATACAGCGCGGCGAGCGCAATAAGGTTATCGGTATCGGGCGAGGATTCGCTGCGCTCCCATTTACTGACAGCCTGACGACTCACACCCAGCTGGGCGGCAAGCGCCTCCTGAGAAAGCCCGGCAGCCTTGCGGCGATCGACGAGGCGCTGTGCCATCGCAAGATCCATGGTGGTTCCTTTCGTTTGATGGTCGAATCGAATGAGCCGAGTATGCCGAGAACAACCGGTAGCGACCACCATTTCTAGTTAGAATCTGCCCCAACCCTACCGCAACTACCGGTAGCAATCCCTAACGACCAGCCATTTCAGGACAAATGTCAGTGCTACTCTCAGCTAAGAGCTTGCAACATCCCAAAATCTCAGCCCACGCACTTGCAGCAAGAAGACGAATAGCCTCGGCCTCCCTAGTTACCGCAGGAGGCCCCAGGGCTTACCTCCCAAATCTTTCCGCAGGACGGAAGGATCCCGCCGCGCGAAGCGCACGGCGGGATCCTGACATGTCCGAGGACGATTTGGGAGGTAAGCCCTGGGGCCTCCGATGAGAGCAGTTTCGGCCGAGGCTATTCGTCGCCGAAGCTGATGCCCAACGCCTTGGCCTCGCGCACCAGGTCGCTCTGGGGGTCGACATACTTGAGCTTGCCGGCGACCTCCTCGAGCGGCATGTGGCACATCTTGCCGTCACGCAGGGCAATCATGTAGCCAAACTCGCCGCGTAGGCAGCCGAGCGCCGCCTCGACACCGCACTGGGTCGCAAAGATGCGGTCCTGAGCGTCGGGCTGGCCGCCGCGCTGCGTGTGACCGGGGATGGCGACGCGGGTCTCGCGACCGGTCTTGGCCTCGATCTCCTTGGCGATGTCGTAGACGATCGACGGGCTCGTGCGCTCGGCGAGCTTCTTCTTGTACTCCTTCTTGGACAGCGCCGCGTCCTCCTTGGAGATAGCGCCCTCGGCGACGGCTACGATGGTAAAGCGGCTGCCGGTCTCCATGCGATGCTCGATGGTCTTGATGACGTTATCCATGTCGTAGGGGATCTCGGGGATCAGGATGACGTCCGCGCCGCCCGCGACGCCGGCGTACAGCGGAATCCATCCGACCTTGTGTCCCATGATTTCGATGACGAACACGCGCCCGTGGCTCGAGGCAGTGGTGTGGATGTCGTCGATGCACTTGGTGGCGACGTCGATGGCGCTCGTAAAGCCAAACGTCAACTCGGTGCCCCAGGTGTCGTTATCGATGGTCTTGGGCAGGGCGATAACGTTGAGGCCCTCTTCGCGCAGGCGGTTGGCGGTCTTGGTGGAGCCGTTGCCGCCCAGCATAAACAGGCAGTCGAGCTGCAGCTTGTGATAGGTGTGGACCATCGCGGGCACCTTCTCGACGCCATCGGCCTCGGGAACATCCAGGCGCTTGAACGGCGTACGGCTCGTGCCCAGGATGGTGCCGCCGCGGGTGAGGATGCCGCTAAAATCGGCGGGCGACATGACGCGGAACCTGCTGTAGATAAGGCCCTGGTAGCCGTCCTCAAAACCGTAGATCTCGATAGGCTCTTTGCTATTGGTCATAAGCGTTTTGACAATGCCGCGCATGGTGGCGTTGAGCGCCTGGCAGTCGCCGCCACTGGTAAGAAGACCGATCCTGAGCATGATGAATCCTTCCGGGCAAGTTATAACATGCGCATAAGTTTACCCCCGCACACTGTTGATACGGGGGTAAAACGTGTTAGCTCAAGCGTATAGAAATGTAAACAACGCCAGGCGAGCGTAAGGTCGACGGGCCTGGCTCCTTACAGTGCGAAGGCATCGATGTCGCCCCAGTGGCGGCGCAGCGTGATGGCGGCAGCGGGCTCGGTGTTGTCAAAGACGACCGACCACTGCGTGTTGCTGGTGATGTCTTCCGGATTGGGCTCTTGCGCTGCAGCGCGTAGGGCCTTCCAAGCGACTGCCTCGTCTTGGGCACCGACATGGGCGTCAAGGACATCGGCGATTGCGACGGCGCGCTCTTTACCATGGCCCAGCTCGCCATTCTTTTGGTTGGGGAGCACCTCGTCGCCATAGCAGGTGTAGAAGTTCGTAACCTGGCGTACGGGAGTCGCTTTGAAAGCGCGGTCCGGATCGTGCGGATCCCACTCTACTACGCGCGCGTCACCGGCGGCGTCGTTGATAAAGAAGTGGTAGTCGCGTCCGGCCATGGCGTGCATGTCATAGGCAGAAAGCAGGTCGACGGCCTCCTGTGTGGTAGCCGCGCGGTCGAGCACCAAGCGGATGGCGAGCGAGGTATTGATGACGGGGCGCTGCGTGTCCTGGTCACAGGGCTTGGAATCCAGAGTGAGTACGGCAATGGACACGCCGCATTCGTTAACACCGTCGAGCTGGGCAAACGGGCCCATCAACGCCGCGGCGCGTCCGGCGATGGAGTCAAGCGGAGTGTTATCGCCCAGGTTATTGAGGGCCGCAAAGCCGATGGAGGCATAGCCGTCACGCGGGTGATTGCGCACCAGCAGCGCCGAGGTGTCGTCCTTAAAGTCGTAATTGCGACCGGTGCGCACGCGGCCTTCGGCATCTACGGCGACAAAAGCGCTGCAGGCAAACTGGGGTGCCTGGACATGTGTCGGCACACCGGGCAGCACCTGCGCCACCACGGCATCGATGTAGGCCTGGTCGTCGCGCACGCCAGCAGCGATGATGCGATCAAGATCGTAGTCGTAGGCGATGTCGATTGCGTACAGGTCATAGCCATCCGCATAGTCGGTCAAGCGTTTGAGCGACGCGGCGGACTTGATTTGCTTGTGATAAACGATACCGGTGGCAGCGGCAAGGCCGACGGCGGCTCCCGCGACACCGTAGGCGATGGCAATGTTACGTGGCTTCATGACGACTCCTCTCGTCCTGTTAGCGTAATTGTCGCAAAAGGAGTGCGGGCATGATGACTCAACTTGGTGAGCGGCGCGGAATTAAGCACGGAATGAAGAGTGCGGCGCTGGCGCGGCGGGGTATGCTGGAAGGGACCATCAACCCAGCGAAAGGGGAGAGCATGACGGATCAGGAAACGCCCGAGCGCGCGCACGTGACGGCCGACGATATCGAGGCCGCCAACGACCTTATCGACTTTATCGAGGCATGCCCCAGCATGTTCCATACGGCGGCGACCATTATGGCCGAGCTCGACGAGGCAGGCTTTACCTATCTGCCCGAGAACGCGGCATGGGATATCGAACCGGGCGGTCGTTACTACACGCAGCGCAATACTTCGAGCGTTATCGCCTTTAAGGTGGGCGAGGACTTGGCTGCGACGTGGGGCGAGGACGGCGTTGCCGGTGACTATCATTTTCAGCTCACGGCGTCGCACAGCGATTCGCCGACGTTTAAGGTCAAGGCCGTGCCCGAGCTTGACGGCGCAGGCGAGACGTTGCGCCTGAACACCGAGGCCTACGGCGGCATGATCGACTACACCTGGTTCGATCGTCCGTTGGCGCTCGCGGGCCGCGTGTTGGTACGCGAAGGCGACCGTATTGAGAGCCGCCTGCTTGCCACCGAGCGCGAAGTCGCTATTATCCCGAGTCTTGCTATCCACATGAACCGCGGCGTTAACGAGGGCTTTGCTCCCAACCGAGCCGTCGACCTGTGCCCGCTCATCAGCGCTGGCGACCTTAAGCAGGGTGACTTCGATGCCCTGATCGCTGACGAATTGGACGTTGAGCCCGAGCAGATCCTGGGCCGCGATCTGTTCCTGGTCAATCGTCAGGATGCACGCATCTGGGGCTGGGCCGACGAGTTTATCTCGACGCCCAAGCTCGACGACCTGGCCTGCGCCTACACCTCGCTGCAGGCATTTTTGGGTGCCGAGAACGCGCACGACGTTTCGGTCTTCTGCTGCTTTGATAACGAGGAGGTTGGCTCCGAGACCAAGCAGGGCGCCATGTCGACGTTCTTGGCCGATGCGCTGCGACGCATCAACGGATCGCTGGGCTTTGATGACGAGTCCTACCATCGTGCGCTTGCCGCCTCGATGCTCGTGAGCTGCGATAATGCGCATGCCGTGCATCCCAATCATGCCGAAAAGTGTGACGCTCGCAACCAGGTGGTGCTTAACGGCGGCATCGTCATCAAGGAGGCAGCCAACCAGCACTATTGCACCGATGCCTTTAGCCGCGCGGTGTTCCAGGCTATCTGCGATGACGCCGACGTGCCCACGCAGGCTTTCGCCAACAAGAGCGACATGGCCGGCGGTTCTACCCTGGGCAACCTGTCGAACATGCAGGCGAGCATGCATGCCGTGGACGTGGGCCTGCCGCAGCTTGCCATGCACTCGAGCTACGAGACCGGCGGCGTGCGCGACGTAATGTACGCCATCCGCGCCCTCACCGCCTTCTACGAGCGAAACCTAACCATCAACGGCGCCGAAAGTGTAGAGCTCTAAAACCTGCCAAAAAGGGATGTTAATTTCGGCAGGTTTTATCTGGGCGAATGCAAAAGGTGAAACCGAACTGGATTGGTGATGCGTAGCCGCCGAGGTGCAGTGTGCCTCGGCGGCTTTTTGTGTACAGAGTACGGCTGATGCTTGTAAATGCTATACATGCTTTACGTATCTACCATAGAGTTTTATGATAGTTTTGAAGTATTAAGGAGGGGTCATGACCACAACAGCCGCTCAGATCAACGTACGTCTCGATGCCGATCTTAAAAGGAGTGGGGACGCCGCTCTCTCCAAGGCCGGTATGACGCCGAGCCAAGCGGTGCGAGCGCTCTGGCAGCTTGCAGCGTCGCTGGCCGATCGCCCCGGTGCGCTCGAGGATATCCTGCTGCCCAGTCGTGCCCGGGCGGAACAGCGCGAGCGCGAAAAGGCCGCCAAACGTAAGCTCGAGCTTATGGATCAGGGGTCGAAGCTGTTCGCTGCCGCTTGCTGTGAGTCGGGAATCGATATGGTCAAGGCTCAGCCATCGGACGACGAAGAGCTCAAACGGAATGCCTATGCGGATCGCTATGGCGAGGAGATGAGCTGGCTCTATGAGTGAGACTCCAAAGCGCATCTTGGTTGACACCAACGTGTGGCTCGATTACTTCATTCCCTCACGACGTGGTCGTGCGGTGGCGATTGAGTTTTTACGTGATGCATGCACGGCGCAGGTGGATTTGCTGTATGCGGCGACATCGTCCAAAGACCTGTTCTATTTGATTTCAAGCGAACATAAGGCATGGTATCGGCGAGAGCATGGTTCTCTTTCCCAAGATGCCGCTGCGGCAGCGACATCGCTTGCATGGGATTGTCTTAGCGTGCTGTCGCAGCTTGCCACGCCAGTGCCCTGTGACCTGAGCGATATATGGATGGCGAGCAGGCAGCGTGAGCTCCATAGCGATTACGAAGACGATTTAATCATTGCGGCAGCGATACGCGCTCAAGCAGATCTACTGGTCACCAACGATGTCAAACTCTGTTCGCATGCGCCCGTCGCAGCAATGAACGTCGAAAACGCAAGAAACTATCTAACAACGCTTAAAAAGCTCTAAACCTCACTGGCCGAACAAAAGTCAGCGAGAGCCCGTCTGGGCGAGCAAGGTGCCTTGAAACAAGGCGGCATTGACCTTCTGGTCATGCCGACGAAGTTGAAAGGCAGATTGCCGCCCAGACGGGCTCGCAGCGTCGGCTCATTACGCCGTTTGTAAAACGGCGTAATTCTTAGTGCTCGATCCAGCAGCGAAGCGTTTCGCCGGCCTGCAGGTGGCGTAGGTTCTCCGCGGCGATGTCGACCACATTGTTGAGCGTAGCCTCCAAGTGGAACCAGCCCGAGACGTGCGGCGTGATGAGCATGTTGGGCGCATCCCACAGCGGGCTTGTCTCAGGCAGCGGCTCGGGGTCGGTGACGTCGACCGCGGCGCCGGCGAGATGTCCCGACTCCAGGGCGGCAACCAGGTCGTCGGCAACCACAAGATCGCCGCGGCCGCCGTTGGCAAAGAAGGAGCCCGGCTTCATCGCGGCGAAGAACTCGGCGTTCGCCAGGCCGCGGGTCTCGGGTGTGCTGGGCATAAAGGATGCGACGACGTCTGCCTCGGCCAGGCGCTCGGGCAGGGCATCCATGCCGTCCATGTCCTCAAACACAATGGGGTAGACGAGCGGATGGCGCTTGATGCCGCGGACGTGTGCGCCCATGCTGCGGCAGAGCGTGGCAAAGTGGCCGCCGATATCGCCCGCGCCCAGCACCAGCACGTTGGCATTTTTGAGCGAGGTAACCGGCCCCAAATCCTCCCAGCGATGCTCGCGCTGCAAGTCGTGATAGCCGGGCAGGCGCTTCATCATGGAAAGGACCATGGCAAACATGTGCTCGCTCACGGCCTGGCCGTAGGCGCCCACCGAGCAAGACAGTTTGGCGTCGGCTGGCACGGTGCCGGCGGCAAGGTAGTCGTCATAGCCGGCGGTCTGCAATTGCAACAGCTGGAGATGCTCGCATGCCGTGAGCATGTCAGGGTCGATGTTGCCCAGGATCACGTCGGCATCGGCGACCTGCTTGCGCGTGGCGGCGTCGGCGCTCGTGTAGATAAAGTCCTCGCCCGGAGCGCTCGACTCAAGAATTGCGCGATGACGGTCGTTGACGGGCAGCAAAACCAGGATGTTCACAGGCAGTCCCCTCCGCTCAACCTGCCAAAAAAGGGACAGGTTTATTTTGGCAGGTTTTATCAGGCAAACGTTCAAACAAAAACGCCGGATGCAAGACGGGCGTGCCCGTCAGCATCCGGCGCATCCACGGCTACCAGCTCAGCAGCTCGTAGCCGTCCTCGGTCACCACGAGCTGTACCTCGCACTGGGCCGAATCGCTGCCGTCCTTGGTGCGCACGCACCAGCCGTCGCCCTTGCTAATCTTGATATCGGGCGCTCCGGCGTTGACCATGGGCTCGATGGTAAAGACCATGCCTGGCACCATGATGGTGTCTACGTCGGGCGCCTCGGTGGTAAAGCCCACAAACGGGTCCTCGTGGAACTCCTTACCGATGCCGTGTCCGCCGTACTCACGCACCACGCTAAAGCCGGCGTCCTCGACGGTCTTTTGCACAGCCTCGGCCATAACGGAGAGCGGTAGCCATGGCTTGACGGCTGCCAGACCCGCCTCCACGCTGGCACGGGTGACGTCGACCAGGCGCTGGCGCTCGGCCGAGACCTCGCCGATGCAGAACATGCGGCTCGAATCACTAAAGTAACCGTCCAAGATCGTGGAGCAGTCTACGTTGATGATGTCGCCCTCGTGCAGCACATCCGCATCGCAGGGGATGCCGTGGCAGACGACGTCGTTGATCGAGGTGCACACGCTCTTGGGATAGCCCTCGTAGTTAAGGTCGGCCGGCGTGCCACCGTGCTCGACGGTGTAGTCGTAGATCATCTGGTCGATCTGGTTGGTGGTCATGCCTGCGGCGATATGCTCGCCCACATAATCGAGCACGCCCACGTTGATGGCTGCCGAGCGCTTGATGCCCTCGATATCGGCGGGAGTCTTGTAGAGCGTACGGGGCAGAACCTCCCAGCCTTCTTCCCACAAGCGCTCGAGGCGCTCATCAAAGGCGCTATGGCATTTCTTGTATTTCTTGCCGCTGCCGCACCAGCAAGCGTCGTTGCGGCCGGGCACGGGTCCTTTGTCATACATGGCTAACTTCCTTTCATTCGCAGCTAGTATAGCCCACCCACGCGGCCATAAAAGTTGCAGTGATATAGTTCCGATTTAAGCGGTTTAACAGCACAAACAGGAACTATATCACCGCAACTGATGGAGCGGGGTGGCGGGCACTAGCTGCTGCGTGGTTTTGCTAGTAGCTCACCTGGCAGGGAATGCCGAGGGCGCGCACGCGCGCGGCAATGGCGTCGAGCACCTCAGGCGCCGCTTTGGCAAGGCCGGCGATCGGTGTCTCGCGCGCCACCGTGTAAATGGTTGCTTCTTGTGGACGAATGCGCTCAAGCGCCACGAGCCAGGGGGCAACGTACTCCTCGCCGGTGTTGTCGATGGGCTTGCCCTGATACTCACCGGTCAAAAAGATCGTCTGGATAATAACGTGACCGTCAAAGCTTTCGAACGTCTCAATCTGGTGCTCGACGTCGTAGGGGCCAACAGGCTGGTCGAGCAGCTGGATAAACGCCGGGTCGACGGTATCGAGCTTAAGAATGTTGTCGTCGACCATCATGAGCGCATCGTGTACCTGGGGACGGTCGGCGCGTGTGCCGTTGGAGAGCACGGCGATCTTGGAGTTTGGGGCAAGCTCGTCGCGCAGCGCGACGGCGCCGGCGATGGCCTGCGGAAACTCCGGCGCGGCGGTGGGCTCGCCGTTGCCTGCGAAGGTGATCACATCGGGGAGCTCGCCCTCGGCTGCCATCTCGCGCAGCTTTGCCTCGAGCGCGTCGAGTACCATGGCAGCTGTGTTATACGGCTCATGGCAGGGGCGCTCGGCGTTGAGGCCGTTTTCGCAGTAGATGCAGTCGAACGTGCAGATTTTGCCGCTGGCCGGCATCATGTTGACGCCGAGCGAGAGGCCAAGGCGACGGCTGCGAACGGGCCCAAAGATAGGGCTGGCATTCAAAAACGTAGACATAGGCATATGCTCCTCAAGACAATTGTGCCTAAGCATAGCATCGGCTCCAAAGCAAGGTGCGGGCTCTTGCTTTACAAGTTTCGTTTTTTCACGTCGCTCATTATGCCGTGCCATGAAAAGCCTCGGGTCGGGTAAAGTTAATCTGTTAACAAGGTGTAAAGCAATGCGGGTCCATCCAATCGTGCTGACGTGCACTGGATGAGCATTGATGATGGGGGCACAACATGGATTTTACGGTCGAGAATGCGGGCACCACGATTGCCTGTCGCGAATATGCCGGCCCGGATGTGTCGCCTGATGCTCCTGCCTTGGTGTGCGTGCACGGCGCTTGTGTCGACGGCACATTTTTCGACGGCATCGCTTGTGAGCTCAGTCGCAACTACCGCGTAATTGCCTACGACCGCCGCGGCTGTGGTGGCAGCAGCGAAGCGGCAGACGGCAGCTATGATCTTGCCGCTCAGGCCGCCGACCTGCAAGCCGTGATCGAACACGTTGGCGCTTCGGCAAATGTGCTTGCGCACAGCGCCGGTACGTTGGTGGCGCTGGAGCTTCTTCGCACCGAGCCCCATCTCGTCGCCCGTGCGATTCTGCATGAGCCGGCTGTGTCGGCCGAAGGCGTCGGCATGGGCGCAGCTCCGGTTTTGCTCGATATGATTGCGGCTGGAAAGGTTTCAAGGGCGCTCCGGCTTTTCTTGGGAGCCCTCGGCGACTTGGACCCCGAGGCTCCTGGAACGACCGAGGCAGAAGCCAAGCATGCCCTGCGCAACGGCCGCAGTTTCATGGCAAACGAATACGGGATTACTATGACCTGCGTTCCCGATTGGGATAGCGTTCGCGCGTCGAAAACGGTGGCCGCCGTGCTCCTAGGCGAGCTCTCGATTGGCACGCCCCGCGAGGCTGGCACGCGAGCGGCTGCCGAATATCTCGATTGCCCTCTCGTGACGATCCCGGGCGCGCATAACGGTCTGCGCGATCGCCCGGCAGCGGCTGCCCGGGCTGTCCGTGGCATCCTGGGGCTCTAGCATCCGCAATAGCCAAAGCAGGCTTCATCCGCAAACGTTTCGGCCGTATTAACAAACGTGCTCAAAACCTCGCGTCTGCGGCTTCAATCGCGCCGTCTGCCAACTCATAAGAATGTGGCAGCATTCACGTACTTACCTGCATCGACAAGGTGTTACCCTTGTAACATTTGGAACCCACCGCTCCATGCGAAACTATCGAAAGGGCCCCATATGCTCAATAATCACGAGGTCAATCTAACCGACGAGGAGGCCGCCGCTGAGGTCGCCCGCGTCGCGAAGACCTACCCCGTGGTACGTTTGCTGTCGGCCGATCAGATTAAGAGCGAACCTAACTGCCTGCTCGCCGGCGATCGGTGTCCTTGTTTGCGCCAGTCGAGTCTTGAGGCTTTGGCAGACTCCGATGAGGTGTCGGAGCAACTGCTCAATGATGGGACTGAGTACCGCGCTCGCCTGCGCCCTCTGAAGGTCGAGGGCGAGCCTCATGTCCTGCTGATGGTGCGTCCGATCGATGAGCAAGAGGCCGCAGAAGAGGACCTTGTCTACACCGACGTGCTGACGAGTGTGCGCAATCGCCGATATTACGAGGAAAAGCTCCGAAGCGTCCGCATGAATGCCGGCGTTGCGATGATCGACCTTGATGATTTTAGGGTCTTCAACGATACATGTGGCCGTCATGCCGGCGACCTTGCACTCGGTGCTGTGGCGACAGCCATACGCAGCGGAATTCGTTCGACTGACGAGCTTGTGCGCTATGGCTGCGACAAGTTTGTGGTTGTCATGCCCAATATTCCCTCCGATGACTTCACCCGTCGCCTGCATCAGGTGTCCGATGCCGTTCATTCCACGATTATTCCGGGCCATGAGTACGTGAGCTTGACGGCATGTGTTGGTGGCGTTCGCATTCATGGCGAGACGGTCGATGAGGGCGTTGGCCGCGCTGCTCAGTTACTGAGCCGCGCTAAGGCAAAAGCCGGTACGGTCGTGACCGATGCCGATTCCATCGAGGCCTTCCAAAGCGAAAAGCCTTTGGTGCTTATCGCCGATGACTCCGAGATGAACCGAGCCATTCTCAGCGAGATGCTCAAGGACGAGCATTGCATCCTCGAGGCCGATAACGGTCGTGCGGCGCTCGACATGGTCGACCGCTATGGCGATGAGTTGTCGCTCGTGCTGCTGGACATTGTGATGCCGGGCATAAGCGGCTTTGAGGTGCTGGCCGATCTGTCGCGCCGATCGGGTATCGATAATCTGCCTGTCATCATGATTTTGAGCGAAGATTCCGATGATGCGGTTCTGCGCGCGTACGAGCTGGGCGCCTCGGACTATATCAACCGCCCGTTTGACTCCCGTATCGTGCGCCGCCGCGTAAGCAACACCATCCGCCTGTACGCCAAACAGCGCCGCCTGACGAGCCTGCTGTCCCAGCAGTACAACGAGCGCGTCAAGAACAGTCGCATGCTCATCGACATCATGGCTGGCGTCATGGAGCTGCGCAATGGCGAGAGCGGCAGGCACGTCACGAACATCGAAAAGCTGACCGAGCTGCTGCTTGGCTGCCTGGTCCAGCGTAGCGGCACGATCTCCCTCGACAATGAGGAACGCTCCACGATTGCCCTGGCTTCGGCGCTGCACGATATCGGCAAGATGTCGATTGACGATGCGATCCTCAACAAGCCCGGACGCCTTACGCCCGATGAGTTCGAGATTATGAAGACGCATACCACGATCGGCGCCGACATGCTGCTTGAGCTGGGTAGCCATCACGCCGGTAATGCGCTTATGGAATATGCGTACCAGATTGCGCGTTGGCACCACGAGCGCTGGGACGGCAAGGGTTATCCCGATGGCCTTAAGGGCGACGATATCCCCATCGCCGCGCAGGTGGTTTCGGTGGCCGACGTGTACGATGCGCTGACGAGCGTGCGCGTATACAAAGACGCTATCCCGCACAAGGAGGCAATCCAGATGATCCTGGACGGTAAGTGCGGCACCTTTAACCCGCTGTTGCTCGACTGCCTGCTCGAGGTGCAAGACCGTATTGCCGAGACGTTGGCACGCCCCGCCGACGTCGTCGCGTTTCCCACGATTTAGTTTGACCAAAGGAGTTTTTAATCCATGATTTCCATGCGTGAGGCGTATGAGAAGATCGGCGCTAATTATGACGATGCGTGCGCTCGGCTGATGGGCGAGGAAATGCTTGCCCGCTTTGCCCTCAAGTTTTTGGATGACGAGAGCATGGACAAGCTGGAGGCTGCCATGGCGGCAGGAGACGCCAGGGCAGCGTTTATGGCAGCGCATACGCTCAAAGGCGTGAGCCAGAACCTGGGATTCGATAATCTGTACGAGCCAGCGGTCGTGGTGACCGAGGCACTGCGCGGCGCCGATGCCGTTGACGGCGCTCGCGCGGGAATGCATGCGCTGCAGCAGCAATATGCGGCCACGATGTCGGCCCTGCGCGAGGCGGCTGAATAAGGGCTTGCGAGCCTTGATGACTATGAGAGTGGATAATCTCCCGTTTTAGGCCCGGTGGCGGCCTCAAAGTGGGAGATTATCCACTCTCGTTCGATACGTGTCCAAAAATCCACTCTCACCCCTTCTGATTAGTGAATGGGCTATGCGCACTGGTGGGGCTTTCCGCATGCAATCCATATCGTTGTTCGATAAACTATTCGAATAACGATAGATTCGATGAGGGTGAGTGTATGTCCAACAGCGTTCAGCGTATGGCCAAGGCGGGCGAGACTGTAAGGAAGCTTGGCTTTTGCATGGCGGTCGTTTTTGCGGGAATGCTCGTCGCTTTTGCCGCGTTGGCTGTTTACGTGATCTGGTATGCGGTTGCAAACGTTGTTTCTGTCGATTCTTTCGGTGTCGTGACGCTTCTCGATGGCGGGAGCATCGTTATCCCAAGCGGGCTGTGCCTGGCACTCGTCGTGGGTGTTTCGCTTGTCGTTCTGTGCGGAATCAGCCATAACATCTCTCGGGGCGTCTCGCCCTTTACCAAGGCGCATGTGCGGCTTATCCGTGTTCTTGCACTTGCCTTTGCTGTTAACGCCGTGGTTTCGTTTGTTGGTGCCTATGAATCGGTCAATCTCACCATTGGCGGACTGGAGCTTTACATCGTGCCTCATTCCTTCGTTATTGAGATTTGCCAAGGCGCTACCTTTGATGCGGGGTCGTTTATCGGCGCAGTTGTCTGCTTGTTTATCTCGGCGATCTGGAGTTATGCCTCGCTGCTCCAAGAGCAGTCTGACGAGCTTGTGTAGGAGGAAGCATGAGCTATCTCATCATTGAGCTTGAGACACAGCTGCTTAAGACCGGAAAGACCAGCGCTGATCTGATTCGTGCCACGGGGCATACTCCGGCTAATATTTCAAAGCTTAGAAACGGAAAGATAAAAGCTATTCGCCTAAAGACGCTCCTCGATATCTGTGATGAGCTTGATTGTCAACCGGGAGATATTATTCAGCGCGTGAGCGAGAAAGAGCTTGAGGAGCTTATTGTTGAGCGTGCAAAAAACGTTGTGAGGCAGATGCGGGACGGCGGAGGCAATGAGGCGTCGCTTCCGACATCAGTCTTTGCTGTCGATTTGAGCGACGAGTAGCTTAAGGCGAACAACTAAAACGAAATATCAGCGTGAAGGGACCCGTTTCTAACACGGGTTCTTTCTTCTAGATTATCTTGACAAATACGAGTTATCGAAAAACAATAACTACAAGTAACTACGATAAAAGAAAGGAGGAACGATATGAGCGCATCAGCGATAAAGCTATCGAAGGTGTCGAAGCGCTATGGAAAACGGCGTGTGTTGCATGACGTTTCCTTCGAGGTGGATCAGTCTGAGCTTTGCGCCCTTGTTGGTGCAAACGGGGCAGGCAAAAGCACGCTCATTAAAATCGTATTGGGCCTCTGCGAGCCATCGTCGGGGAGCGTGGAGCTCTTTGGAGGCAAGTCGAAAAAAGACCTGAGCTTGATGCGGGCGCGTGTCGGCTACGTGCCAGATTCCAGCGGTGCATACCAATCCCTCAGTGCGGCTGAGAATCTTCGGATCCGATGTGCGGAATGGGGGCTCGATGAGAAACGTGAGGTTCCTCGCGTCTTGGGCCTAGTCGGGCTGGACGTCGATGAGAAAAAGAGTGTGAGCAGTTTTTCTCTGGGAATGAAACGGCGACTGGATATAGCTACGGCTTTGTTGGGCGACACCGACGTACTAATTTTCGATGAGCCGGCAAATGGGTTGGACCCGCTGGGCATCGAGAGTATATGGGCCCTTATCGGCCGATTGAATCGAGAACAGGATAAGACCATGCTCATCTCTAGCCATGATTTGGATGAGCTGGCATCGGTTGCAACATGCTGCCTGTTTCTTCATGACGGCGAACTGCTGAAAAAGGAATCGATGGACGTCATAAGGGATGAGGCACCATCCCTAAAAGAGTATTACAGGCGCTTGATGAAGGCGGTCTCGCTATGAAGCGGGCGATCCATCCCATAAAGGCAGATATGATGCGTTTGCACAGGATGTTTCCGGCGAAGTTTGGTCTTGCGCTTATGCTGGCGTTCGGCCTTCTCTTCGGTGTCTTTCTAAAAAACGGAACAACGTTGCTAGCCTCTGGCTATGGCGTTTGTGGGGAGGATATTGGTTTCATCTGGAATGCAATCGATCCTTCTGCGCCTGATGAGTCCCTTGCGCGCAGCGCTTTTGCCGGTACATCCCTGTTCGTTCCGCTCATCGTTTGTTTGGCGCTTTTACAGGAGCGCGGCTATGAAGAGGGATGCCGAATTTCTTCAGCAAGAGGTCTTACCCGCTTTTATGGGGTTCTAGCACATGCGCTTTCGTCTGCTTTAATAATTGGCGCAGCATATAGTGCGCTTTGCTTTCTTCTGTTTGCAATAGCCATAATACGTGGAGGGCATAGCTACGCGCATGGCATGCTGGCTGCATTTTTGCCTGCAATGATAGTCAACACCGTATTGGTGATATCGATTGCGCTGGAGACGGTGACCATCTATCGGATTACAGGCAGCGCTGTATTGAGCGGGGCTGCAATAATAATCGGATTTGTCATGAGCTTGACGCTCTACGGAGCCTTCCTTCAGGCACCTATACCATCCTTGCGATGGATCTTCTTCCTTCCTGGGCCGTACCTTGGAGTCGGATGTGCCCTTGGGTATAGCGATATGGGGCAACTGGCGCTTCTGGGCTATGGCGTGGCAGCCAGCTGTTTATCGGTATTGATTTACGCGCTCGTGAGCTTTCGTGCTGGGGGTGTGCTCAATGGCTCGTCAGATTAAAAGATTCCTCCATTCAGAATTGAAGCACGTGAGTAAATGGACGTACGCCTTAATCCCGGTAATTTATGCGTGCATGGTGGTATTGCAGCTTAATTCTTTCCCGATGTGGTTCTGTAGTCTCCGTGAGAACAGTTTCTTGGGCTTTTTCCCAGACCCGACGCTTCTGCTATCGGCGGAGGATGTCCTTCTATTTGGTAATGCAGAGGTTTTTCGCGGTCTGCTGTTCAACGTAGCCCCGTTGGCTCATGCATTGTTCTTTCCGTTCATCGCGGCTTGTATTGTGCCGCGCTTTGTCAGTTCGGGCTTTGTCGAGGAACCGTGGGGGCTGTCGGAGGCTCGGGGAGGGAAGCGGGCGTGCGCTATCGTTGCGCGAACGGTGCTGTCTTCTTTCGCCCTATTGGGCGCGTTTATCCTGTCAAGTGTCGTTTTGTACTGTCTTAACTGTGTAATCGTTTTGGATGCTCAACAGTGTTTCAACCTGAATATGTTTTGCTATCGACTTCTTCTGGCGAGTGCCGTCTGCCTTGCATATGTGGTCTCTTGCGTGATCGTTGTTTCCTATTTTGGGTCCGGCTTCGGTCCTATTGGCATGCTGTTGCTTGTCAATGTCGTAACGCTCTACATACAGGTCGGAGCCAATTCCATGCTTCCGTTTCCGTCCTCGATGCTCATGTGGATTTGCGGCGTGACCCCGTTGGGGGATGGTCAATGCACCTCGATTTTAATTGACTGCCTCATAAACGTAGCAAGCGTTTTTGCCATCTGCTTTACCGTCGACCGATTGCGGTCGAGATTTCTTTGATTGTTTGTGAGGGATGAACATACCGAGCATATCAAATACAGGGGGGCGGGCACCGTAGTTGGTGTCCGCCCCCCCTAGTATGTGAGGCTTTAGCCTGTGTGGTTCGTAAACTAGCGGGCCTGCTTAACCTTTGCCGCCGCCTCGACAAACGACTTCCACAGGTTAAAGTCGGTCTCGAGCGTCTTCCACGTGTACTCGGGATGCCATTGCACGCCCAAGCAGAATGGCTGGCCTTCGACCTCGATGCACTCGGGAACGCCGTCAGTTGCCTTGGCGACCAAGCGCGTGCTCTTACCCAGACGGTCGACGCAACAGTGATGTGCCGAGTTGGTCTTGATCAGCCTGTGCCCGCCAAGCGCGCGCTCCAGCAGCGAGCCCGGCACGACCTCGACGGGATGCACGGGGTCGTTGAGCACGTGGGTATGGCGCCACTGCGTGCGGCCCTCGCGAGCGCCCAGGCTCGGCACGTCCATGCACAGGGTGCCGCCAGTGGCGACATTGAGCAACTGCGTGCCGCGGCAGGTGGTAAAGAGCGGCTTTTTGGCGCGGAGCACCTCGCCGACCAGCTTAAACTCAAAGCTATCGCGGATCTCGCAACAGAGGGTGGGGTCGTAGGGTCGATCATCGCCCCAACGTTTGGGATTGACATCGGGGCCGCCGGGAATGGCGATGCCGTCGGCGATATCGACGTAATGACGGATGACCTCAATGTCCTCGGTGATGGACATCTGCAGCGGCAGGCCGCCGGCGGCAAGGATGGCATCGACAAAGACACTTGCGATTTCCTCGTTGGGGGAGAGCGTCTCGCTTAAAAACGGCTTCGCCTCTTCCCAGCGCGGCGCGACGAGGATGAGCGGGCGGTCGGCGGGATCGACGTCGACGTGCGGGGTGTATGACGATGAAGTGCGAGTTCCGATCATGGGCGTGGCTTTCGAATCCGGGTGGACATGGCGCAGGGCGGCGCGGGGCAAACGCTGCAGATGAATGTGTCCCGCGTGGCAATTGGGTTAGTGGCCCTTGATGGAGTTGAGGAAGTCTTGGGCGCGCTTGGTCTGGGGATGGTCGAAGAACTCGTCGGGCGTGCCGGTCTCTACGATCTGGCCGTCGGCCATAAACACGACGCGGTCGGCCACGCGGCGGGCAAAGTTCATCTCGTGCGTAATCACGATCATCGTCATGCCCTGCTGGGCCAGGCGGACCATGACCTCGAGCACCTCGTTAATCATCTCGGGGTCAAGGGCGCTTGTGGGCTCGTCAAAGAGCATGGCCTTGGGCTGCATGGCAAGCGAGCGGGCGATGGCTACGCGCTGCTGTTGGCCGCCCGAGAGCTGTGCGGGCACCTTGTCGGCCTGCTCGGCAACGCCCACGCGGCTCAACAGATCCATGGCGCGCTCGCGGGCCTCGTCCTTGGAGACGCCCAGCACATCGACCGGTCCCAGCATGACGTTCTGCAACACGGTCATATGCGCGAACAGGTTGAACTGCTGAAACACCATGCCCAGCTCGGCACGCATGCGGGCAAGATCCTTGCCTTCCTGCGGCAGGGGCTCGCCCTCGATGAGAATCTCGCCCGAGTC
The DNA here is from genome assembly GCF_040095305.1 of Collinsella sp. CLA-AA-H167. Taxonomy (NCBI): domain Bacteria; kingdom Bacillati; phylum Actinomycetota; class Coriobacteriia; order Coriobacteriales; family Coriobacteriaceae; genus Collinsella; species Collinsella sp. CLA-AA-H167. Next base: position 53,715 of record NZ_JBBNGA010000009.1, read on the forward strand.
GATGGTCTCCAAGCGGTTGATGGTGCGGCACATGGTCGATTTGCCCGAGCCCGAGGGGCCGATCACGACGACAACCTCGCCGCGATCGACCGAGAGATTAATGTCGTTGAGGACGTGCAGATCGCCATAGTGCTTATCGACGTGCTTGAGCTCAATCAGCGGCTGATTGCCGGTGGAAGAAGTGCTCTGTGCCATGGTGCTCGGCTCCTTATGACTCGAAATGGTAAATCGTTAGCGAATGATGGTCGCGCCGGTCTTGTGCGAGACGTAGACGGCGGCCTTGTTGATTGCAACGTTGATGAGGATGTAGATGACCGCGATCACCAGATAGACCGACACGAGGGCGTCGTAGTTGGTAATGAGTACGCGGGCGTTTTGCATGAGGTCGGGGTAGCTCACCACGTAGGCGACGGTGGTGTCTTTGACGACGACTACAAGCTGCGAAATCAACGACGGAATGATAAAGCGAATCGCCTGCGGCAGCACGATTTTAAAGGTGATTTTAGCTTTGGCGAGACCGAGCCCCTGGGCGGCCTCGACCTGGCCGCGCGGCACGGCATTGACGCCGGCGCGGAAGATCTCGGCAAGCACACCGGCTGCAGCGAGCGCGACGGGAAGCGTGAGCATCCAAAACGACGGCAGCGCGATCTTGTACTGGGGCAGCACCAAAAAGAAGAAGTAGATGAACAGTAGGCTCGGCACGCCACGGAAGAAATCGGTGAGCACGCGGCAGACCAGCTGCAGCGGCTTGATGTCGCTGGTGCGGCCGAGCATGAGGGCCAGACCCAGTACCAGCGCGATGGCGCCAGCGGTGAGCGCGACCTTTACCGTGCCCTCAAAACCGGCAAGTAAGAACTTCCAGGTAGTGAGGTGCGTAAAGAAATACCAATAGTGGACTGAAAGCTGACCGGTCACATAAAAGCGCTGCAGTACCAGAGCGATGAGCGCGGCCACGGCAACAAGTGAGATGGCGGTGCCGACGCGAATCTTGGCGCGCATCTTGGGGCCGGGAGCCTCGTAGAGCGCATCGCGCATGGTGAGCGCGGAGGTGGAGTGCTTGCTCATCGGAGGATCCTCACCTTCTTATCGATATAGTTGCCAATGTGGCTCACCACAAAGGCCGTGCCCAGGTAGCCGAGCGCCGAGATAAAGAACGCGGCGACGCCGCCGAGCGAGCGCGTGTTGATGTAGCTCACCACGCCGGTGAGCTCCTGCGGTTTCAGCGGCACCTGACTGCCGAGCGCGGTGGTGAGCATGACGGCGATAAAGAGGTTGGTCATGGGCAGCACGCTCGAGCGCAGCGCCTGCGGAATCACGATCTTGGCGAGGATACGGCTGAAGCTCATGCCCAGCGAGCGGGCGGCTTCCACCTGGCCGACACCGACGGTGTTGATGCCGCTCATAAAGTTCTCGGAGCCAAAGGCAGAACCCAAGAGCACTGTGGCGACGATGACGCAGGTGCGGTAGGGCAGGACGACCTTGAGCGGCGGCAGCGCGTAGACGACGATAATGAGCAGCGCGATGCCGGGGATGTTACGGAAGACCTGGACATACAGGTCGCCAAAGACGCGCAGCGGCTTGAGCGGCGACACGCGCATCACGGTGACGGCGACGGCCAGCACCATGGCGATGGCAAACGACTCAAGCGTCATGCCCCAGGTTGCTAGCAGCGCGTCGATATAGTTCTGGCCATAGAGCGACCAGAGCTCGGAGAGACTCATGCGGACCTCCCGCCGATAAGGAAAGGGGCTCCCGTGTGTACGGAAGCCCCGACAACTCAGTGATGAAACAGTTTAGCGCAATAAAGCGAATCATGCGTTTCCGTATGGTTTCGTTGCGGCCGTTACCAGGCTCGCTGCTTAGGCGCCGATCTCGGGCAGCTCGGGAACATTGGTGTCGCCCGTACGGTCGCCGATGCAGATCTGCCACAGCTCGGTCCAGGTGCCGTCGTCCTCGATCTTCTTAAGGAAGTCGTTGACAAAGGCGACGCCGTCGGAATCGAGCGGCAGACCGATGCCATAGGGCTCCTTGCTGCCGAAGGGCTTGCCGGCAATCTTGTACTTACCGGGCTCGCGGACCAGGGCGCTCTGCTGCATGTTGTTATCGATGACGTAGGCGTCAACGCGGCCCTGTTGGAGTGCCTGGCGTGCCTCCTCGTCGGTCTTGAACTCTTGCTGGCTGGCCTTGGGGGCGAACTCCTCCAGAATGGCGGGGCCGTTGGAGCCGGACTGGACGGCGACGTTCTTGTCGGCCAGGTCGTCGACGCTCTTGATGTCGTCGTTATCGGCGAGCACCAGGATAGCCTGCTGGGTGTAGTAGTAGGGACCGGCAAAGGAGACGAGCTTCTTACGCTCGTCAGTGATGGTGTAGGTGGCAAAGACGGCGTCGACCTGGCCGTTCTGCAGGACGGACTCGCGCGTGTCCGAGGTCACCTGGGTGATCTCGACCTTGTTCTCGCCCAGAATGTAGTTGGACAGAAGCTGCGCGATGCCGGCGTCGAAACCGCGGGTCTGACCGTCCTTCTCGTTGAGGAGGGAGAAGAGCGTGGAGGTCTGAACGCCACCGATCTTAAAGACGCCGGCGTCCTTGACGGCCGTCGCCCAGGCGCTGGCGGCGATGGCGTCGTCATCGGCCTTGGGGCCGTTGTCGACGAGCTTGTCGAATGCCTTAGCGTCGAGCGTGGTGGAAGCCTCGGTATCCTCGGAGCTCTTGGAGGAGGCGGCGGAGCCCTTGTCGGCCTCGGCGCTGGTGTCAGAGCAGCCGGCAAGACCAAGGCCGGCGACGGTTGCGAAGCTGGCGGCAACGAAGCCGCGGCGGTCGAGAACGACCTGCTGGGAGAGGTTCTTGCTCATGGTAGAACACCTTTCTCAATAAAATCCCTAGCGGTTGAGTAGAGTTATACCCTATCCCGCTCAGATGGGTCAACACGAAATAACTCAGAAACATACTTACCTTATGGGTTATTGTGCCTACCAAAAAGAGACAGGCACCTTTGTGGTGGTTCTTGCAGATGTGGTGGCCTGTCTCGCTGCTTTGTCTCAATCTGTAACAGTTAGACGAGGAAATGGGTTCTACCTGTTACAGATCGAGATTTTCTCTTTAGGGGAATTCGAATGTCTCAATCTGTAACATCTGGACGGACAAAAGGTCCCTATCTGTTACAGATTGAGACAAAGGTCAGGGACTAAGACGTCTTGTCTCGATCTGTAACAGTTAGACGGGAATTCGGGTCCTAGATGTTACAGATCGAGATAATCGCGTCGCGAAAATATAAACCTCCGCAGGGGTGCTTTCCTTGCGGAGGTTTTCTTACTCGTTCAGTAGCCTTACGGCTTCGGCGGCCATGTTCTCGACCGTCATGCCGTTCTGAGCGAGCAGCTCGTTGGGGTCGTAGCGGTCGGGGAATCCCTTGGCGATACCAAAAGTGCGCGTGCGCAGCGGCGTGCAGGCCAGGTAGCACGCCACGCGCTCGCCCCAGCCGCCGTCCAAGATGCCGTCCTCGAGGGTGACGACAACGCGATGCTCGGCGGCAAGGCTGTCGAGGAACTCGCGGTCGAGCTCGGTCGCAAAGCGCGGGTTGACGAGCGTGGCCTCGATGCCGTACTCGGCAGCCAAGCGGTTTGCCACGCGCTCGCCCAGCTCAAAGAAATCGCCAAGCGCGAGCACGGCAACGTCGCGGCCCTGGCGCACGACGTTGTAGCGCGCGACGCCGTAATCGTCGCCCTCGGCAGGCGCCAGATCGGGGCGGCTTACCAGGCCAATGCCCGGCACGCGAATCGCCACGGGATGCTCGCGGTGATCGAGCGACCAGCTCAGCATGGACAGGTATTCCTCCATACAGGAAGGCGCCAGGCAACGCATATTGGGGAGAGCGCCCAGCATGGAAATATCAAAGAACGAAAGATGCGTCTCGGATGTGGTGCCAAAGATCGACGCGCCAAATACCAGGATGGTCGCGGGGGCGTCGTTGAGGCACAGGTCGTGCCACAGTTCGTCGTAGGCACGCTGCAAGAACGTACCGTACACGCCAAAGACCGGCTTGGCACCCGAGCGGGCGAGTGCGGTGGCAAAGGTCACGGCGTGCTCCTCGGCAATGCCCACGTCGACAAACTGCTTGCCTGCCGCGGCGCGAAGCTCGGGTGTAAAGCCCATGATGTAGGGCGTGGCGGCCGTGATGCCCACGACCTGCGGATCGCGCTCGATGGCGGCGCTGAGCGCCTCGCCCGTAATGTCGGCATAGGTGCGCGGCGCAGGCTCGCTCGGATGGCCCGGGCAGAGCTTGCGCCCAGTCGCCATGTCAAACGGACCCACATGATGCCAGCGCTCGGGGTCGCTCTGGGCTGGCTCAAAGCCCTTGCCCTTTGCGGTGGAGACGTGCAGCACGATGGGATGATCGATATCGCGCAGCTCCTGCAACGCGTCGACCAGGGCCAACACATCGTTACCGGCGTCCAGATAGCGGTAGTCGAGCCCCATCGCGCGGAAAACGTTGCGCTCGCAGGTGCCGTTGCTGGCGCGCAGCTCGGCCAGATTGCGATACAGGCCACCGTGGTTTTCGGCGATGGACTGGTCGTTGTCATTGACGATGATGATCAGGTTGCTGTCGAGCTCGGCGGCATTGTTAAAGCCCTCAAACGCCAGACCGCCCGAAAGCGAACCGTCGCCAATGATGGTAATGACGTTGTAGCTGTCGCCCGCCAGATCGCGGGCGTGTGCCAAGCCGCAGCCCAGGCTCACCGATGTGGAGGTGTGGCCCATGGCGAACAGGTCGTGTTCGGACTCGTCGGGATTGGCAAAGCCAGAGGCCTCGCCGTAGCGTGCCGGGTCGATATAAGTGTACGCGCGCCCAGTCAGCGCCTTGTGGGCATAGGTCTGGTGCGACACGTCAAAGACAATTTTGTCGGTGGGGGAGTTAAACACGCGATGGAGCGCAACCGTAAGCTCAACGACGCCCAGGTTGGGGGCAACGTGCCCGCCGACGGCGGCGGAGCTTTCGAGGATGGCGTGGCGGATCTCGCCGCAGAGCAGCGGAAGCTCGGCGCGATCGAGAGCCTTGACGTCCTCGGGCGTTGTCGTTTGCGTAAGCAGCATCGTTGTGGGTTACTCCATGCGAATCGTGCGCCGGCACTCCCTCGGCCGGCACAATTGCACAAGACAGTCTCGCACATTTTGGCGTTTGATATGTGACGGCGGCGCGGTAATTCGCCAACTGGTGGGGCAAAACGTTTTGTCCGATGCCATACTGGTAAATTCGATGATGATTTTATTCATTGCGTGCAGGCTGCGGCTTGCCGCCGAGCGCCGCCGGAAGGAGGCCGCATGTCCGATACCGTTCGTGCCGAGAAAATCGCGCGCGAGGTCGACGATGCCGCCCGTCAGCTTGCCCAGGCGGGCCGCTTGGACCTGATGCATGAGTTTATCCAACATGGCGATGTGACGGTCTATACACATGTGACCTCGGTAGCGCGGGCAAGTCTGTCCTTTGCCGAGCGCCTGGGCCGCGTCGGTATCTCCGTCGACCGCTTATCGCTGCTGCGCGGGGCCCTGCTGCACGATTACTTTCTCTATGACTGGCACGACCCCGACCCAAGCCATCGACTGCATGGCTTTCGTCACCCGTTTTTTGCCCTGGCGCGTGCGGAGGAAGATTTTGAGCTGACGTCGCGCGAGCGGAATATCATCGCGCGCCATATGTTTCCGCTGGTGCCGGTGCCGCCGACGTGTCGTGAGGCATGGATTGTGTGCCTGGCGGATAAATGGTGCGCGCTGCGCGAGACGATTGCCGGCCGTCTGCCGCGCAAAGGCGGCGCGAACGATTTGAACGAGGGTTCGAGCGACGGCTCGAGCAAAGAATCGAACGAAAAGAGGAGTGGGTAGACGGTGGGAACCGCGATCGGCATGGCATTTGACGGCGCGACGCTTGCCGCTTGTCCGCTCTCGGCGCTGGTACTCTCGTTTGCCTTCTACGGTTTTTGCGGCTGGGTATGGGAGTCGACAGTCTGCGCCATGCTCAACCACGGACGCTTTGCCAACAGCGGCTTTTTGCTAGGGCCGTGTTGTCCCATCTACGGTGCGGGCGGCATCGCGTGCTGGTTGCTGCTGCGTGGAATCCCAGACGCCTCGAGCCAGTTTGTCGCTGCCGCGCTCGTATGCAGCGTAATCGAGTACAGCGTGGGCGTGCTGTTGGAAAAAACGACGGGTGCCCGGTTTTGGGATTACTCGCATCTGCCGTTTAACCTGCACGGACGCATCTGCCTGTACTGGGCCTGCGCGTTTGGCTTGGGTGCGTTGTGTATTTGCCGTTTAGTGGAGCCGGCATTGCTGGGGCTGCTTGGCCATCTGCCGGTGCTGATTGTGCGGCTGTCCGCCTTTATCGTCGCGGTCGCGATGATGGTCGACGCGGCGTGCTCGTTGGCGAGCTGGCGGCGTCTGTCAGATCAGCTGGAGCGTGTGCGCGCCGACCTTGCCGACCGCATCAATGAGTCGCTTGCCGATGCCTCCGACTCTATGCTCGAACGTATTCCCGATTCGGCGATCGACTCGGTGGCGCAGACGCATATCCGCGGTCGCGCCGTTAACGCGTGGCTGGCGGAGCTGGGCGACGCGGCACTCGATGCCCTGCGTGAGAAGGCTTCGATGCCGACGTTTATCTCGGATGGTGCTCGCGGCCTGGCGCTTGCTGCCCGCCGCGTTGCCGATGCCGCGCCGAGCATGCCGCGTCCGTCGCTCAGTCGTCGCCTTGCCGGCAAGCACATGAGCCGTCCGGTGCCGAGCGTGTCGCTCAGCCGTCGTGACCTGCGCTTCTTCAATGCTTTCCCGCGCTTGCGCATCAACCGCTACGAGGGTGTCATCCGAGCCACCAACCTCCGCGACCGAGCCCGTGAGCTGTTCCGGCGCTAGCCGGGACGGGCGCGCTCACGGCTCCCTTGCCCTCGCATTTCCCGTTCGTTTCGCGCCCGTTGCCGCGCCGTTTCCAAGATTGCGGCACCGTTTCCATTCGACAACGCAGCGTTTAACAACGCCGTATCTGGTCTACACCAGTTGCCCCTCGGCCGCACTATGGGCGCCGACAACGTTCATGCGACCAAGGGGGAGCGAATGTACGATACGGGGTCGACAACGTTTATGCTCATCTGCACCATGCTCGTGTTTTTAATGACACCGGGCCTGGCGTTTTTCTATGGCGGCCTGTCCAGGCGCAAAAATGTCATCAACACCATGCTTATGTGCTTTGGCGCCATTGGCCTAGTTGGTGTGCTGTGGATTGTTGCCGGCTGGTCGCTGGCCTACGGCGGCGACGGCTCCAGTCCGTTTATTGGAGGCCTTGACCAGCTGCTGTGCCTGCCGGTGCTCAACCAGGTGCTGCAGGCGGCCGAGGGCAATGCTGCGGACGGTGCCGTCTACCCTCAGATCATCAACATCGCCTTCCAGATGGCGTTTGCCATGATCACCGCCGCTATCATTACGGGCAGCCTGGCCGGTCGCGTTAAGTTTGGTGCCATGACGGCCTTCCTAGGCATTTGGCTGCTTGTGGTCTATGCGCCGCTCGCCCACATGGTTTGGGGCGGCGATGGCTCCTTTATCGGCGACATCATCGGCGCGCTCGACTTTGCCGGTGGCGACGTGGTGCACATTTCGTCCGGTCTTACCGGCCTGGTCCTCTGCTTAATGCTCGGCCGTCGTCGCGGCTTTGGCATGGTGAGCTACCGTCCGCATAACGTACCGTTTGTGGCGCTGGGCGCCGGCCTACTTTGGTTTGGCTGGTTTGGCTTTAACGGCGGCAGCGAGTTTAAGGCCGACGCCGTGGCGGCGCTCGCCATCCTCAACACCGTGACGGCCAGCGCGGCAGGTATGGTCTCGTGGCTTGCCGTCGAGCGCGTGCACACTGGTCGTCCCACGCTGGTGGGTGCCAGCACCGGTCTGGTCGCGGGCCTCGTGGTGGTCACGCCGGGCGCGGGCTTTGTCGGGCCGTGGGCGGCGCTGGTCATGGGCCTGATCGTATCGCCCGTCTGCTACCTGGCCATCAGCCATCTTAAGACCATGTTCGGCTACGACGATGCGCTCGACGCGTTCGGTTGCCACGGCATCGGCGGCATCTTGGGCGGCGTGCTCACGGGTCTGTTTTGTGTGCCGGAGCTCTCGTGGACCGGTAAGGGCGGCCTGTTCTACACGGGCGACGTGTCGCTGCTCATCTCGCAGATCCTGGGCATTGTGGTGACGGTCGTTATTGTGCTGATGCTCGACTTGGTGATCGCCGCGGTGGTCAAGGCGCTGTTCCACGGTAGCCTGCGCGTGGACGAGGCCGACGAGGCACTGGGCCTGGATGCCAGTCAGCACGGCGAGAGCGCCTATCCTTCTTTCTCCGGACTCGATTAGCAGCTTCCCCAAGCACCGCACCTTGCCGTTCAATCGTCGCTCACGTACTTAAGTACGCTTCGCTCCTCTTTCACGGCAATCTGCGGCACTTGGGAAACCTGCTAAGACCAGTCAGTTGAACTTATTGATCTCTGAGGTTGGTTTGCGGCACCTGGAAAACCCGTGCCATGTGAAGGACAATTCATTTCTTTTATTGAAGAGAGGAATTCACTATGAAGAAAATTACGGCTATCGTGCGCCAGGAGAAGCTTGAGGTTCTTAAAGATGCGCTGTTTGCTGCCGATGTTCGCGGCATGACTATCAACCAGGTGCAGGGCTGCGGCGCACAGCATGGCTGGAAGGAATACGTGCGCGGCAACGAGTTGCTTGTCAACACGATCCCTAAGGTGCAGTTCACCCTTATCTGCGCTGATGAACATGTCGATGGCATTGTCGACATCATCTGCAACGCCGCCCGCACCGGTGCCGTTGGAGACGGCAAGATTTGGGTCGAGCCGGTCGAGGATGTTATCCGCATCCGTACCGGCGAACACGGCCCCGCCGCGGTGTAGAATCGACCGTCTGCCATCCGCAACGTTAAAATGCTGCAATGAGGCACAAGGCTTGCGTTGCGGATGGGCGGATTATGGGTCGCAATAAATATCCCGAGGAGACGGTCGCGAAGATTCTCGACGCGGCACTGGAGCTATTCTGCGCACAGGGTTATGAGGGGACGAGTATTCAAGATATCGTTGACCGTCTCGATGGCATGACCAAGGGCGCTGTCTATCATCACTTCAAGAGCAAAGAGGAGATTTTCAACGCCGCATTTGATCGGGCAATGGCTCCGATTGTTGAGCACCGTCGCTCGATGCTTGGCGTCGGTAATATGACCGGCGCCCAAAAGCTAAAAAGGCTTTACGCTTCCGAGTCCGTTGTTCCGCAAATTGAGCTATGGGCACGTATGCGTCCTGCAGCAGATCCGGTAAAAAGCTCGCGTCTACTGGCGATGCAGTACCAGGGCTCGTTTGACGAGTCAGCCGATGGCTGTCTCTTGCCAGTGATCGAGGAGGGCATCGCCGACGGATCCATTGCGTGCGAATGCCCGCGCGAAGCGGCGGAGGCCGTATCGTTGCTGGCGAATCTCTGGTTGCTGCCACTGTTTCGTCCGCTTGAGCCCAAGGATCGAATGCTCGCTCGCGCTCAATGTTTGGCGCAGATGGCCGCCGCGGTGGGACTCGATTTGGGTGAGGAAGTGCTCCAGACAACGGCACGGATTTGGGACGTATGGGACCGTGCCGGGTGGTAATATAGATACCAACGGTATGTAATTGATTTGTGAGGGCAGCTCAGGCTGCCCTTTTCAAGTCGATAAATACATACTAGCGGTATGTATGGGGGCGGACTTATGGCTGGGCTGAGAGACGTCAGCGTCTCGTTGAAATCAAAAACAGTGCGGTCAATCAGGCTCGCGGAACTTCTGGTTGCGCAGCTGTGCACGTATTCGATGCTGTCGGCGCTGTGCTTTGCGTATCCACTTTACTTGTTCGATTGCAGTGGATCGTCAACGTTATATGGCGTCGTCGTGGCGATAGCGTTCATACCCGGCGTACTCGCAGCTCCGGTTGGCGGAATCTTGGCGGATCGGGGAAGACATCGCGAGGTCCTCGTGGCCCTCGGCATTGCTCTGATGACTGCATCGCTGCTGTCTATCCCCATGAAGCGCTCGTTGCCTCTTGCGGTCGTCGTAGTAGCGATACTTTGTGTTCAATATGGTGTTCAATCGCTGCTAAAGCCAATGCTCCAAATTGAGACGGTGCGCATGGCGGGTGAAAAGAAGGTTGAGCGGGCCACTGCATTGGTTTCGCAGGTGACCATGGTGAGCAATATCTTGGGTCCTGTGGTCGGGACGGCAGTCTATGGGTGCTTTGGCATCGATGCTCTTTGCACAACCGCGTCGGTGGCGTTTGCGATTTCAGCTCTCTTGTTTGGGGTCGCACTCAAGCAAAATGCCTCATCTGAAACGATGGGAGACGGCGCGACTCGCACGACATGCCGAAACGATTTTCGGGAGTCGATTCGGTATCTGTTGCAAAATGCATCATTGGTCGCTGTGATTTTGCTTGCGGCCGTTTTGAACCTTGCGTTGGTTGGGCTAACGATTGGCGCTCCCATTATTGTTACAAAGCATCTCGGCATGCAATCGTCCTGCGTTGGGATAGTTGAGGTTGCTCTGGGCTTGGGTGGTCTTACTGGCAGTGGCTTGGTCGGCATTTGGCCGCATCGTTTTTCTTTCAATGGCATATGTCGATATGTTGCGATGATCTGTTTTGGAGTCGCACCGATCATTGTCACGCTACTGTTCGGCGCAGATACATACATGTTCACCGTGTTTGCAGTTGGTTCGGCATGGGTCATGGTGTGGGCAAGCATTGCGTCGGTTGAAATCATCGCGTTTGTTCAGCGGGCAGCGCCGACTGAGCTCTGCGGAAAAGTGCTTTCGGTCGTTTACATGGTCCTTTCCTGCGCAACACCTATCGGCCAATTGACGTACGGGGTTGCATATGATCGATGGACACCGGCGATTGTATTCGCAGGCATGCTGGCGGTGCTGACGTTGACGACGGCGCTGTTTTATCGGCTGAAAAGTTGCTTGTGGCGATTGTCTTAACGCGCTGGGGCACCGTGAATTTGCGGAGGCAGTGGCCCGCCACGCCAGGACGGCATTGTTTGGGCATGCCTCTCTTTCGTCTACAATATCGTGCAGACGAAAGAGAGGCATGCCCATGATCAAGATGTTCGCGAGTGACTTAGACGGTACGTTGCTTAACGCCCTGCACGAGGCGGATGGGACCATCCGCCGTGCCATTCGCGAGCTGACCGAGGCTGGCCTGCATGTGGTTCCCGCGACCGGACGCTCGACGCTGCCGATCGGCGAGCATGGCTTTACGGGTCTGGCGATCGACGCCTGCTGCTCCAACGGATCCATCGTGCGCGACAGTCATGGCGAGGTGCTCAAGATCTGGACCATCGACCCACAGATCACCGAGGAGCTGCTCAAGGCGTTCCCGGACATTTGCTTTGACTGCTCCACGCCCGATGGCATGTTCTCAAGCGGATCGTTCGAGATGCATCAGGCGGGCTTTAAAAAGGACAGCCCTATCAAGCGCATCGTGATGCGCGGTATGCGAGCGCGTGGCGGGTATCACGAGGAACAGTATTTCGACCAGTCGATCGGCGATATCTTGCGCCACGATGTGTGCAAGATCAACTGTCGCGTGACCTCGCCCGAGCTGGAGCGTGACCTTAAGGCGTATCTTGCCGAGCGCTCGGACCGTGTGGTCAACGCGCCGTTCGATCCGGTGATGTTCGAGATCACGGACGTGGCGTGTAACAAGGGCGAGAGTGTGGCCTGGCTGGCGGGCTACTACGGCATTGCCGAGGACGAGGTCGCGGTTTATGGCGACGGCGGAAACGACATCGCCATGCTCAAGCGTTTCCGCCACAGCTACGCGACCAAAAACGCTAGCGATGCAGCCAAGGTCGCCGCGAGCGCAACTATCGGCAGCTGCATGGTCCACGCCGTCCCCAAACACATGCTCGCCACCATGCATAAGCAGAGCTCCCGCACCATCATCGAATAATGTGACAAAGGGACTGCCCCCTCGTCACATTCCAAATATTGCCTTTACGTGTTGATGCACACGGTGTGCAATAATACTCGCACTGTGCAATAGCGCACAGGCTGAGTAACAAGGAGGACGCTTGTCCCAGCTCGAGAAATGCGACCGCCGATCCCTTCGCTCGCAGCGTGCCCTTCGCCAGGCACTTGCCAGCGAGCTTGCCGAAAGCGGCGACCTTTCGCGCATTAATGTCGCGTCGCTCACCGAGCGTGCTGGCCTTACGCGCCGCACGTTCTATTCGCACTACCGCGATATCCCCGACTTTATCAATCAAATCGAGGACGGCTTGCTGGCCGAGATCCGTGAGCGCATTGAGCTCATCACCGCAGCTCAGCTGCCCGATCTCTATCACAATATCGACGAGCTCGAGCCGGCGCCCGGTTCGGTTGAGCTGCTGCGTTATCTTGCGGCCAACCGCGACTTAATCGGTGCGCTGCTGGGTCCGGGCGGCGACCAGGCCTTCATTAAAAGGATCATCGACACCGCGCGTGAGGCTGTGGTGCCGCGTGCGCAGACGGGCATTTTGGGCCTGGCGCTGGGCACGTTCTTTGACTACTACGTCACCTACGTCGTGAGCGCCGAGGTTGGCATGATTCAGCGCTGGTTTGAGCGTGGGCTCACCGAATCGCCCGAGGCCATGGCGCGCATTATGACGGTGCTCGCTTTTGTTCGTCCTGGTGACCTGTATGGCCAACCCATCGATATCAACGTGCCGGAATACGGCATGAAGCTATTGAACTTGCAGCTCGAGGACGCGGCCGACACCGCCGCAACCGTCGAGTCCAACAACTAAGAGGAGAGACAATGAGCAAACTCGTCGAGGGCATCAAGGATCGTATGGTCGCTGCCGCACGCGAGGCCGCGCCCGCCGTGGTGGACGCCGCGCAGAAGGCCGCGACCGCGGCTGCCGAGAAAGTTGCCGAGGCAGTTGCCGATGCCAAGAACGCGGCAGGGGAGACGTCCATCGCTAGCGAGCTCGCCACCGCCGCTGAGCCCGTGGCCGCCGCCCACGCCCCCGAAGGCGCGATTTTCAACTCCGAGGCCGCCCGCGGCAACCTGCACCTGGGCATCGACGTGGGCTCCACCACCGTCAAGCTTGCCGTGCTCAACGATGACAACCAGATCGTCTACGCCAAGTACCAGCGCCACCACACCGACGTCCGCGCTTGCGCCCGCGACTTGTTCGAGGGTGCCGCGACTGTGCTGCCGACGGCCCAGATGACCTGTGCCATCACCGGCTCGGGCGGTCTGCTGCTGTCCCAGTGGCTCGACCTGGAGTTTGTCCAGGAAGTCATCGCCAGCAAGCGCGCCGTCGAGACCCTCATCCCGGCCACCGATGTCGCCATCGAGCTGGGCGGTGAGGACGCCAAGATCATCTACTTTGACAACGGCATCGAGCAGCGCATGAACGGCACCTGCGCCGGCGGCACGGGCGCGTTCATCGATCAGATGGCCACTCTGCTGCACACCGACGCGAGCGGCCTCAACGAGCTCGCGGCCAACGCCACCACCATCTATCCCATCGCCAGCCGTTGCGGCGTCTTTGCCAAGACCGACGTGCAGCCGCTCCTCAACGAGGGCGCCCGCCCCGAGGACGTCGCCGCTTCCATCTTCCAGGCCGTCGTGACCCAGACCATCTCGGGCCTGGCGTGCGGCCGTCCCATTCGCGGTAACGTCGCCTTCCTGGGCGGCCCGCTGCAGTATCTCTCCGAGTTGCGCCACCGCTTCTACCTCACGCTCAACCTGGACGAGGAGCACCGCATTGTGCCCCAAAACGCCCACCTGTTTGTGGCGAGCGGCGCTGCCATGGCGCACGAGTCCAACAAGCTCAGCACGTTCCCGCAGCTTATCGAGGCCATCGACAGCCTGGGTGACACGCAGGGTGCCGAGGTCGAGCGCCTGGATCCGCTCTTTGCCACCGACGAGGACTTTGCCGAGTTCAAGAACCGCCACGACCAGGAAGTCGTCCCCAAGGGTAAGCTCGACGGCTACACCGGCCGCGTGTTCATCGGCATCGACGCCGGCTCCACCACCATGAAGGCCGCGCTCGTGGGCGAGGACGGCCAGCTGTTGCACACCTGGTACGGCAACAACAACGGCGACATCCTGGGCACGGCCAAGGTCATCATGGCCGATTTCTACAATCACATCCCTGCCGGCTGCACCATCGGCCACGTGACCACCACGGGCTACGGCGAGGCGCTGCTCATCGAGGCCCTCAAGGCCGATTCCGGCGAGATCGAGACCGTCGCGCACCTGCGCGGCGCCAAGGCATTCCTGCCCGGTGTCGAGTTTATCCTGGACATCGGCGGCCAGGACATGAAGTGCCTGCGCGTGAAGGACGGCGTCATCGAGCACATTATGCTCAACGAGGCCTGCTCATCGGGCTGCGGCAGCTTTATCGAGAGCTTCGCCGTGTCCATGAACATGGACGTGCGCGCGTTCGCCGATGCCGCCATCCATGCCAAGGCCCCGGTCGATTTGGGCAGCCGCTGCACGGTCTTTATGAACTCGCGCGTCAAGCAGGCGCAAAAGGAAGGTGCCACGGTGGGCGACATCGCGGCCGGCCTGTCCTATTCCGTCATCAAGAATGCTCTGTTCAAGGTCATTAAGCTGCGCGACCCCAAGGAGATCGGCAGCCAGGTGATCGTTCAGGGTGGCACCTTTATGTCCGATGCCACGCTGCGCGCATTTGAGCAGCTCACCGGCGTGCACGCCGTGCGTCCCGACATCGCCGGCTGCATGGGTGCTTACGGTGCGGCCCTGCTCGCCCGCGACCGCGCCGGCGCCGACGGCACCTCGACCATCCTGTCGGCCGAGGACATCGCGCACCTCACCGTGACGCAAAAACACGTCCGCTGCGGCCGTTGCTCCAACAACTGCCAGCTCACCGTCAACGATTTTGGCGGCGGCAGGCGTTTCATTACCGGTAACCGCTGCGAGAAGGGTGCCGGCCACAAAAAGCAAAAAACCGAGGCTCCTAACCTCTTTAAAAAGAAAAACGAGCTGCTCTTTAACCGCGAGGTGCTGAGCCCCGACGAGGCCCCGCGCGGCACCGTGGGTATCCCGCGCGCACTCAACATGTACGAGAACTACCCCTTCTGGCATGCGTTCTTTACGCGCCTGGGCTTTAGCGTGCAGCTGTCCGACCAGTCGAGCAAGAAGACCTACCAGGCGGGCATCGAGTCCATGCCGTCCGAGAGCGTGTGCTATCCGGCAAAGATGAGCCACGGCCATGTGATGAACCTTATCGACCGCGATGTCGACTTCATCTGGATGCCGTGCGTGCGCTGGGAGCGCAAGGAGGATCCGACGGCTGGCAACTGCTATAACTGCCCCATCGTCATGAGCTACCCCACGGCGTTGGCACTCAACATCGACGAGATCCGCGAGCAGAACATCGAGTTCCTGTATCCGTTTGTGCCGTATCACGACAAGACCGAGCTCAAGCGCCGTCTGTACCAGGTGCTCGCCGTCGACCGTGTGGCCGATGCGCAAGCCGGTCGCGGTCGCGTGCGTGGGCCCAAGATCACGCGCTCCGAGGTCGATGCCGCTGTCAACGCTGCCTTTGAGGCCGATGCGCGTTTCCATGAGGACATCCAGACCATGGGCGAGGAGGCTCTTAAGTGGGTCGAGGACCACGGTGGCCACGGCATTGTGCTCGCCGGCCGCCCCTACCATAACGACCCCGAGATCAACCATGCCCTGCCCGAGCTTATCTCGAGCTTTGGCTTTGCGGTCTTTACCGAGGATTCGCTCGCGCACCTGGTAAAGCCTGAGCGTCCGATTCGCGTCGTCGACCAGTGGATGTACCACAGCCGCCTGTATGCCGTCGCCCGTTTTGTGACGATGCGCAACGACCTGGATCTGATCCAGCTCAATTCCTTCGGCTGTGGCCTGGACGCTCTGACCACCGACCAGGTGCAGGAAATCCTTGAGGCCAGCGGCAAGATCTACACCGTGCTCAAGATCGACGAGGTGTCCAACCTGGGCGCTGCGCGCATCCGCATCCGCTCGCTCATGGCGGCGCTCAAGGACCAGGAGGCCGAGCGCTTGGCCGAGGCTACGGCAGCGGGCGAGGCCTACGAGCAGGGCGACGCCGCGCCGGTGGCACCCTCCATGGATGCTCCCGCATTCGCGAGCCGCAAGTACACGTTCGAGGCGCAGCGTGAGAGCGCCTCGACCGCATGGCCCAAGGTGCCCTTTACCGAGCAGATGCGCGAGGAGGGTTACACCATCCTGTGCCCGCAGATGGCGCCGATCCACTTTGACCTGGTCAAAGAGGTGTTCCGCGGTGCCGGCTACAACCTGGAGCTGCTGCCCTCGACTGACCACGATGCCGTCGAGGCCGGTCTGCGCTATGTGAACAACGACATCTGCTATCCGTCGATCCTGGTGACGGGTCAGATCATGGAGGCCATCGAGAGCGGTCGGTACGACCTGTCCAAGACAGCCGTGGTCATCAGCCAGACCGGCGGTGGCTGCCGTGCCACCAACTACATCGCGCTTATCCGCAAGGCCCTGCGCGAGAGCGGCCACCCCGAGATTCCGGTGATCTCGCTTTCGGCCGTGGCGCTGGGCGAGGACAACCCCGGCTTTAAGATTACGCCGGCGCTGCTTAAGCAGGCAGTCTACGCGGTGCTCTTTGGCGACGTGATGATGCAGATGCTCTATCGTTGCCGCCCGTACGAGGCAACGCCCGGTGCGGCGAACGCACTCTACGAGGAGTACATGGCGCGCGCCCGCAAGCTGGCGCCCAAGTTCAACAGGCATAACTACACCAAGCTGTGCCGCGAGGCCATCCGAGCGTTCGACACCATGCCGCTCGTGGGCGAGGGTACTAAGCCGCGCGTGGGCGTGGTCGGCGAGATCTTGGTCAAGTTCCATCCCACGGCCAACAACCACGTGGTCGATGTCATCGAGCGCGAGGGCTGCGAGGCCGTGGTGCCGGGCCTGCTCGACTTCTTCCTGTACTCCATGAGCAACGCGGAGCTGCAGAAGGACGAGCTGGGTAGCTCTGCCACTACGCGCGCGGGCATGCAAGCGCTCATCAAGCTTGTGGACTGGATGCGCACGCCGGTGGAGGAGATGCTCGAGAAGTCCCGCCGCTTCGAGGCGCCCGAGCGCATCGGCACCATGGCCGAAAAGGCCCGTACGGTACTTTCGGTGTGCAACAACATGGGCGAGGGCTGGTTGCTCACGGCCGAGATGCTCGACCTGATCGACCATGGTGCGCCCAACATCATCTGCACGCAGCCCTTTGCGTGCCTGCCCAACCACGTGGTGGGCAAGGCCGTGATCAAGGAGCTGCGCCGCCAGCATCCCGAGAGCAACATTGTCGCGGTGGACTACGACCCCGGTGCGTCCGAGGTCAACCAGCTCAACCGCATTAAGCTCATGATCAGCGTGGCCAAGGAAAACATGCGCGCCGGCAAGGGCTTTAAGCTCGAGAAGGTGGCGCCGCTCGCGATGGACGAGGTCACCGGTCAGATGCGTGCCCATGACGACTGCGTGAGCTGCGGGCCGGCCAGCGAGGAGGCCGTCACATCGGTCGCCAAGCGTCTGGGACGCGGCATTAAGAAGTAACTGGCCTGCTATGGGCTAGATATGAGACAAACGGGCGGTAGCGTATCGACTACCACCCGTTTTTGCTGGACATATGTTGCGTAAATGCCCCAACTATCACCCTTTGCGAACTTAGATTTCGGAAGTATGCGGCAAAATCTGAATAGGCCGAGCACACCTGATATGTCCAAGCTCTGTACCTGCGGTTTTATTGGCGAAAAACCAGGATGTGCTCAAGAGTTCCGGAATTTGCCGCATACTTCCAAAAACGACGTCTCGGTGGCACCAAAAACTGTCCTCGGAACCCTGAGATAATGAACATATGTAGCCGTTTGCCGCGAAATACCGCCCGTTTATAGAACCCACCCCCAGCGCGCGTCATCCTTACGGTTGAATAAATACACATCTATGGAATTACGTAAGAGAGGACCGTTCCATGAGCTACAAGACCGTTTGTGTTGCCGGCGGCGGCGTGTTGGGAAGCCAGATTGCCTTTCAGGCTGCCTACTGCGGCTTTGATGTAACGATTTGGCTGCGCAGCGAGGGCAGCATCGGCCGCACCCAGCCCAAGATCGATCGCGTGCGCAAGGAGTACATCGCGGCAATCGAGGGCATGGCGGACGGTACGGGCGAGTGGTGCGCCGGTATCGCCGATGGCACCCAGCCCTTCGACAAGGAAGCGGCGCTCGCCGCCGTCGAGCGTGCCTACTCCACACTCAAGCTGGAGCTCGATCTTGCCAAGGCCGTGGCCGACGCCGACCTGGTCATCGAGTCTATGGCCGAGGACACCCAGGCAAAGATCGACTTCTACAAGAAGCTCGCCCCGGTTCTGCCGCAAAAGACCGTCATCGTGACCAACTCATCCACGCTGCTGCCGAGCACCTTTGCCAAGTACACCGGCCGTCCCGAGAAGTACCTGTCGCTGCACTTTGCCAACTCTATCTGGAAGAACAACATGACCGAGGTCATGGCACAGGACCAAACCGACAAGCGCTACTTCGACGAGCTCGTCGACTTCGCCAACGACATCCGCATGCTTGCCCTGCCCGTCAACAAGGAAAAGAACGGCTACCTGCTCAACTCCATGCTGGTACCGTGGTTGCTTTCGGGTCTTGACCTGTACGTCTCGGGCGTGAGCGACCCCAAGAGCATTGACCTCGCATGGACGCGTGGCACCGGCGCTCCCAAGGGCCCGTTCCGCGTATTCGACACGGTGGGTATCCAGACGGCCTACAACATCGTCATGCAGTATCAGAAGGTGCCGGGCTTGGTGAGCCCGCTGCTCAAGAAGATGATGATGCCCTACAACTTTAAGGCTATGGCGTCCGTCCTCAAGAAGATGCTCGACGAAGGTAAGCTGGGCGAAAGCTCGGGCGAGGGCTTCTTTACGTACTAAAAATGATCTCTTGGGGGCGGAAGCGTTGGGGATCTACGGTAGTATGCGACAAGATCTGAATAGGTCGAGCAAGAGCCGTAGCGCGCGTTGACGTTTGGCCAATAGAACGCAAAAATGCACCGTTCGCCGATACTCCTCTCGCGAGTGGTTGCCATATGGTTTGATGTTGTAAACATATGATTGCCGGCAGGCCGTAGGTGACGTTCGTCATGATACCGGAGGTACCAAGTATGTTTTGCACTCCGTTAAACAAGTATCGGGCTGGTTGACATGAACCGCCGTACTATCTCGATAGCCCTCGCAGTGGTCTGCCTGGCTGTGCTCCTGGGCGCTGCAGGGCAGTTTGCTATAAATCGAGAAACATCCTATATGCAGGAATGCGTTTCCGAAGGCTTTGCCATTGATGGTTACTATCGGGATGACGAAACAAGTCGGGAAACCCTGGCTTTTCTTGAGGAGGACAACTGTCGATGGCAGCTGGTCGACCAAGACGGAATCTGCACGGACGGGCAGTTTAAGCGTACGGATGACCCCAACATCCTGATATTAAAGAAGGAAAACGGCGAAGAATTCGGTGCGGTCCACGTGGCGTATATTTCGCGCCGACGCGATCAGGGCTTGCTCTACCTATTTAGAGATACCAGGGTGACCCGTTTTTATCTGGTGAGTACCGGTCCGGCGTTTACAGTGGAGTCTGGCGATGTCGATGCGGACAGATGATTCACGGCAATAAATCAGCGAGCGGAGCGCGGCCATGGACCGCGCCCCGCTATTTGCTCGTGGCCCGCGTCACGTCTGCGCCATGTCGTGACTCGCGGCTGCGCGCATCCATCCCACGTCGCGTATTACTGCACATCAAACTCCACGCGATCGAGCTCGGGCACATTGAGGTCGATGAGCTTGCGGGCTACACGGCGGTCGTGTGCCCCAAGCGCCTCGCTTGTCGTCACGTGGGCGACAACCTCGCGCTCGACAAGGCCCTCCTCCTCGCCTTCGGTGGCCGAGGTCTCGACGGCAACGGTGTAATCCTTAAAGCCCGGCAGCACCGCGGCAAGCTCGCGCGTGGTTTCGGTGACGCCGTAGCCGTCCTGCACGCCGGCCTGTGCCGAGCCAATGGACCCCGCGGTCATGACGATGCAGGGGATGGCAAAGATCACCGTACCCACGATGATGCGGCGGCGCACCTTGTGTGACAGCTCATCGACCTCGGCATTTTCCTCGGCGGTCACAATGCCGTCGTCGTTGAGGTCGCGCTTGAGCGGCACGCGCAAAAGAAGTAGTACGGCTTCGGCCGCCAGCGCGATAAAGACGACGTTGATGCCAAACTCGTAGAGGGCCGAGAGAAACAGCGACCCGCTCGCGATGGCGATGCCATAGCCCGCCGCGCACAGGGGCGGCATGAGCGCGGTCGCCACGGCCACGCCGGCGATGAGCGTGGCGGGTTCCTGGTCGCGCGAGTTGCCCAGTCCGCCCGCAAAGCCGCCCGCGAGCGCGACGGCAAGGTCCCACACAGTCGGTGTCGAGTTGTCGATGATGGCGGCCGTGGTGGTGCCAAGGGGCGAGAGCTTAAAGTACAGCGTGGACGTGATTAGACAAAAGACCATCTGCAGCGCGAGGCCGGCAATTGCCTCGACGGCAATCTCGCGGTCGAGCGTGGCGATGCCGTATGCCATGGCAAGGACCGAGCCCATGAGCGGACAGATGAGCATGGCGCCCACGATGGCAATGTCCGAGTCGATATCGAGGCCGATGCTCGCGATCAACATGGCAATGATCAGGATGCATAAGTGCGAGCCAGTCAGGCGCGCCCCGTTTACAAAGCGCTTGCGAATCACGTGATAGGGCGCGCGTCCCTCGCGTATGTTGAACGCCTGCTTAAGGAAACGGGTGGCATTCTCCATGGCCTCGCTGTGTGCAGGGCGTATACCGTGACGACGATGATGACGCTCGCGCAGCCGCTTGATCTGTTGTTTGTCGAGTTCCATGCTTACCTCGTTTAGCTTCTGAGCCGCTTCTTGCGTCTGTCGTCTTTACTCTACACCGCGTTAGGCGAGGTGTCAGACAAGGTTTGTTGACCTGGAAGTCAGGACAATCGACATGGCTAAAACGCCGTGAGGATCATAAGAGTCAAATAGACAAAAAAGCGCGGGGCCGGTTTGATTCCGACCCCGCGCTCTGCGCTGGTGCGTTGTTGTTCGGCCTACCCCAGCAGGCTCAGACCAACAGAGACAAACGCCAGGATAACGCCGACGATGGACTCGCCGCCGAGCAGGCCGCTGGCGACGACCAGGCCCTGCTCCTGGAAGGCGGCATCCTTGGAGGCCTTCTCCTCGTCCGAAAGACCGGCAGCGGCGTCGCGGCGTGCGGCCCACTTGTCGTAGGCGAGCTTGGCGCAGGAGCCCAAGAAGGCCGTGAGCGACATGTAGAACGGCAGGTATACGCCCAGGCCGATCATCATGGCCGGAATGCCGAGCCAGTACATGACGATGCCGGCGATAAAGCCGCCTGCGAACCACGGCACGCTCGGGATGCCCGAGACCATGGTGGCGACGACGCTTGCCTGCGCGGCCACAAAGCTCTTGTCGGGGCCGAAAGCATCCGGACCATAGGCGGTGACAAGCGCGACCATGACGGCAGCGGCGACCAGGGCGCCCACGATGCCGCCGATGGCCTGGCCGATCCACTGCGCACGCGGATTGGTGCCCAGCACGGCGCCGGCCTTAAAGTCGTTCATGACGTCGCCCGCAAGGCCGCATGCCACGGCCACGATGCCGGCGATAAAGAACAGCTTGACCTGGGCGATCTGTGCGAAGGCAGCCACGATGAGCATGACGATGAGGCCGAAGATCTCCATGGGGTCGATGCCCGTCTGGCCGCAGCTCTGCGCGCTCATGATGGTGGTGACAAAGGTGAACAGCGTGACGATGACGGCCGGGACGGGGCCAAGGTCGAGCGCGATGGCGACGATCACGGCGATGGCGGCAGTACCCAGGCCGATGATGCCGGCGTCGAGCTTAAGCGAGCCCGAGATGAGCGACTGCTCGTCGGTGTCGCTGGAGCTGTCGGCGGCGAGGCCGCGGGCGATGCCGGCGACCTGCGGCAGGATGTCCTTGAGGACGACGGCGACGCCAAAGCCCATCATGAGGCCCATGCCGAGCGATTTGACGATGCCCTGCGCAGTCACAACGTCGAATAGACCGGCAGCGGTGCCGCCCACGATGATGCCAAAGTTACCTAGCAGCGCGCCGGCAAACCAGAAGGCAACCGGGGCGAAGCCAACCAAAAAGCCGATGGAGAGCAGCATGGGCGAGTTATAGATGGCAAAGGTCACGCCGGGGATATTGAGCGTGCACAGCATGCTGGGCACCACGCCCAGAGCGTCGCGAAGCACGCTGTAGATGCCGGCGACGGCCATGGAGCCAAAGAGCTGCTTGCCGGTCTTGCCGCCGGCCTCGGTGGCGCGCAGTGTCTGAGCTGCGGCATTGCCGGTGGGGAACTCGAGCGCGGCGTCCACGATAAAGTGGCGGTGGATGAGCGCCGTTGCCAGCAGGCCCAAGATGGTGCCGGCGAGTGCCACGATAAACATGTCGAGCCAGCTGATCTGGTCGGCATAGCCCAGCATCCAGGCGCCCGGGATGGTAAACGCCAGGCCGCCGGCGACCATGGCGCCCGCGGACATGATGGTGTGGGTGACGTTGGCCTCGTTGAGGCTGGCGTCACCCATGAGCTTCAGGAAGAACAGCGAGATGACGGCAGCGAAAATAATCGGCCAGGGGAGTGCACCCATCTTGAGGGCCGTGTAGGCCGAGCTTGCCGTGATGATCACGCAGCCAAGGACGCCGATGACGACGCCGCGCAGCGTGAGTTGCCCGCGCATCGAAGCGCGGTTCGAGGGATTGCTCATATAAAACTCCTTTGCGTATATCCGCTTCCCCCGGGAGCGCCGTTACGGATACGGCGCGGGAAGTCGGGTTACCAAGGGCCGCCGCGTGAGCTCGCAAACGACCGCGCACCAGTATAGCGGCACGGCAGTTAATTTGGGACTGGGCTTTTTTAGCTATCCCAAACGAAGCCGAAGGATGATTATTCTGGGACGGGGATTTAAAAATCATCAGGTACGCAATGATTTTTAAATCCCCGTCCCAGAATAATCATCGGGATATACTGCTGGGCAGACGAAAGGAGCGCCGACGATGCTTAATGGGTGCGCATATATATTGACGGTCGACGTGGGCAACACGTTCATTCGCTTTGGCCTGTTTGCAGAGGATTCGGCCGCGGCGCAGGAATGTCCGCTTGCGACATGCGAGATCACGACGCCGTCGAGCATTACGGCCGACGAAGCGCGCATGCGACTTATGCAGGTCATGGGCGCGCTCGCCGCCGATGCAGGTGTGCCCGGGGTGCTTGCACCCGCCGCGGCCGTGCTGAGCTGTGTAGTCCCGGCGCTCGAGCGCCCGTGGAAGGCGGCACTTTCCCGCACCTGCACGGGGCGCGTGCTCACCGTGGGGCCGGGACTTAAGACCGGCATACCCGTGCACTACGACGATCCGGCCGAGATCGGCCCCGACCGCATCGCCGATGCCGTGGCGGCCCGCGCCGTCTACGGCTCGCCGTGCATCGTGATTGACCTGGGCACGACGACCAATATCGAGGTCATCGACGTGCACGGTACCTTTGTGGGCGGCGTTATCGCGCCAGGCCTGGCCCTCGGCGCCCGTTCGCTTTCGGCGGCAGCAGCGCGCCTACCCCAGGTTGAGCCCTCGGCGCCAACGCACGTCATCGGACGCAACACGCGCGAGGCCATGCGCTCGGGTGTGGTTTTGGGCGAGGTAGCCCGCATCGACGGAATGCTCGACATGGTGCTTGCCGAGATGCGCGCGACCAAGGCCGCGGGGGAGGGCGATGTGCCCATCGTCATTACCGGCGACGATGCCGAGGCACTTGCGGCGCTGGTCGGCCATAGCCTGACGGTAGACGACGCGCTGACGTTGCGGGGTCTCGCCGAGCTCTACCGCATCAACCAAAAGCCCCGCTGCGCGTAGGGCGAGGGGCTGGTGGGATAAGCGCCCCTACCTTTCACCTGCTACAATGGGCCAAACTATTGCGATTGCGGAGGTGTCTGCCATGTCGGACGATCTTCATCAAACCGCGTCGGGCAAGCGCCTGGACGTCATTAGCTGGGACGAGTTCTTTATGAGCGTGGCCATCGCCGCGCAGCGCCGCAGCAAGGACCCCAACACGCAGGTGGGAGCGTGCATCGCCAGCACCAACCACCGCATCCTTTCGGTGGGTTACAACGGCACGCCCTCGGCGCTCAACGACGACTTTTTCCCGTGGGGTACGAGCGATGACCCGCTGCAGGACAAGCACAACTACGTGGTCCATGCCGAGGCCAACGCCGTGCTCAACTACCGTGGCTCGCTCAAGGACCTCGAGGGTTCCACGGTCTACGTCACGCTGTTCCCGTGCCACGACTGCGCCAAGATCCTGGCGCAGGTGGGCGTGGGTGAGGTTGTCTACCTGGACAACAAGTACGCCGACACCGATGATGGGCGCATCAGCCGTCGCATCCTCGACTCCTGTGGCATCAGCTACCGCCAGGTTATCGTCGATGTTCACATCGGCACCGAGGGACAGGCTCGGCAGTAGCGCGTGGCAACGCCAGCTGGCAACAAAAAACAGCCAAAAGAGACCCGTCCCAAATTGACCGCTCGTGAAAGTCGTGTCCGCACGCATGGCTGGCGCCTAAGCGGGTACATGGCTGTAGTAACATAGCCCCTGTCCGCGGGCGCGCCCGCGTAATTGTGAGAAAGGAGCCCCTGTGGCTGTTAACGAAGAGCTGCTTAAGAAGGTTCTTGAAGAGATTCGCCCCAACCTGCAGGCCGACGGCGGCGATATGGAGTATGTGGGCGTTGACGACGAGGGCGTCGTCAAACTGGAGCTGCAGGGCGCTTGCGCCGGCTGCCCCATGAGCTCGCTGACCCTGTCCATGGGTATTGAGCGCATCCTGAAGGAGCATGTGCCCGGCGTTACCCGTGTCGAGCAGGTCAATGCCTCCGGCGAGACCGACGACCTGTACGACGAGTACGCGCCGTTCTAAGATGCGAAAGCTGCGGACGGCATACTCCGCATAGACGTTACGCCCAAATATGCGGCTGCGAGCGTAAGGCCCGCGGCCGCATTTGTATGTAGGGAGTAGGAGGGTCGACATGCTCAACGACTTCTACCATATGCTTGATCCCGTCGCGATTTCGGCGGGGCCCATCACGATTTACTGGTATGGTCTGGCCTATGTGGTCGGTGCCCTGCTCACGGCGGTCGTCATGTACCGCACGCAGCGTCGCTGGGGCTTTAGCATCACGATTGACGACCTGACGAGTGTCGTGGTCGGCGTGGTCTTTGGCCTTATCATTGGCGCCCGTCTGTTCTACGTCATCTTTTACGGCGACGGCTACTACTGGGCGCACCCGCTCGAGATCTTTGCCACCAACGAGGGCGGCATGAGCTTCCACGGTGGCCTGGTCGGCGGCATCTTGGGCGGCATCATCGTGTGCCGCATGTATAAGCTCGATGCATGGACGTTGGCCGATCTTGCCGTCATTGGCGCTCCGCTGGCCCTGTGCCTGGGCCGTTGTGCCAACTTTGTCAACGGTGAGCTGTGGGGCAAGCCGACCGATCTGCCCTGGGGCGTGGTCTTCGGTGGCACCGCGGGCGATATGCCGCGTCACCCCTCCCAGCTCTACGAGGCATTTCTTGAGGGCATTGTGCTCTTTTGCATTCTGCAGGTGCTCAGCCGCAAAAAGCCGCTGCTGCCCCAGGGCACGTTTATGGGCGTGTTTGTGATGGGTTACGGCATCGTCCGCTTCCTCGTCGAGTTCGTGCGCGTGCCCGACGCCCAGCTTGGCTATCTGCTGGGCGGCGTCATCACGATGGGTCAGCTGCTGAGCCTTCCGCTCGTTATTGCGGGCCTGGCGCTCGTCATCTTTGCCCGACACCGCAATCGCCCCCAGCGCATCTACCTCGACGCTTAACCACCACATACGACCACAAAGGGGGCAGGCACCTTTGTGGTGGTTTGCTGGGCAATGATGACAGAACCGTAACGTTTCCCCAGATAAAACCTGCCAAAATAAACCTGTCCCTTTTTGGTAGGTTTCTAGAAAGGCTCTTTGGACTGTGAAGGATTCCGATCTCTCCACAACGGCTGCGCGCGACGCTGCCCGCATCGTCTGGTTTAAGCGCTACCCCGCCAAGCAGACGCTCATCGCATTTCTGCTCGCGCTGTTGGCGACCACGGCGTTTTCCATCGATCCCGCCCCGGTGTCGAGCAACGCAGTCTTGGCGATTGACCCCAAAGCCTCGGGCATGCTGTACGTGTGCTACGAGGTGCTCCTCTCGTTTGCCGGCCATACCGACGCGGTCATGCTGCTTGCGCTTGCCTGCCTGCTCACGCTGCCGTTTCGCTACGTGTTCTTTGGCCGTGGCGACACCTGGCGCCCATCGATTATTCTGCCGTCGCTGTTTTTCGCCATCTGCATGGTGTTCGGCCGCAGCTACGACCTTATCGACTCGGCCGAGATTGTTCTTGGCGACAAGGCCCGCATCATCTGCGCCTGGATTGGCGGCGCGGGCTGGATGCTCCTAGCGATCGTGGCCTTCTATCTGGCTTTTGAGTGCCTGGATTGGCTGAGCTCTCGGCGCATTCCGTTTTCCGAAGCGCACTTTGGCCGCGTATGGCGTGTGGCTCACGCCGTGCTCTCGGTCCATCCCTTTGCCGGGCCCTTCCTGGTGCTTATGATCGCCTGGGCGCCCACGCTCATCGCTTCGCTGCCCGGCCTTTTTATGGGAGATACGGGTGCGCAGATTCGCCAGTGGTTCAACTATCCCAATGGCACGAGCGACTACCTGCGCCTGCTCAACCCCAACGTGCTGCTCAACGGGCACCATCCCGTAGTGCACACGGCCATTATCGGCTCGTGCGTTCAACTGGGACTTTCGCTGTTCAACAGCGCTAACGCGGGCCTCATCATCTATACCTGCGCTCAATTTGTCATCACGGCTGCCTGCATGGCCTATTCCATTTCGTCGCTGCGCAAACTGGGCGTGAGCCTGCCGGTTCGCGGTACGATCCTGCTGTTCTTTGCGTTTATGCCGATGTTCTCCAACTACGCGGCGTTGCTCACCAAAGACGTGCTCTTTGCCGACGCGTTTTTGGTGCTGCTGGTACAGACCGTCAAGCTCGTGGCATGTGGCTTGCCCCGTCGTGATGCCAATGCCGAGCGTGCGGGCGAACAGAGGCCCGTGCTCTTTGCGCGCCACGACTGGCTGTTGCTTGCGCTGGCTGCCATGGGTTCCACGTTTTTGCGCAATGGCGGTCTGGTCTTTCCGTTGGCGGCCTGCGTGATTGCGGCGGCGTTTTGCGCATGGGATGTACATGTCGCCCGTCGTGCGGCTAAGCAGACGGGCACCGCGGTCTCATGCGCCACGCCGCGCTTCCGCTGGGTTGGCGTCCTCGCGGTGCTCGCACTCTGCCTTGCCTCTAATATGTACTTCACCAAGGTCTTTATGCCGGCGCACGACATCACGCCTGGTTCCAAGCGCGAAATCCTCTCGATTCCGTTCCAACAGACGGCTCGTTTCGTCCAAAAGCACGACGGCCTCAACTCGGGCGTCAACCCCACGGTAAAGGAGGACGGCACCATCGTGGAGGCTCCTTGCGACGGTTTGGTGACCGACGAGGAGCGCGCCGTGATCGACCGGGTGCTCAAGTACGAGAATCTGGGCCGCCGTTACAACCCGGATAAGTCGGACTCCGTCAAAAATTGCTTTAACGAGTACGCCTCGCAGGAGGACATCAAGGCCTATTTTGAGGTCTGGGCGCAGATGTTCAAAAAGGATCCCGAGTGCTATATCTCGGCGCTCATCAATAACTATTACGGCTACTTTTATCCGAGCGCGCGCGATGCCTGGGTCTACAGCACGGCGCGTAGTGCCGAGATCATGGCGCGTCCCGACAACCTCAAGTACTTCGACTTCCATCCGGTTGACAGCAACGTGGTGCGCTGGTGCGACCACCTGATCAATCTGTACCGTGTGGCGGTGCAGCGCATCCCGTTTATTTCGCTCACCATGAGCTCGGCCACCTATGTGTGGATTATGATCGCCGTGGTGGTCTACCTGCTGCGTCGTCATTCATGGCGTGCGCTGGCGATCTGGGTGCCGCTGTTGGGCGTGCTCGCCGTGTGCCTGATTGGTCCGTGCAACGGCTCGACCTACATGCGCTACCTGTATCCGGTCATCGCCTGCATGCCCTTCGCCATCGGCGCCACCGTCACCCGCAGTGACTTCCTCTGGTTCTAACCTGGTGCATTGGGGTCAGGTTTCTTTGCTGCACCAAAGGGGCCATCATCACGACGCCTTCATTTTGGGGTTTATCTTGAAGGCCAGTAGGTATATCATAACGACGTTTGTTTATATTGCCCGAGCATCTGCGCTGGGCTTTAGGTCGAAACCGATAGGAGACACGTATGTCCGGACACTCTAAGTGGGCCACAACCAAGCATCGTAAGGGCGCGCAGGACGCCAAGCGTTCCGCCCTCTTCTCCAAGCTCAGCCGCAACATCACCGTTGCTGCCCGTCTCGGCGGTGACCCGCTGCCCGAGAACAACGCCAGCCTCGCCGCTGCCGTTGCCAAGGCCAAGGCTCAGTCCATGCCTAAGGACAAGATCAAGTCCGCTATCGACAAGGCTTTTGGTTCGGGTGCTGACGCCGCCGTCTACGAGAACATCGTGTACGAGGGCTACGGTCCCGCCGGTGTCGCCGTCTACGTCGACTGCCTGACCGACAACCGCAACCGTACCGCCGCTGATGTCCGTTCCGCCTTCTCCCACGCTGGTGGCAACCTGGGCACCTCCGGCTCCGTCGCCTTCCAGTTTGAGCGCAAGGGCCAGATCGTCGTCGCCAAGGAGATCCTGGACGAGAACGCCAAGAAGGAGACCATGATCGCCAACGGTGCTGCCGGTGACGAGGATGAGTTCATGATGGCCATCGCCGAGGCCGGTGGCGAGGACTACGAGGATGCCGGCGAGGAGTGGATCGTCTGGACTGCTGCCAACGACGTCATGGCTGTCTCCAAGGCGCTCGAGGAGCAGGGCGTCCAGGTCAAGGGTTCCGAGACCACCATGGTCCCGACCACCCCGACCGAGGTCTCTGGTACCGACGCCAAGAAGGTCCAGCGCCTCATCGACCGTCTTGAGGAGCTCGACGACGTCCAGGATGTTTACAGCACCATGGACATGACCGACGAGGTCATCGCTGCCCTCGAGGAGGAGTAGCGCTCGCACGGGTTAAGCCGTGCATATCTGGGCATAATGAAGCAAGCATGCAAGCCTCGTGGAATAGATGAGCCGGATCCGCGTGCGTAGAGCACCGGACCCGGCTCTTTTATAATGATGCGAACCGTTTTGCATTTCGAGAGCCGAGATTTGAAGGGAGCGCCGCGTGCGCGTACTCAAACGAGCCCTAGCGATCGTGTATCTTGCCGCCACCATCGTGGCGCTGGGTACGCTTGTCTGCCAGTTTTGGGGGCCGTATACGTATCGCTTTATGCTGCTGATGCGCGACCCCATGCCGCGCATCGTCGTCAAGGCGTGCGCCGGCGTCGTGGCGATCGGCGTGCTGGTAAGCTTTTTCCGCCTGATGTTCGCCCGTCGCGAACCGTCCTGCGTGCATCCGGCGGGGGAGCGCAATATCGAGGTTACCCTTGCGGCGCTTTCTTCGTGCGCCAGGGCTGCTGCCGAGCGTGACGACCGCGTGATGGTCGAGCATGTCGAGGCCCGCGTCCAAGGCCCCGACGATTCGCACGTCCGTTTTAAGGTCGAGGCCATCGCGCTCGATGATAAGGACGTTGCCGCTCTTGCCACCTCGATGCAGCAGCGCATCGAGAAGGCCTGCGACACCATGCTCGGCACGCCGGGTACGACCGCGCGTGTCCGTTTTTTGCCGTCCAAGACTACCGTCCAGACCGTGGAGGTTTCCGGTGAGTGATACCAATCAAGATAAGACCGCTCGTACGCCGCGCCTGACGATTGACCAGAGCGCCACGCCGGCGAGCGAACCTGTTGATTCCAAAGCAGAGGCAACCGAGTTACAAGAAGCGGCAGCCGCGGATTTTGACGAGGCTGTGGGTCTCATCAAGGGTACGGGCGCTGCCATCTGGAGCTATGCGGTGCGTCATCCCAACACCACACTCGGCGCCGTCGCCGGCTTTATCCTCGCCGTGTTGGTGCTCACGTTGGGCCTGTGGGACACGCTCGTCATTGCATTCTTCGTGCTGATCGGCGCTGTGATCGGCCAAATTCGCGACGGCGAGAACGGGATCGTCAACTTCTTCGGCCGTTTGTTTAGCGGCCGCTAATATGTATTCGACTGTCGCATCCGCGGCAGGCATAAGGAGGAACCATGGCTTTTAATACGAAGGTCGATGTAGCCGATACCGAGCTCGAGGAGAACGAGGCGGTCGTCGCCGAAGCTGAGGATGTGACGCTCGAGGACGAAGCTCTCGTCGAGGCCGAGTCCGATACGGATGAGGACGACGAGGAAGCAGACGAGTCCGAGGACTCGCTGACCTATTCCAACGGCGTGATCGAGAAGATCGTTGCCATGGCCACTCGCGAGGTTCCGCACGTTCTGGGCATGAAGGGTAACCTCATGCACTTTGTGCAGGAGCAGTTTGGTGCCGAGAATCTGACCAAGGGCGTGACGGTCGAGGTCACCGATGACAATCGCGTGGTCGTCAACATCTCCGTCATCATCGAGTACGGCGCCTATGCGCCCGCGATCTTCGACGATGTCAAGGCACGTGTCACCGAGCGCCTTGCCGCGATGACTGGCCTTGAGGTGGCGGGCGTCAACCTGCGCATCGAGGATGTCATCACCCCCGAGGAGTACGAGCACCGCACCAGCCAGCACGAATAACCTTCCAAAAAGGGACAGGTTTGTTTTGGCAGGTTTTATCTGCGAAAACATTAAACGGCCGACCGCGCAAGCAAAAGCGTGGCCGGCCGTTTTTGTACGCTCCCGATATAGTCATACCGCTCGTCTAACTAAGGGTTGCAATCCCCACGTTCCGCGTTACTCTAATGGGCGCATTGTTTCCAAATTGTTAACGAGGGGTTGCCGTAATGGCCGACGAGCACGAAACAGAAAGCAAGGCATGGGCAATTGAGGCCGCTGCGGCAGAGGCGGCGTCGCGTGCTGCCGAGGAGGTGCATCGTCCTCCCGTAGTGCCGATGGAGCGCGTGGTCGATCGCGATGTTATCGAGCGGGGCGAGCGCGCTGGTCGCAAGCGCAGCCAGGAGCCGGGCTTTCCGCGCTTTTTTGCCGAGCTCAATTTGGGCCTGATCCTCACGGCCTTTGCCATCGTCGCGTTTAAAACCCCTAATCACTTTGCTTTTGGCGGCACCTCGGGCGTGTCGGTCATTCTGTCCACGCTGTTCCCGACCCTGCCCGTCGGCGTTTTTATGTGGATTATCAATGCGGTCCTGGTCGTTTTGGGCTTTATCTTTTTGGAGCGCAAAGCCATCCTGTGGAGCGTCTTTGCCTCGTTTGCGCTGTCCGCCTATGTTTCGCTGTTTGAGCTCTTTATTCCGACCGATGTTTCGATGACGGGCGATATGTGGCTCGACCTATGCTTTGCCGTGATTCTGCCGGCGCTCGGCAGCGCCATCGTCTTTGACATCGGCGCCTCGACGGGCGGCACGGACATTCTCGCCATGATCCTCAAACGTCGCACGACGCTCGAGATTGGCCGCGCCCTGCTGTTGGTCGATATCGGCATCGTGACCATCGCGGCCTTCTTGTACGGTCCGCGCGTCGGTCTGTATTGCGTGCTCGGCCTGTTTGCCAAGACGCTTGTGGTCGACAAGGCCATCGAGAGCATTCACCTGCGCAAAGTCTGCACGGTCATTTGCTCCGAGCCCCTTAAGGTCGAGGAGTTTATCGTCAAGCATCTCAACCGCACAGCAACGATCAGCCGTGGCTACGGCGCCTTCTCGGGCAAGTGCGTCACGGTGATCATGAGCGTGCTGAGCCGTCGCGAGGCCGTGCAACTGCGCCGCTATACCCGCGAGATTGACCCTGGCGCCTTTATCACGATCGTCGACAGCTCCGAGATCGTTGGCAAGGGTTTCCGCGGAACGAACTAACGCGGTCGAGCTCATCAAACAATCGAATAGCGCCCTGCGCATTGCAAATGCGTCATGTTGGAGTATTTGTCCCCACATTGGGTGATAATGATGCCAAAGACATCGTTTGCGATCCAGATGATTCGCTCAAGATACGAAGGGATGATCTCGATGTTCTGTTCGCAGTGTGGTGCCCCCATGGGCGACAACGATAAGTTCTGTGGTGCGTGTGGTGCCCCCAATGTCGGTGCCGCAGCCTCTGCCCCTCAGGGTCAGCCCCAGCAGTTTGTTCCGCAACCGCCCGTGGCGAATGCGTCCAAGGGCTGTGTGGCTCAGGCGTTTGAGGACATGACCAAGACGCCGGGCGTGCTGCAGCGCGTGTGCCAGATCGCCTTTTTGCCGGCGCTCATCTGTGTCGTGTCAGTGCTCGTGCTGTTCATTCCCGTTATCGGCGGTATCGCGGCTGCCATCGGCTTTTTGGCTGCCTGTGTGGCAAGCGCGTGCGGTTCTGGCTTTGGCATCGAATGGGGCCGCGACCTGTCGCTTAAGGTCGATGACGGCATGGATCGTCCGCTGATGCGCTCCACGTCGTTTGGTCTGGGCGTCTTTTCGGGTGTTATCTCGGGCGTGCTCAAGGTTATCGCTGCCATTCCCGTTATCGGTGTGGCGCTTTCGCTGGTGGAGAGCGTGGTAATTGGTGCCGCGGGTTCGTATTCATATTACGGCTCTTATGCGCTCGAGGCCGCGCTGATCGGTTCGCTGGGCCTGTTTGTTCTGGCTATGATTGCCGCGGCGGTCCTGGGCGTCTTCTTTACCATGTTCGCCGACATCGCCGTGATGCACTTTGCGGTGACCGGCCGCGTCGAGAGCGCGTTTTCGCTCGATAAGGTCTGGGCGGCCTTTAAGAACAATAAGACCAAGCTGTTCTGCGCTTCGTTCCTTCCCGAGTTTTTGACGGGCCTGGTCGCCAACGTTGTCACCTGGATCCTGACGTTCGTCTTTGGCACCATTGCCTCTGTCGGTATGTATAGCTACTACTACCGTCCTACGGCTATTGAGGCGCTTGTTACCGGCGGTGGCATCACGCTCGTATTGTTCTTGGTGCTGACGGCGTTTGTCACGGTATTCCTCACGGTCTTTGGCAACATGCTCAAGCATCGCGCCGTTGGCTATTGGGTTGCACGCTACGCAAGCGAGTGGGCCGACGAGGACAAGGACGACGTCCTGACTTTTGTGCTGCCGTTTGAGAAGAAGTCTGCTCCGGCTGGTTTTAGCGCCGACGCAGCGCCCGTATCCGATTCCGCTGCGGCGCCGGCGCCTGCGCCCGAGCCCGAGCCCGAGCCCGTGCCTGAGCCTGAGCCCGCGCCCGAGCCCGAGCCTGCGCCTGAGCCCGAGCCCATGCCGGAACCGGAGCCCGAGCCCGAGCCTGCACCAAGCTCCGACGAGGACCCGCAGGACGAGTAGCCCTGCCGCCTGCCATTTGGGGACGGGGTAGAAACGGTAGAAATAGCGCTTGACAAATGAGCGGGGGCGGACGTGTCGAAACGTCCGCCCCCGCTTTGATATCGCGATGTGGCTATGACTGCGAGATGGCCGCGAATCGACTACTCGCCGCGCTTCTCCTCGCGGCGAGCGGCGGCACGTGCATCGTGGATGCCCTTGATCGCGGCATGGCGTGCCGTGCGGGCGTCATGGATGGCGTCGCGAGCCTCGGCGGTCGTTGCCTTGGCAGAGCGCAACTTGGCGGCCAGGTCGGGGTTGGTTTCGGCGACCGCGGTGATCGCGGGGCCGTCGAGCTCCTCTTGCGTGGGCTCGGCCAAAAAGTCGATGGCATACTGGGCGGCCACCATGGAGCCCTTTGCCAGCACAGCCTCGTCGATCTTGTAGAAGCAGGAATGTTGGGCGTACGTGGCGCCAATCTTGGGGTTGCGCGTACCTACAAAGGCGAGCACGCCCGGTACACGGCGCAGGTACTCCGAAAAATCCTCGCCCGAAAGTGTGCCGCGATAATGGCCTTCGCCGGCTGCACCCAGGCACTTGACCACGGCCTGACGACAACGCTCGCTCGAGGCGGCATCGTTTTCGACCTTGTAATTGGCGATGGTGTAGTCGGTGAGCTCTGCCTCGGCGCCCAAGGCGGCCGCGGTATGCTCCACGATGCGGCGCATGAGCTCCGGCATTTCCTCGTGGGTCGAATCTCCGTAGGTGCGCACCGTGCCGGCGAGGTAGGCCGTGCCGGCGATAACGTTGCGCGCGGTGCCGCCGTGCAGCTCGCCGACGGTAATGACGGCCGGCTCGTAGGGACTGATCTCGCGCGAAACGATGGTCTGCAGAGCGTTGACGATCTCGGCGGCAACCATAACGGCGTCGTGACCGCGCTGGGGCATGGCGCCGTGGCACGAGGTGCCGCGGACGTCGATGCGGAACCAGTCGGTATTGGCCATGCGCGGTCCGGGCTCGCAGCTCACGGTGCCGGCGTCGACCTCACTCCAGATGTGCGCGGCGTAGGCGCCATCGACGCCGTCGAGCACGCCCGTGCCGATCATGAGCTTGGCGCCCTGGCCGTTTTCCTCGCTGGGCTGGAACACGATGCGGACTTCGCCGTGGATGTCGTCGGTCATATGGCGCAGGATTTGCAGCGTGCCGAGCATCATGGCGATGTGGCAGTCGTGGCCGCAGGCGTGCATGCAGCCCTCGTTGACGCTGGCAAACTCCTCGCCGGTCTGCTCGGTGACGGGCAGGGCGTCGATATCCGCGCGCAGCAGGATACGGCGGCGCGGCGTGCCGTCCTCGTGGTAGGCATCCGACGCGGTACCGCGAAGCGTTGCCACCAAGCCGGTCTTGAGCGGACGCTCGTAGGGGATATTCATGGCGTCGAGCTGGTTGGCGATGTCGGAGGTCGTGCGCTCCTCGGCAAGGCTCAGCTCCGGGTGCTTATGGAAGTGCCGGCGCTGCTTGATGATATAGGGTTCAAACTCGGTAGCGATATCTTTGATGGCTGCGGTGACGTCGTCAGCCGCGCGAGCCTCGGTCGCCGCCATAATCTGCTGTGCCTTGGTCTTCGTCATGGTCGATTTGCTCCTTGCTGGGTTGATCGCAAAATCGTACAGGCTCTCTCCAGTATGCCACCTGCCGCTAGGGCTGGTAAAGTTGCCGTTTGCCGCTTGGGGTTTTGTTACAAGGGCGGGGGAGTACACTCGGGGGTGTTGAATTTCCTGCCAGAGATGGGGATGCCCATGCAACATATCGATCGGATTATCCGCTCCAAGAACGTCTTTACCGCGCAAGACGGCATCGATACCGCCCGCGAGCTGGCGATTGCCATCGCAGGCGACCGTATCGTCGCAGTCGGTGCGCCCGATGACGTGATTGCCGCCGCGCCTGCCGCCACGCCGGTTATCGACTACGGCGAGCAGTTTGTCTGCCCAGGTTTCCATGACGCTC
The DNA here is from genome assembly GCF_040095305.1 of Collinsella sp. CLA-AA-H167. NCBI lineage: Bacteria > Bacillati > Actinomycetota > Coriobacteriia > Coriobacteriales > Coriobacteriaceae > Collinsella > Collinsella sp. CLA-AA-H167. Next base: position 89,345 of record NZ_JBBNGA010000009.1, read on the forward strand.
ATCTGCACTTCTTCCATACCTCGGTCGGCTCCTCGCCGTACATGCTCATGGATATGGGCACGTCCGAGGCGGCGCTGGTGCAACACGCGCTCGAGTTTTCCCAGGACCTGCCCGACGACGCTTGGGTTGTGACTCAGGGCTGGCGCGACTACCGTTGGGACCCGCCCGAGCATCCTACCAAGGCGTCGCTCGATGCGGCATTCCCCGATCGCCCCTGCGTTATGTATTCGGGCGACGGGCACACGCTGTGGCTCAACAGCCGCGCACTCGAAGCCCTCGGCGTCACGCGTGACAGCGAGCCGCCAGCGGGCGGTAGTTACGACAAAGACTCAAACGGTGAGCTTACGGGTATCGTCCACGAGGCAGCTGCTATGCAGCTGCTGCCGCGCTGCCTGGAGTGGCTGGGCGAGGACCGCATCGCGAGCGCTTACGCCGACCAGATGAAGCGTATGGCCGAGCAAGGCATCACCTCAATCTGCGATATGTCGCTCATGCCCATGCCGGGCTGCGACTTTATTCGCGACGATGTTTACGACAAGCTGCAGGCCGCCGGCAAGCTGGGCATCCGCGCCCATCTATTTCCCACGCTGCTGGATGACCAATCGCGCTTGGAAGAACTCCAGACCCGCTACGCGAACAACGCGCTGCTCTCGGCGCCAGGCTTTAAACAGTTCTTCGACGGCGTGTCGAGCGAGCATACCGCATACCTCACTGAGCCCTATACCAACCCGCGCTTCCCGGGCGACCAGGGCCGCCTGACGGTCCCTGTCGAGCGTATGCGCAAGTTGGTTTTGGCGGCAGCCGAGCGTGACCATACCGTGCGCATCCACGTTATCGGCGATGGTGCCATCCATGCTGCGCTCGATATCTTTGAGGAGGCGGCAGAGCTCTACGGCTTGCCCCAGCACGGCCATAATACGCTTGAGCATTTGGAGAATCTGCTGCCCGAGGACATCGATCGTCTGCGCAAGCTCAACGTCATTGCCTCGAGCCAGCCCTGCCACATCACGCTCGACCCGGGTGGCCCGGAGCGCGACCTGGGCCCGGAACGCAGCCGCATCATGTGGCCGTTCGCGACCTATAAGCAGCGCGGCATCCGCCAGGCCTTCGGCACCGATAGCCCCATCACGGCCGTTACCAGCATGAACGTGCTCTACACGGCTATCACGCGCCAAGACCCCCGCAGCCACTGGCCCGAGGGCGGCTGGTTACCGAGCGAGCGTATCGACGCGGCAACGGCCCTGCGCAACTACACCCTGGGCAGCGCCTATGCAGCAGGTGACGAGCAAAATCTCGGCAGCCTGGAGCCCGGTAAATACGCCGACCTGGTAGTCCTAGACCAAAACCCACTCACCATCGACCCCCAAGAACTCCAAGCCACCAAAGTTCAGGCCACCTACCTGGCAGGTAACGTAATCTACGAGCGCTAACCCCATCCGCATCGCCATTTTGCTGCACTGACTTTTCCGAATGCCGGGCCCGAATTATTTACTCAGCCCCCGTGTGGCTCCGGAGGGGCGGGGCATAAGGTTTATCGCGAGTTCCGCACGAGCCGAAGGCCACTTAATGTGGCCTTCGTGCGAGCAGGACTGCCCGAGCAGGAAACCTTATGCCCCGCCCCTCCGGAGCCACACGGGGGCCGCGCACAAGTTATCCCCCGGCATTCAGAAAATCTAAGTGCCAAAAAATAAGATTTTTTGACTCCGTGTTGTATAACCCGCCATTCGTGGGTACCATTCAACGCGTACGCAAACAAAAGGGTTAGTGCGCGCGGCATAACCGCGCAACCCAAAAAGGAGGAGACAAGCATGTCGTCTTTGAAGCCGCTTGCAGATCGTGTTCTGGTCAAGCCCGACGAGGCCGAGCAGAAGACCGCTTCTGGTCTGTATATCGCCAGCAACGCTCAGGAGAAGCCGCAGCGCGGCACCATCGTTGCCGTTGGCGCCGGCAAGGTCAACGACAAGGGTGAGCGCATCCCCATGGACGTCAAGGTCGGCGACGTTGTCATCTACGGTAAGTTCGGTGGCAACGAGGTCAAGGTCGACGGCGAGAAGTATCTGCTGATGCGCGCCGACGACATCTACGCCGTCGTCGAGGCCTAGGCTTCAACCGGAATCGCACGATTCGTCTTTGAACGCGTCCGCCGCAAATGACTCGGTGCGGCGGCGCGAGTCACGTTTCTTTTGGAGGATTACCTACCATGGCAAAGAACATTACGTTCAACACCGATGCCCGCGCTAAGCTTGCCAAGGGCGTCAACACTCTGGCCGACGCCGTTACCGTCACCATGGGCCCCAAGGGCCGCTACGTTGCGCTGCAGCGCACGTTCGGTGCTCCGACCATCACCAACGACGGCGTTTCTGTCGCCAAGGAGATCGAGCTCGAGGACAACATCGAGAACATGGGCGCTCAGCTGGTGAAGGAGGTCGCCACCAAGACCAACGACACCGTGGGTGACGGCACCACCACCGCAACCCTGCTCGCTCAAGCCATCGTCAACGACGGTCTGCGCAACGTCGCCGCTGGCGCCAACCCGCTGGCCATCCGTCGCGGCATCGACAAGGCCGTCAACGCCGCCGTCGCCGAGATGAAGAAGCAGGCCAAGCCGGTCGAGACCAAGGAGCAGATTGCTTCCGTCGGTACCATCTCCGCCGGTGACCCCGAGGTCGGCGAGAAGATCGCCGAGGCCATGGAGGTCGTGGGCAAGGACGGCGTCATCACCGTCGAGGATTCCCAGACGTTCGACATCACCATCGACACCGTCGAGGGCATGCAGTTCGACAAGGGCTACGTCTCCGCTTACTTCGTCACGGATAACGACCGCATGGAGGCCGTGATGAAGGATCCGTACATCCTCATCACCGACCAGAAGATCTCCAGCGTCCAGGACATCATGCCTGTTCTCGAGGCTGTCCAGCGCGCTGGCCGTGGCCTGCTCATCATCGCTGAGGACATCGATGGCGAGGCTCTGCCGACCCTCGTCCTCAACAAGATCCGTGGCGCCCTCAACGTCTGCGCCGTCAAGGCCCCGGGCTACGGCGATCGCCGCAAGCGCATCCTCGAGGACATCGCCGTCCTCACCGGCGGCCAGGCTGCCCTGGACGAGCTGGGCGTGAAGGTCGCTGACATCACCGCAGATATGCTCGGTACCGCTAAGTCCGTCACCATCTCCAAGGACAACACCGTCGTCGTCGGTGGTGCTGGCTCCAAGGAGGCCATCGACGCTCGTATCGCTCAGATCAAGGGTGAGATGGAGAACACCACCTCTGACTTCGACCGTGAGAAGCTCCAGGAGCGCCTGGCCAAGCTCTCCGGTGGCGTTGCCGTCATCAAGGTCGGCGCTGCTACCGAGTCCGAGCTCAAGGAGATCAAGCACCGCGTCGAGGACGCCCTGCAGGCAACTCGCGCTGCTGTCGAGGAGGGCATTGTCGCCGGCGGCGGCGTCGCCTTCATGGACGCTGCTCCTGCGCTCGACGCTGTTGAGCTCGACGACCCCGAGGAGAAGATCGGCGTCGACATCGTCAAGAAGGCTCTGACCGCTCCGGTCGCTACCATTGCCAAGAACGCTGGCTTTGAGGGCGCTGTCGTGGTCGACAAGGTTGCCGAGCTGCCCGCCGGCCAGGGTCTCAACTCTGCCAACGGCGAGTGGGGCGACATGATCGAGATGGGCGTCCTCGACCCCGTCAAGGTCAGCCGCGTCACCCTGCAGAACGCTGCTTCTGTCGCCAGCCTGATCCTCATCACCGAGGCCACCGTCTCCGATGTGCCCAAGAATACTCAGCTTGAGGACGCTATCGCTGCTGCCACCGCTGGTCAGCAGGGCGGCGGTATGTACTAAGGCCGACAAGGTCTAGAACTCCCACCGGGAATCCGGGGGCGTGACGGGGGCTTCCCTCCGGAACGTCCTCGGACATGCAAAGAGGCTCCGCATCGCGCTTCGCGCTGCGGAGCCTCTTTGCGTCCTGCGGAATGTTCCGGAGGGAAGCCCCCGTCACGCCCCCGGATTCCCTGCGTTTACGGCCTTGAGGTCGGCGGGCGGAGAAGGACGTGGTCGATAGGGATACGTGTCCCCTTCGCTGTTTCGCGCTTTGCGCGAAAGGCGCGCTACTTTGGGATGGATGGGGAACGTGGTTGTTGCGGTGGCTTTTCCCTTTTGCTGTTTCGCGGCTTTGCCGCGAAAAGCGCAGCACTTTGGGATGGGCGGGTACGTTATTGTCGCGCTGCTCTGTCCCGGCTGCATTTCTAGAGCGTTTCCCCCGCCATAAATTACCCTCGGCATACTTGCGTGAAAACCTGCTCGTGCTACACTTGCAAGTGCTGTTTCAGGGCGGGGTGGAATTCCCCACTGGCGGTAAATCGGGCGGTGCCAAAGGGGTGCCGTGGCGTAGGCGAGGTGCCTGCGTTCGTGCCGATGAGTCCGCGACCCGTGTGTGCGTTGGTTCGCATACCGGCTGAACTGGTGAGATCCCAGTACCAACGGTTAGAGTCCGGATGAAAGAGGCAGGTGATCTTATGTCTGAACAGTCGCAGCATATCCATTTTGAGAACACGAATAGGTGGAGCACCAAACAGCTCGTTACCATGGCGCTGATGTGTGCCTTGGGCGCCCTGTTTATGTACGTGCAGCTGCCTATCCTTCCTTCGGCGCCGTTTTTGACGTATGACCCGTCGCTGGTGCCGGCGATGGTGTGTGGATTTGCGTACGGCCCTGGTGCCGGCACTGCCGTTGCCGCTATGGCGATCGTTATCCATGCGCTCACCACGGGTGACTGGGTCGGCGCGCTTATGAACCTGGTGGCTACGCTGGGCTATATTCTCCCCGCGGCTATCGTGTACCAGAAGATGCATACCTATAAGGGTGCTGTGATTGGCCTGGCGCTCGGCGTCATTGCCGCTACGGCGTTGTCTATGGTCGCGAACCTGACCATTGGCGTATGGTTCTGGTATGGCTCGGTCGATGTGATCGCACCGCTCATGATTCCTGCCGTGCTGCCGTTCAACCTTATCAAGACCGTGCTTAACTCGGTGTTGACACTGGCGGTGTATAAAGTGGTCTCCAACCTCATCACGCCTAAAAAGGACCAGGTCAAAGGCCGCGCATGATTGAGTGTCGGGGCGTTTCCTTTAGCTATGACGGTGCCGTGCCGGCACTCGACGGCGTCGATCTAAACATCGAGGATGGCGAGTTTTTCTGCATCCTCGGTGGTAATGGGTCGGGCAAGTCGACGTTTGCCAAGCACCTGAATGCGCTGCTACAGCCCGATGCGGGAACGGTGTGCGTCAACGGCATGGACGCGTCCGATCCCGAGCTGGTCTACGACATCCGCTCGACTGCTGGCATGGTGTTCCAGAATCCCGACGACCAGCTTGTGGCGACGCTTGTCGAGGACGACGTTGCGTTTGGTCCCGAGAACTTAGGGGTCGAATCGGCCCAGACCGCACCGCGCGTGCGCGAGGCGCTGAAGGCCGTGGGTCTGGTGGGCTTTGAGCGCCACGAGACCCATGCACTCTCGGGTGGCCAAAAGCAGCGCGTGGCGCTTGCCGGCGTGCTCGCCATGGAGCCGCGCGTGCTCATCTTGGATGAGGCGTCCTCGATGCTCGATCCGCGTGGACGCAAGGGCCTCATGAAGGCTTGCCGCGCGTTGCATGATCGTGGCATGACCATCGTGATGATTACGCACTTTATGGAAGAGGCCGCCGAGGCCGATCGTGTCGCGGTGTTTCGGGCGGGGCGCGTTGCCATGCTCGGTACGCCCGAGGAAATCTTGACGCGAGCGGACGAACTTGCGCAGCTCAACTTGGATATGCCGGCGTCGTGCTGTCTAGGTAGGGCACTTCGTGAGAAGGGCGTATCCGTTTGCGCACAGGTGCGTGAGGCGGATATGGTCGCTGAGATTGCGCAGGCTTATGCCGAGCGAAGTGGGGCAGGCACCGCGGGACAGTCTTCCGCATCCCAGTTGGAAATCGCTGACGGCACTGTTCCGGTAGACAACGAGGGCAACGCGTCGGAGCCCGTCATCGAGCTATCCCATGTTTCGTACAGTTATTCGCTCAGTCCGCGCGAGCGCCGCCGCTGGCATAAGCGCTCGGTCACTGCGGGCAAATCGAACAAACAGACCCTCTGGGGCAACGACCCTAGCAGCCCGTGGGCGCTGCGCGATGTATCGCTGACGGTGCGTCGCGGCGAGTTCCTGGGCTTAGCAGGTCATACCGGTTCGGGTAAGTCGACGCTGGTCCAGCATCTCAACGGTTTGATTCGCCCCCAGGAGGGATTCGTTCGCGCGCTGGGGCTCGACCTGGCAAACAAGAAAGATGCCGCTGCGGTTAAGGCCAAGGTCGGCGTGGTGTTTCAATATCCCGAGCGTCAGCTGTTTGCCGAAACCGTGACGCAGGACGTGGCGTTTGGCCCGCACAACCTTGGCTTGCCGCAAGATGAAGTCGACCGTCGCGTCGAGTCGTCGCTCTCGCGCGTGGGCCTCGACCTTTCCACGGTCGGCGACAAGAGTCCCTTTGAGCTTTCGGGCGGTCAGCAACGGCGTGTGGCATTCGCCGGTGTGCTCGCCATGGAGCCCGAAGTCCTGGTGCTCGATGAACCCATGGCGGGGCTCGATCCGGCTGCGCGCAGGGATTTCCTTGAGCTTATCGATCGACTTCACCGCGATGGCCTGACCGTTGTCATGGTTTCGCATAGTATGGATGACCTGGCCAACTGCTGCGACCGCATCGTCGTGATGAACGAAGGTGCGGTGTTTGCCGAGGGAACCCCCGCGCAGGTGTTTGCACATGCCGATGAGCTCAAGTCGATCGGCTTGGGCGTTCCCGCCGCCCAGCGCATGGCGTTGGCGCTCGCGGAGGCGGGCGTGCCGCTGCGTTGCAGCGGGCTCTATACGGTTGAGTCGCTGGCCGACGAGCTGGCAGATTTGCTGATCGGTCGCTCAGACGGTCCTTCTAACGTCGCGGACATTGCTAAATCCAAGACGGTCGCGCGAGAGGAGGGCTGCTAATGGAGGCGTTTTCGTTTGGCAGCTACTATCCGAGCGATAGTGCGATCCATCGCCTGGATCCGCGCACCAAGCTGCTCCTGGGCTTTGTGTTTTTAATCACGACGCTGACCGTCGGCGGCTTCCGCGGACTGGCTCCTGTCGCAATTTTCGTCGTGCTGATCTATGCCGTGTCCCGGGTGCCGGCTCGTCGCGTTCTGTCGTCGATGGCGCCGCTGCTGGCAATCGTCGTCGTGGTCGCGGTGCTCAACTTGTTTACCGATCAGAGTGGGCGCATCCTGTGGCAGCTCGGCTTTCTGCAGATAAGCGAGGGCTCACTGCGTTCTGCCGCCTTTATGGCGTGTCGCCTGACCCTGATGATGGCCGGCATGAGCGCCATTACGCTCACCACGCCTACGCTCGACCTCACCGCGGGCTTTGAGCGTCTGCTCGCACCGTTTGCGCGCGTGGGGCTCCCTGCGCATGAGCTCGGCATGATCATGGGCATCGCGTTGCGCTTTATGCCGCAGTTTGCCACCGAGATGAAGCAGACGGCGGACGCGCAGGCAAGCCGCGGTGCACGCGTAACGGGTGGCCCGCTCGGCGGCGTGCGTATGCTCGGCAGTGTGGCGATTCCACTGTTCACGGGCGTGTTCCGTCATGCCGAGACGTTGTCTGCCGCCATGGATGCACGCTGCTATCACGGCGAGCAGGGCCGCACGCGTCTGCATGCGCTTGCATTTCGCCGCGGGGATGCGCTGGCTGCGGTTGTGACGATGCTGCTGTTTGCGTGTGTCATCGTCGTCAACCTTCAACTTGTTTAGGCGCGATTCGAGCGCAAGAAAGGGGTCCCTATGACCGACAACGACCGCACGGCTCAGCTTGAGCGCGCCTGTTCGTATCTCAGGCGCATTCCGGCGTGGTATCTGGCCACGACCGATGTGACCGACGGGCATCAGCCTCGCGTGAGGCCGTTTTCGTTTGCCATGGTCGATGACGGTAAGCTGTGGTTTTGCACGTCGCGCGACAAGGATGTGTGGGCGGAGCTGAGTGCGAATCCCAAGTTTGAGCTCTCGGGCTGGAAGCCGGGGGAATGTTGGATCGTGTTGACCGGCGAGGCCGCACTTGAGGACGACGCGGTTGCGAGCGACAAGGTGCGTCAAGCGGGTTTTAAGCACATGGTGGGCATCGGCGAGGAACACGAGAGTGCCAACGACGGCCGCCTTGCTTTCTTTTCGGTCCGCAACATTGCCGCGCGCTTCTGTGATATCGACGGCAGCGAGGAGCGCCTGGAGCTCTAGAGCGTCTCAAATTAACTACCCGTTCCGAATTAGCTAGCGCCAGGAGGACACATGGACGGATTGAATACGGTGTTGGAGTATCTGACGTCGGTGCCGGCATGGTATTTGGCGACGAGCGTTGACGGACAGCCTCATGTGCGTCCGTTTTCGTTTGCGCAGATCCAGGATGGCAAGCTGTGGTTTGTAACAGCGCGCACCAAAGATGTGTGGCAAGAGCTGCTGCAAAACCAGCGCTTTGAGGCCACGAGTTGGTGGCCGGGCCATGGCTGGCTCATCTTGCGCGGGCGTGCCGGCTTGGATGACCGGGCTTTAGGCGAAATGCGCGAAGCTGGGTGGAAGCATCTAGAGCGCCTGGGCGAGCACTATGAGGGGCCTAACGACCCCACGCTCGTCTTCTTTAGCGTCGAGGATCCCGAGGCTTTTATCTGCAATCACGACGAATGGGTGCCGGTCGAGCTCTAGCCAGCTGGCTCATCCTAACAACTTGGTTTTCGCATGGGCGGGCCCCGTATTGCCCGGCGCCGTTAGGAGCGCCGGTCAATACGGGGCCCGCTCCATTTGTCAATTCCTTCAAGCGAATGTGTCGGGAATGTTTCAATGCATGAATATGCAAGCCATTTACGTATTAATGCATCTTTTGGTGCTAAAGTTTCAACTCACTTCATAACGACCGCTGCGAAATGCGCATCGGTGCATAAATCGCAGACAAGGAGTCTGATATGTCTTTGAAGGTTGGAATCGTCGGCGCGGCTGGATATGCCGGAGCCGAGCTCATTCGCCTCGTCCTCGGTCATCCCGAGTTTGAACTTGCTGCCATTACGTCCAACGCCGATGCCGGCCAGCCGTTGTCTGCGGTGCACCCGAGCTTCACCGGCGTAAGCGATCTTGTCTTTACGACGCATGATGCCCCTGAGCTCAAGAACTGCGACGCGGTCTTTTTGGCCGTGCCGCACACGGCTGCCATGGCACAGGTGCCCGCGCTGCTTGCATCGGGCGTCTCCTGCTTTGATCTTTCGGCCGACTACCGTCTGAACGACGCGTCCGTTTTTGAGGCTTGGTATGCCGCCGAGCATACGAGCCCCGAGCTGCTCAAGACCCGTGCCTTCGGTCTGCCCGAGCTGTTCTGCCAGGACTTGGAGACCGCCGCATCCGACCATGCCGACGGCAAACCCGTGCTGGTCGCCTGCGCCGGTTGCTATCCCACCGCAACGAGCCTTGCCGCCGCGCCCGCCGTGCGCGCGGGCTGGGTGGCCGAGAACGGCCCCGTGATTGTCGATGCCATCAGCGGTGTGACGGGTGCCGGCAAGTCCTGCAACGCTCGTACGCATTTTTGCAGCGCCGACGAGAATTTGGAAGCATACGGCGTGGGCAAGCATCGCCACACGCCCGAAATCGAGCAGATCTTGGGCCTGACCGATCGCGTCGTCTTTACCCCGCACCTGGCACCGCTCAAGCGTGGTCTGCTCTCCACGGTGACGCTGCCGCTCGCGCCGCAGGCTCTCGACACGTTGGCTCTTGAGGATGTTGTCGACTATTACAAGCAGTTCTACGCTGGACGCACCTTTGTGCGCGTGCTCGACGCCGGCCAGCAGCCCAAGACGGCTTCGGTCGTCGGCACCAACGCCGCCCAGATTGGCCTCGCGCTCAACAAGCGCGCGGGCGTGCTGGTGGCGACGGGCGCCATCGACAATCTGTGCAAGGGCGCTGCGGGCCAAGCAGTCCAATGCGCCAATATCGTCTTTGGCTTTGACGAGCGACGAGGCTTGCCCACAGTGGCGTGCCCGGTGTAGCACATTCGATTGTTAACGATTTGGTAGTCGGGCATCGAGTGGGGCGCCACTCTTAAGCTGGTCTCATGATCACGACTGGCATGGCGCACCAACCGATGTCCGTTTTTTGTTTGATATAAGGAGTCGTAAGGACGATGAATACAGAGCAGTTCGATATCAAGATTCGTGCCGTCGAGGGTGGCATTACGGTAGCGGCCGGCTTTAAGGCCGCGGGTATTCATGCGGGTTTTCGCAAGAATCCCGAGCGCTTGGATTACGCGCTCGTCGTGCCCGATAAACCCTGTCCCGGTGCCGGCGTGTTTACGACCAATCGCTTTTGCGCAGCGCCTGTGCAGGTGAGCCGCGCCAACCTGGGCGGTGTGGGCAAGGGCTATGGCATCATCGCCGGCGTTTCAATCAACTCTGGCAATGCCAACGCCGCCACGGGTGAGACCGGCCTTGCCTGCGCGCGCGAGACGTGCAGCATCGCATCGCAGGTCATCGGCTGCGAGCCCCAGCAGATTCTGGTTGCCTCCACGGGTGTGATTGGCCAGATTCTGCCGATCGACACGTTTGAGACCGCCATTCCTGCTGCCTACGAGGCGCTCTCCGCCCACGGTGGCGCCGATGCCGCTCGCGCCATCATGACGACCGACACGCACTCCAAGGAGTACGCCGTATCCTACGTCAGTGAGGCTGCGGGTCATGCGGGCAATGTCTATACGGTAGGCGGAATGTGCAAGGGCTCGGGCATGATCATGCCCAATATGGCCACCATGATCGCAGTTATCACCACCGATGCCCCCGTCGAGCCTGCGGCACTTCATGCCCTGCTGCTCTCGACCGTCAAGCAGACCTTTAACAAGGTAACGGTCGATTCCGACACCTCGACCAACGACACCTGCATCATGCTTGCCTCCGGCGCCGCTGCCGCAGATGCCGAGCCTATCGTCGAGGGCTCCGATGCCTTTGACGAGTTGGCATTTACCGTGCACGAGGTGTGCGAGAGCCTGGCGCGCAATATCGCCGCCGATGGTGAGGGCGCATCCAAGCTTGTTACGGTCAACGTTACCGGCGCCGCCAACGACGAGGAGGCCGATATCGCCGCCCGTGCCGTTGCTAACTCGCCGCTCGTTAAGACCTGCATCGCCGGCCACGACTGCAACTGGGGCCGCGTTGCTATGGCGCTTGGCAAGTGCGGCGTGAAGTTTAATCAGGAAGACGTTTCCATCGACATGATGGGCATGCCTGTCTGTCGCGATGGTCTGACTGTTCCCTTTGACGAGGACGAGGCTCTACGACGTTTCGAGGCGCCCGAGATCGTGATCTCGGCCGACCTGGGCGCAGGCGACGCGGCAACGACCGTGTGGACCTGCGACCTCACGCATGAGTACATCTCCATTAACGGCGACTACCGTTCCTAGATTCCAGGCACGCTGCGCATCTTGCCGCGATTGCGGACAGCGGAGCACGGCGCGATAACGATACGAAAGACGAGGCAGATTATGAAATTCGCACGCGATTGTCGTTCGAACGAATCCAACGAAGCAACCGCGCAGCTGCTGTTCGAAGCGCTGCCGTGGATTAAGAACCTGACCGGTAAGACGGTTGTTATCAAATATGGCGGAGCCGCCATGGTTGATGAGCAGCTGCGCCGCGACGTGATGAGCGACATCGTGCTGCTCAAGATCATCGGCATGCGCCCTGTTATCGTGCACGGTGGCGGCAAGGCCATCAACGAGGCGCTGAGCCACTACGACATCCCCGTCGAGTTTAAGAACGGCCAGCGCGTGACCACGCCGGCGACTATGGATATCGTGCGCGAGGTGCTGGGCGGCAAGGTTAACCAGGAGCTGGTTGCCGCCATCAACCACCACGGCAACCTGGCCGTGGGCGTGTCGGGCAGCGATGCTGGCACGCTCATCGCCGAGCCGCTCGACCCCGAGCTCGGTCGCGTGGGCAAAGTGACGCACGTTAACACCGACTATATCGAGCGCTTACTCGATAGCGAGTACATCCCCGTTATCGCTACCGTCGCGGCGGGGGAGGACGGCGGTTTCTTCAACATCAACGCCGATACCGCCGCCGGTGCCGTTGCGGCAGCGCTCCACGCGCACAAGGCGATCTTTTTGACCGACGTCGACGGCCTGTACAAGGACTTTAGCGATAAAGACTCACTCATCTCCAACCTAACACTCGACGAGGTTAACGAAATGCTCTACGGCGGCGAGGTCGATAAGGGCATGATTCCCAAGCTGCGCGCGGCCGTCGATGCGCTTGCCGGCGGCGTATTTCGCGCTCACATCATCAACGGCACCACGCCGCATTCGCTGCTGCTGGAGCTGCTGACCGATGCCGGCGTCGGTACCGTGATCCATTCCACCGAGACGGCTTACGAGTTCGATACGCATCCGCATCCGCTTTCGACGTTTGCTGCGCGTCTGACCGAGAATCTTGACGAGGTCGAGAAGCTTCAGACGGTCTAGCTGACCCTCAGCCGCCCCATTCCTACACCCATAGGCCTGCGCCGTCCGGCGCTCAACGAAAGGCATCCCATGTCACTTGCAGCTCAGCAATCGCTTGAATCCCATTACGTTATGCATACCTTTGGCCGCTCTCCGGTCGAGTTTGTCGAGGGTCACGGCATGAAGCTCACCGGCGACGATGGCCGTGAGTACCTCGACTTTCTTGCCGGCATCGGCGTGTGCAGCCTAGGTCATGGCGACCCGGCTGTGCTCTCGGCGCTCGAGGCACAGACCAAAAAGCTCATGCATGTCTCCAATTACTTCTACATTGAGCAGCGCGGACAGGTCGCGGCGCTGCTGTCCAAGCTTGCTAACGACGACGTAGATGGTGCGCGCGTGCTTGCCGATGCCATTGCCGCCGGCGATGAGACCACGGCAGCTGCTCTTGGTGCCCCGGCTGCGGATGAGCAGGTTTGGGAGACCTTCTTTGCCAACTCTGGCGCCGAGGCCAACGAGGGCTCGATGAAGCTCGCGCGCCTGTACGCCAAGCGTGCCGGTAATGGCGGCAACACCATCGTGTGCATGCGCGGCGGCTTCCACGGCCGTACGCTCGAGACCATTGCCGCCACCATGCAGGATTGGCTGCAGGACAGCTTCCGCCCGCTGCCGGGTGGCTTTGTGGCCTGCACGCCCAACGATGTGGATGAGCTGCGTGCGATCTTTAAGCAGCTGGGGAGCGAAATTTGTGCCGTGATGCTCGAGCCGATCCAGGGTGAGAGCGGTGTGCATCCCATGACCGAGGAGTTTATGGCTACGGCGCGCGACCTGGCACACGAAGTGGGCGCCGTGCTTATCGCCGACGAGGTCCAGTGCGGCATCTTCCGCTCCGGCAAGCCGTTTGCGTTCCAGACCTATGGCGTGGAGCCCGACATCATGAGCCTTGCCAAGGGCATTGCTGATGGCGTGCCCATGGGTGCCGTCGTGGCGAAGAAGGAGATTGCCGACGTGTTTAAGCCGGGCGACCACGGCTCGACCTTTGGCGGTAGCTGCTTGGCCATCGCGGCGTGTGCCGCGACGCTCTCCGCGCTTGTGCGTGGCGATTATGCCGAGCATGCTGCCAAGGTGGGTGCCTATATGGAGGCAAAGCTCGCCAAGCTGCCGCACGTGACCGAGGTACGTGGTCGCGGCTTGATGCTCGGCTGTGATTTGGATGATGCCGCGGGCGACGCGCATGGTGTTGTTGCCCGCGCGCTGGCCGCCGGTGCCGTGATCAACGCTACGGGTGCGCATACGCTGCGTTTCCTGCCGCCACTCGTCTGCGAGGAAGCCGACGTGGACAGTCTGATCGAGATCCTGTCGGGTGTTTTGGGCTAACGCGGCGCAATAACTCAATTTGGACCGAGTTCCGGACTGCGGACGTGCCCTATGCGGCATGATTCAGCGGTCTGGAGCCCGTTTTGCCTTAGATTTGCTAAGGCAGGGAGACCTGCTGGTCAAAAAACATCAAATATGAGTACTGTTACCGATTTGGTAGCAGCAATTTTGGACTAATAAGGCCAGATGGCAAGTCGAAATGGCGATGAATACACGATTTTGATCTGACTGTTAGTCCTTATAATGGACATATGTTGCGTAACCTAAGCAAACACTATCTGTTTATATGTTGCAAGCAAAGTAGCAGTACTCATTTTTGCCATTATTTGGCCACGGCCTTTGTGACAGATGTGCTGGCGGGTTCGAATCCCATGCGCTGGGCCCAAAAAAGAAAGGCTCCCATTGCTGGGAGCCTATCAAATCAGTGGTGGGCGATGAGGGATGTCGCGTGCGGCTGACGCCGCCCGCTTTCGCTTCGGGCCTACGGCCCTCGCGTGCTGCGCTGGAAAACGCTTCGCGTTTCCTCAGCTCCGCACCCTTTCGGGTTCGAATCCCATGCGCTGGGCCCAAAAAAGAAAGGCCCCCATAGCTGGGAGCCTATCAAATCAGTGGTGGGCGATGAGGGATGTCGCGTGCGGCTGACGCCGCCCGCTTTCGCTTCGGGCCTACGGCCCTCGCGTGCTGCGCTGGAAAACGCTTCGCGTTTCCTCAGCTC
>NZ_JBBNGA010000010.1:0-100402 GCF_040095305.1 Collinsella sp. CLA-AA-H167
GGCGGAAGCTGGGAACGGACGTCACCGAGTTCAAGGTGGCGGGCGGCAAGGCCTACTGGGCCCCGACGCTGGACTTCTGCACCAAGGAGATCGTGGCGAGCGACATATCGACCACGCCCGACATGGCCCAGCAGGTCAGGATGCTCGACGAGCTGCTGTCCAAGATCCCCGAGGGCGCCGCCCCGACCATGCACTCGGACCGGGGCTGGCAGTACCAGCACGCCTCGTACACATCCAGGCTCGAGGCCGCCGGCATCGTCCAGAGCATGTCCAGGAAGGCGAACTGCATCGACAACGCCGCCACCGAGCAGCTCTTCGGCCACGTCAAGGACGAGTTCTACCGGGGCCGCGAGTGGGAGACGTTCGAGGATTTCAAACGCGACCTGGAGGAATACATAGTCCACTGGAACACGAGCCGGAGGCAGGTAAGATTGAAGGGCCTGACCCCGGAGGAGTTCCGGAATCAGGCCCTCGCGGCCTAGTCGCTATTTAGGGCGTCCAAGATTTGGGACGCAGTTCACTTACGGTGGCGGGCCTTTTTGCTTCGGTCAAATGAAAATACTTTAGTTAGTTAAAGAAAAACGTTTTATCCGATGCGTGTGCGGAGTACAATCTCGTGCATGCGAATCGACGTGCCATCGGCTTTGATGCTGTCCGCGTGTCCCGTCCGGCTCTACGCTCCGGGCGTGCGATGTTGCGACGCGGTCGGCCCCGGTCCTTGCGTGCGGGTTCGCGAGTATGCAACTGTGTATGTAAGGAGCGACATATGACTGTCGAGAAGAAGGATATCGATTGGGGTAGCCTCGGCTTTGGCTACATGAAGACCGATTACAGCTACGAGGCTCATTGGAAGGATGGCGAGTGGGACGAGGGCGGCCTGACTACCGACCACACCCTGCATGTCTCCGAGTGCGGCGGCATCTTCCATTACTGCCAGGAGGTCTTTGAGGGCCTGAAGGCCTACACCGCCGAGGACGGTAGCATCGTCTGCTTCCGTCCCGACATGAACGCCGAGCGTATGTACAACTCTGCGCAGCGCCTCGAGATGCCCCCGTTCCCCAAGGACAAGTTCGTCGAGGCCGTCAAGCAGGTCGTTTCTGCCAACGCCGCCTGGGTTCCGCCCTTCGGTTCCGGCGCGACCCTGTACGTGCGTCCGTTTATGATCGGCTCCGGTGACGTGATCGGCGTGGCTCCCGCTCCTGAGTACACGTTCCGCATTCTCGTGACCCCGGTCGGTCCGTACTTTAAGGGTGGCCTTAAGCCCGTCAAGCTGCGCGTTTCCGAGTATGACCGTGCGGCACCGCACGGCACCGGCAACATCAAGGCCGGCCTCAACTACGCCATGTCCCTCAAGCCCACGATGGAGGCCCATCGCGAGGGCTATGCCGAGAACCTGTATCTCGACTCCGAGTCCCGCACCTATGTCGAGGAGACCGGTGGCGCTAACGTCCTGTTCGTGAAGGAGGACGGCACGCTCGTCGTTCCGCAGTCGCACACCGACTCCATCTTGCCCTCCATCACCCGTCGTTCGCTCGTTCAGGTTGCTCAGGACCTGGGCATAACCGTCGACCAGCGCCCCGTCGAGTGGGCCGAGGTCAAGGCCGGCACCTTTGTGGAGTGCGGCCTGTGCGGCACCGCTGCCGTCATTTCCCCGGTGGGCGAGATCGACAACAAGGTCTATGGTGCCGATGAGACCGTGACCTTCCCGGCTGGCTACACCGAGATTGGCCCCGTGATGAAGAAGCTCCGCGAGACCCTGACCGGCATCCAATCTGGTGCTGTCGAGGATAAGCACGACTGGGTTTACACCGTCGCGTAAGCTGCCATAGCTGTTCGGCCCGAGGGCAACCTTCCTTTCCGGCGCGTCCTCGGACATGCAAGAACCTCCGCAGCGCACTTCGTGCGGCGGAGGTTCTTTCGTCCTGCGGAGTGCGCCGGAAAGGAAGGTTGCCCTCGGGCCTGCGTTACCTCGGCGCTGCCGTTACGGGCAATATAGATCTGAATGAAAGATGGCGCGCGGCCTTTTAGGCCGCGCTTTTGTTTTGGTTCGCGCCATGTGGGGGTGATGGCGACGTGCATTTTTGCGAGTATTCTGCAATCGAAGGCCCCTGCATACCGACCTCGGGCAAAAAATCGGGATTTCTCGATGTTTTCTACGAATGATGGGCGGGGTTATGGGCTGACAGCGTTTGATTTGCAGGGATATTTGCGCTCTTTGGCATTTATCGCGGCGCCCGAAGCCCTTGGTTATGTTGAATACTCCTAAAAATGCACGGCGCTTAGAGGGGGAGCTTCGCGAAAAAGGAAACCGCCCCGTCGAAGTATGCATTCGACGGGGCGGTTTATGCATTTGGCCGATTAAGGATGCGCTGCCAAACTACTAGAACTTGACGGTCGGGGCCTGGCGGGCTGCTTCGGCGGCCTCGAAGCCCTGGCGCTCCTTAAACTGGAAGATGCCGGCAAAGATGACAGCCGGGAACGTCTGAATGGCGTTGTTGTAGCTGAGCACGCAGTCGTTGTAGCTCTGGCGTGCATAGCTAATCTTGTTCTCGGTATCCTCGAGCGACGCCTGCAGCTGCGTAAAGTTGGTGTTTGCCTTAAGGTCGGGATAGGCCTCGGCTACGGCGAAGAGCTGGCGTAGCGCACCGGTCAGCACGTTGTCGGCCTCCATCTTGGCCTCGGGCGTGGTGGCCTTGACGGCGGTGTTACGCGCGCTGATCACGGCGGAGAGCGTCTCTTGCTCGTGCTTGGCGTAGCCCTTGACGGTCTCGACCAGGTTGGGGATCAGGTCGTTGCGGCGCTGCAGCTGCGTATCGATGTTCTGCCAGGCGTTATCGATGCGGTTACGCTTGGTGACCATGTTGTTGTAAATGCCGGCGATGGCGCAGACAATCACAATGACAACAACGATGCCGATGATGACGGTAATCATGATGTCTCCGTTTCGAATGGCCGCGGCGGCATGCGCCAGCTGCCGTTGGTATAACGCTACTAGTATACCCGCAACGTTTTGCCGTGCCGAACTTTCCGGTAAGCGTTATGTTTTCGGCGGGGTCGGCACCGGGGTAAAACGCGCGAGGTACAGGTGTAAGATATGCGACAGATTGACGAGTACTGTCTTTGCCCTGAGGATGGCGATACGGATGGACCTTCGCATCAAGAAAACCTATCGTGCCCTGTTCGATGCTTTCACCGAGCTTCTCGAGGAGCATCGTTTTGAGGACCTGACGGTTGCCATGCTGTGCGACCGCGCCATGATTCGCCGCACGACGTTCTACAAGCACTTTCGCGACAAGAACGATTACTTTGCCTTTTATATCGATGAGCTCATGTCCGGCTTGCCGCAAAAACAGCCCGATGAGGCCGGCACAGTGACTGCCGAGGACGTGCGCGCGCTTCGGCACGCGATTTTGGACGATGCCATGGATTTGATTCTGGCGCACGAGCAGCTCATGGATAACATTTTGGCAAGCAGCATGTCGGGCATGTTGACCAACGTTATTTGCGACCGCATTGCCCGCTCTATCCGCGAGCGTGTGATGAACGTGCTTGCCGAGGATGCCCTGGCCCCCGTGTCGCTCGAGACGACGTCTGAGTTTGTCGCCGGCGGTATTATTCGACTTTTCACGATATGGTGGGAATCGGGCCACGATCTTGAGCGTCGACCCGAGATGGCCGACGTGGTCGATGCGCTGTTTGAGCGGACCATGACGCCGGTGCATCACTAGAAGTGGCGGAGAGAGGGGGATTCGAACCCCCGGAACGCTCTCGCGCTCAACGGTTTTCAAGACCGCCGCATTCAACCGCTCTGCCATCTCTCCATGAGTCGTAATGATAGCATCGTTTTGAATTTGCAACAGGGAAGGCGAACGATGACGATCACCGAAATCGACGAGAAGTTCATGCGCGAGGCGTTGGCGGAGGCGCGAGCCGCCGCGGCGGTGGGCGAGGTGCCCATCGGAGCCGTAGTGGTGCGCGACGGCGAGATCGTCGCGAGGGCGCACAATCGGCGCGAGCTCGACCAGAACCCTTCGGCGCATGCAGAGTTCGCGGCCCTGTGCGCCGCCGCCCAGGCGCTTGGCCGCTGGCGCCTTTCCGATTGCACGGTCTACGTGACGCTCGAGCCCTGCTGCATGTGCGCGGGGCTTATGGTCAATGCGCGCGTGGGGCGCTGCGTGTATGGCGCGAGCGACGCCAAGGCGGGCGCATTGGGATCCCTATACGATTTGAATGCCGACTCGCGCCTGAATCATCGGTTTAACGTGACGGCTGGCGTGCTGGCAGACGAGTGTCGTGAGGTGTTGAGCGGCTATTTTAGTGGGTTGCGTGGCACCGATGGTGCTGGCTGCGGTTGTGGGGCCGATCTCGAGGCGCATGCCGCTCATGCCGAGGCACTCGCGTGTGCCGAAGATATTGCCGTTGAGGCGGTCGATTTTGGTGTCGTGTGCCGCCGGCCCCGCCGTGTGCTGCTGGCGATTGACTCCTTTAAGGGCAGCGTTTCGAGTGCACAGGCGGAGGAGGCGGTTGCCGAAGGCGTGCGCCGTGTGTGGTCCGATGCCGAGGTGCGCGCATTGCCGCTGGCAGATGGTGGTGAGGGAACGCTCGACGCCGTTGCCGCCTGCGGTGGCGAGCTTGTGACCTGCGAGGTTGCGGGTCCCTTGGGCGACCGCGTGTCTGCCCGGATGCTGGTGGACGGCGAGCACGAGTCGGCTGTTATTGAGATGGCCGAGGCGGCGGGTATTGGGTATTCGCCTTGCACGGAGTCGTCGGCGCTGGCTGCTACAACCTATGGCGTGGGCGAGCTGATGCTCCGTGCGGTTCGTGCCGGGGCAAAGACTATCTATATTGGCTTGGGCGGCAGCGCCACCAACGATGGTGGCGCCGGTATGCTGCAGGCGCTGGGCGCGCGTGTGGTCGATGATCAGGGCTGCAATATCGCCCCCGGTCTCGCGGGTCTCGAACACGTGGTGAGTATCGATTTGGCGCCAGCGCTTCGGGCGCTGAGCGGCGCGCGTGTCGTGGTGCTTTCCGATGTCGAGAATCCGCTTGTGGGGCGCCGAGGCGCCCTAGCGGTGTTCGGTGGGCAGAAGGGCCTGCCGGCGGATGATGCCGAGGTGCTGCGCAGGTGTGACAGCTGGATGGTCGGCTACGGCCGCCTGCTCGATACGGCGATTGCTAGGGCGCGGGCTCAGGGGTTGCTGCGCACGCCCAAGGGCGCACGGACATTTGGCTCGGTGCTCGGCGTGCCCGGCGCGGGCGCCGCCGGTGGCTTGGGCGCGGCGTTGCTGGCGCTCGGCGCGGAGCTGCGTTCGGGCGTGGAGACGGTGCTCGATCTGATTGGGTTTGACGAGCGCGTGCGCGATGTCGACCTGGTCATAACGGGCGAGGGCAATATGGATGAGCAATCCGCTGCCGGCAAGGCGCCGGTGGGTGTGGCTCGTCGTGCGAAGCGATATGGCAAGCCGGTGGTCGCCGTCGTGGGCGGTCGCGCCGACAACCTGGATGCGGTGTACGAGCAGGGTATCGACTTGGTTTTGCCGATTTGCCGCAAGCCCATGGATCTGGAACAGGCACTCGATCCGCAAGAAGCCCCAACCAACCTCATCTGCGCCGGCGAGGCAGCTGCCCAAGCCTATGACCTCGCTCGCCTCTAAAACCCATCCCCCCAATAACTTGCGGTGAAATACGGAGTGTTTTTGCCTTTAAGGTGCCAATTCAGTCCGTATTCCACCGCAACTTCGTGAATTGCCATCCGAGGCTGGTCGACATGGGTCTCGAGTCGGACCGTTTGCCACGAAATGCGGCCATCTACTACGTTTGACCGAGCTACCTCGACCATCCCGGATTTTGTGAAATTAAAACCGCAGGTAGAGAGCTTGCCGATTTCCGAAAAAGTCGGCTATGGTCGACCCCTGCGGTCTAAACGTAGTAGATAGACCCTTTTCGTGGCGCAGCGTCAGACCAGTCTATTTGGGACGGCTATTCTGACTACATGCCGATCTGATTGCCCAAGTAGTCAAAAAAGCCCCGTCCCAAATTAGCTACCTTGTGGGGCTGTGGGGATAAAGATTGCCGACGGTTTTATCCCGCCGAACCCCTTTGATGGCGCGAATGGTTCGATTTGACGACCGAGTGGCAACCTGACGCGGAATAGTGGGTCGTTTAAATTGCTACAATTTTAAGTATATTGCGATGTCCTGCCTTGCGTTTCTGCGCGGGGGGGGGCGTATATTTGCATCGATGGGGACGACACACATATATAGCGAGCCGCTGCTTGCCGTCCTCATGGATTGGGGAGGCCTTCATGTATCGCGCGTGTGCGAGAGCTCGAGAAATGCTAAAGCCTTTTGGCAAGAAAACCAATACCGCCAAGCGTGCCCTGAGGGTTTTGGCCGTCCCGCTGGCGGCGTGTGCGCTCATGTTTGGTGCGACGAGTGCGTCGGCCGATCAAGCGGTTCCTTTTGGCAACCATACCGTGCAGACGGTGAATCCCACCGGCACTACGGTCAATTTGTTCGACTATTGGGTCGTCGATGGCGACAACGATAGCTCGGCAAACATCAATAACGACAACGGCAATAACAACACTGGCATCAATAAGGGTCATCAGCTCAAGTTCAATGGTGGTGCCGGCACGGGCATTAACAAGTGGACGGGAAAAGTGATATTGGCGGCTTTGGACGTCTTTCGTTTGTGAAGAACACGCTGGTAAATGGCTATCCGTCGATCAATGCCGGCACCTACACCTCCTATAACACGAGTGGTGCGTACACCGACGAGTCGCTGGCCTATCTCTTTAATAGCGACAGCCAGGCAAATGGCAAGCAGAATGGTAAGGCCGTCTACAACAACGTGAAGGGTCTCTTCCAGCTTAAGGGCGGCTATTACGTTTACGACTCGTATGGTTCTAACGGCAACTATGCCGTATATAACCACACGACCAACTCTTTTGACGTCTACGATAAGGCTGGCGTATATAAGGACAGCGTGTCAGATGCGAATCGGGGTCAGTTCTTCCCCTTTGACTCGGCCGGCAAGATTTTTAAAGAGAATGACGGTCAGCTCTCTCCTATAGGAATAACGGACGGAACGAACGATAAGCTCAACCACCACTTTGGCATGTCCATGACCACGGAGTTCGTCCAGCCTACGGGCGGCAAGACCACCGATAACAATGACATGGTCTTTAAGTTCTCGGGTGACGATGACGTCTGGGTCTATATCGACGGCGTGCTCGTGGGCGATCTGGGTGGTATCCACGAGAAGGCGACGCTTGATATTAACTTCGCTACTGGTGTGGTGCGCGTTGGACATATTGATGGCGCGAATGGTTCACCAAAGTATTTTCCGGATACTACCATCAAAGCAATGTTCAAAGCCGCCGGCGCAGATACCACCAACTTCCGCGACAACACCTTCCGCGACAGCACTAAGCACACGCTGAGCTTCTTTTATCTGGAGCGCGGCGCGGGCGCATCGAACATGTCGCTCAAGTTCAACCTCACCACCCTGCCGTCCTCTGAGCTCGAAAAGGTCGACCAGAACGGCGAGGCAGTTCAGGGTGCCACGTTTGCCCTGTATCGGTCAGATCCCAACTGGAACGCGCAGGGTGAGGCCATCGCCCGGGGCACGACGGACGCCAATGGCCAGCTGGTGCTTCTGAACTCAGATGGTTCGGTCCTTTCGTTCGACAACCAGCATTCCGAGGGACATGATTACTTTGTGCTCAAAGAGGTTGGCCTGCCCCCGGGATACCGCTCGAGCCTGACCTCGTCGACCACCGCAAAGCGAGGCGAGCTGCATCTGCAGTACAAGCCGGCTGCTGCAAGCGGTACGGGTGGCGTGGTGGTTGCGCCGCAAACAACGGTCACAACAGCCGATGACAACCAATGGACGGGCAGCCGCATGTGGCTGAACGGTGGCTATCTGGCCGCCAAGGAGACCATCTCCCTCCCTGAAGATACACAGGATAACAAGGGTAAAGCCATCCGCTCGGGCACGACCTTTGCCGTCGTGCTCAAGCGCACCGATAAAAGCATGGGTGACACGGACGAAAGCGCGTGGACGGCAGTTACGGGCAACCCGCTTAGCGGATATACCCTGTGCTCCACGCACGGCATCGCCGGCGCTGTCGAAGCTGCCAAATCAGCGGACACCAATGTCTTTGCCGTCAACACCAAGGGTGACTACGAGGTGTCGGTCAGCTCTCTGCCTGGCGATATCGAGACATACGCCGCCATGCTGCAAGACAAGAGTCAAGCCGACTATACCGTAGCGGTCTACCACACCACGGCATCGTCTCTGGCGGAGGCAACCATCGACAACACCTCTATGGTCCAATATCAAACGATAAACAGGCAGTTTTCTACGGTGATCCACCTCACCAACGTTCAGAACCGTCTGTTTGTGCAGAAGGTTGACGACCTGGGCAAGCCCGTGAACGGCGCGACGTTTGAGCTGTACCAGGCCAAGGACGTTACCGGCGATAGTCCCAGCGCGTATGCCATCAAGTCCGGTGCCACGCCGTATGACACCGTGCAGGCAAACGGCATGACCTATCCGTATGACATTGAGGGCGCTGCATGCTTCCCACTCGATTCGGCAAATAATGCACCCCTTGTCAAGGGTACGTACTACCTGCGTGAGTCTAAAAGCCCGGATGGCTATGAGATTAACAGCACGATTACCAAGGTGATTGTGGATGATTCGGGCGTGTATGTGGATGCCGGCGATGTGGACGACGGTGTGCGTAGTATGAGTGGCCCGGGTTCGCTGATTGCTTCCCTGGCGCAGTTTGGCTCTCCCGACTCCATCGACAACACGCTTACGCACATTAAGGGCAAATTACAGAGCGCGACCGATGACGCCAGCGGCAATCTGACGTGGGGTCAAGCGAGCACCGCCGAGGGCGTGACGCCCTCTCTGACAGACAACTTGATGCACATGCGCTACGACAAGACGACGCAGGGAACCAGGTCGGTCTTGCGCTATGTCGAGGACGGTGGCGCGCGCGACGGTCAGCTGGCGACCATCTTTGCCGACACGGGCATCAACCGCATGGCCCTGTACCAGGAAGATGACCCAGCATATATAGACGATGCCTCCAAGACCCGTACTGAACTGGGCACGCTTCAGCTCAACCATTTGTTTACCACGGGTACGGCCGTGCAGTATGCCGACCGTCGCGTGGCGCGCCTGCAGGTGACTAAGACCGTGACGGCAGATGACGGGCTTACTGCACCCACTAAGGATGCGGACGGCAAAGATCTGACGTTTACGTTTAAGTTCGCCCTGCCTGAGTCCCAGAAGGGCTATGAGGCGCATGTATTTGATGCGAACGGCAACGCTGTGGGCAAATCTTTTACGCTCAAGAACGGCGGCACCCATTCCATCAAGGCTGGCGAGACCATCTGCGTATACGACCTTCAGAAGGACGACAACTATAGCGTGAGCGAGCTCACCACTAAGGGCGAAGAGTCCAGCGGCAACGTGCTGGCGAGCATCGTTAACACTGTTACCGGCTCTGCTGACGAGTCGGTGCTTCCGGCCGGCTTTAGCCTCGTGAAACGTAAGGTCGGTGGCGAGGAGCAGTCGGGAACTGGCAACACCATCGAGGGCAAGATTGTCGCGCTTGCGGGCGGACAGATTCCCGCTGAAAACACGCTTGAGTTCACCAACAACTACAGCGCCAACCGCGTAACACTTGAGGCCAAAAACGGTCTGAGCGCCAAGAAGGTGCTCGAAGGTCGCGATTGGGCCGATGGCGATTCCTTTACCGCGCAGCTTACAGCCGACGACGGCGTTCCTATGCCCAGCGGTGCCAAGAGCAAGGTGGCGACGGTCGAGCTCACCAACGACCAGCCGGCGACGTTTGGCGATATTACCTATACCAAGCCAGGCACGTACACCTATACCATCAAGGAGGTTATCCCCGGCTCCGATGCCGGTGCGGACGGCATAAGCTATTCTGCTGCCGTCTATACCGCGACAGTCGTGGTGGAGGATAACCATGCCGGTGCTCTGGCCGTTGCGAGCGTGAAGGTGGTGCAGGAGTGCGACGACGCGGGTGCCGACACCAAGACGGATGTTGCCGGTAAGGTTGCAACCTTCACCAACCACTACGATACACACGAAGCGAAGATCACCATCCATGCTCAAAAGATCCTGACCGACAACGCCGGGAGTTTCCCGCTTTCCCAGAACGCCTTTAGCTTTACGCTCGAGGGCGTTGGCGGCTATGCGGACGTCAACGCTGTGTTCAGTCCCAATACGGTCGATGCGAGCGTGACGGCTCCCATGCCCGAGGGTGCCGAGGACAATACCGTAACCGTGGGCAACAACGCTGACGGTACGGTGGCATGGCCGGCGATCTCCTATACCGCCAAGGCGGATGCGGGACGCGCCTACGTGTACAAGTTCGCTGAGAATCTCGGTAGCATTACGGGCATGACCTACGACGGGTCGGTCTATTATGCCTTGGTGCGCAACGCCAAGAAGGGTGCCGGCATCCAGACTTCGATCGAGTACTACAAGGTTGCAGAGGACGGCTCGGTAAAGCAGCTGGACAAGGATGCCACACCTTCCTTTACCAATATATATAGCGTGGAGCCCACGAGCGTGACCCTGCAGGGCCAAAAGACTGTGAGCGGTCGCGACTGGAACCAGGGCGAACGCTATACCTTTAACCTCACCGCTGCTGCGGACGATGCCAACGCAACTGGTTTGAGCAAAACCACTGCACAGGCGGTGAAGGATGGGGTTGTTGCCGTTAACGCCAACCAGGCAGTCGCCAGCACGCCCGAGTCGGGACGCGTGGCCTCGTTCTCCTTTGTTGGCACCGAAGCTGCTCCGACCGTGACGTTCAATCGCGCGGGCACCTTTAGCTTCAACATCACCGAGAATGCTGCGCAGGATGGCCAGGCGGGCATGTCCATGGACAAGCACGCCGCACGCGCGACCGTCGTGGTGACCGATCTGGACGAGTCGGGCAACCACACGGGCAAGCTGCGCGTGTCGAGCGTGACCTACGCCAACACCGGCGCCTCCGATGCGGACAAGGCCGTAACCGACAAGGCCGCCTTTACCAACGCATACCATGCGTCGGGCACCTTTGATGGCGTGACGGTCAGCAAGACCCTTGAGGGTCGCGCTTCTGCCGCGGGCCAGTTTACCTTTGCCGTGACGGGCCTTTGGTACAACGGCGTTCAGACATCGGTCGACGGCGCCGAGGCTAGCCTATCCAATACGGCTGCGGGGGCCGGCGTGTCCGGTGCCGTGGTGGGCGCAAGCGGGCAAGAGAAGCTTTTTGCCCGTGAGCTCACGGAACAGGACCTGGGGCGTACGTTTGCCTATCGCATCCAAGAGAACCAGCCTGCGGCTGCCGGCTACGCCTATGACACCAGCTACACGGGTGATGCCATCGTGCTCGTTAAGGTCCTTGCGCGCAAGAACGACCCTGCCAAGCTCTACACCGTGACGACCGTGCTCAAGGGTGCGGGTGTGACGGAGCTGCTGGGCGCCGGCGCCGACGCGAGCGCGCTGACGGACGAAAAGATTGTCCAGCTCAAGCAAGATTCGCATACTTACGTGCAGCAGTACGATGCAAGTGAGGCCGGCGCCACGACGCCTACTGTCTCGTTTGTGAACCGTTACACGGCAAGTCTCGACTATGGCGCCGCTGGCGGCCTGTGGATCGAGAAGACGTTGACGTATCCCAAGGACGCGACCATTTTTGGCTCGCCTAAGAGCTCGTTCCGTTATATCGTCAAGCCTGCTGACGAGACATCTGCCAGCAAGGTTGGCATTTCCACGAATGGCAAGGTCTTTGAGACCGCAAATGTCGAGGCCGATGCTCTCAAGACCGTAAGTTTGGCACCTGCGGGTGGGCTGATCTTCAATCAGAATGATGCCGGCAAGACGTTCACCTATACGGTGAGCGAGATTGACGACAAGGCGACGGGCTATACGTACGACAAGACGGTCCATACGGTTAAGGCTGTCGTGGCGGATAACGGCGACGGTACGCTTAGAGTCACGACAGCGGTAAGCAAGCAGGTCGATGGCAAGGACGAGCTCGAGGGCCAGTGGATCTATCCGTCGGGTGCAACGTCCACCGGTGTCGCGACGGTCAAATTCAAGAACACCTATACGGTCACCGAGGCGGCAACCTACACCCCGTCCGTGACGAAGGTGGTTGCCGGTGCCGATGCTCCGGGCAAGTTCACCTTTGCTATGACCGCGGCTGACGATGCTACCAAGACTGCCATCGATGGCAAGCTCATCACCGGATCTTCGATGAGCGTGGACAACGGCTATGCTGAGGAGAAGCAAACGACGGCGGCCCTCAAGGACGGGGAGCACGAAAAGATTGACTTTTCGAAGCTCACCTTCAACAAGCCGGGCACGTATATGTTTGCTATTAACGAGCTGGCCCCGAATGGCGGCCTCGGCGAGTGGACGTATGACGCGCACACCTATAACCTGACCATCACTGTAACCGATGAGGGCGGCAAGCTTGTGGCCCGCGCCGATGGCGCGACCGGCTCGGAAGACTTCATCTTCACCAATAGTTACCAAACTTCAACGAGCTACGAGCTCCAGGGCGGTCTGGAGATCGTCAAGACGCTCAATGGGCACGACCTGCATGCCGGCATGTTTGGCTTTACGGTAACGGGCGAAGACAACGCCTCGACCGTTAAGCTCAACAAGCTGCTGCGCGCAGATGAGGGCAAGCTCACCGTGACAAACGATGAGCCGCAGGCCGATGGCACGTCCCATACCGACATTTTGGGCGGCCTGACCTTCGCGACGGAAGATGCAGACAAGACGTTCACCTACAAGGTTGTCGAGAATGGCGGCGGCAAGCACGGCTATCAGTACGACTCCACCTATTGGAAGGTAGAGATTACGGTTAAGAAGCGCGATAACGGTTCGCTCTATACCGTGACCACGGCCAAGCACTATGACGCCAAGAACGTCGAGCTTTCCGCTGATGCGAAGTTTAGCTCCGAGAGCGGTACCGCCAAGGCCCAGGTGTCCTTCACCAACAGCTACATCGCGACCGGAACCTTTGAGGGCCTTGCTGCCGAGAAGGTAATGGACTCCCGCGACAAGATCGAGGCGGGTCAGTATACGTTTGACCTGTATGCCGAGAAGGCCAACGGCTCGCTCGAAAAGATGGATGAGGGCACGACCCAGGCGGGCGAGAACGGTACCGCAACGGTCGACTTCGGCAAGGTTTACTTTAAGCTCGGCGATGCCACCAGCGGAACTGATGAGCAGACGATTGACCTTGCCGACGCCGTCAGCGATGGCGTTGCCACCAAGCGACACAATGCCGACCACACTACCACCTATAGCTTTAACCTAGTGGCAAAGGAGTGCTTGGCCAACCTGCCCGATGGTGTGCGTCCCGTGGATACGTCCGCGACGTGCCGCGTGCTGCTCGAGGTGACCGACAACAACGACGGCACGCTGACGTCCAAGGTGACCTATCGCGATGGTACCGAGAACGGCAAGATCGTTTTCCACAACACGCACGATAAGGTCAAGACGATCGGCACGGTCGCGGAGCCTAATGTGGACATCGACGGGCAGCTGCTCTCTGTGGGCGACTCCTACGTCTACACCATCAACTGGGCCAATACTGCGGTCGATGCCGACGGTAACCTGGTTCCGGCCAACGTGACCGTAACCGACGAGCTGCCCACTGGCGTCGTGTTCGAGGCCTTTGAGGGCAAGTATGCCGATAAGGGCGCCGCGAGCGGCCAGTCGCTTTCCTGGAACCTGGGCGAACAGCCTGCGGGCGGCTATGGCTTGGTGCGCGTGCGCGTAAAGATTACCGAGGACGCCGTGAAGGACGCCCAGGGTGCGGTCGGCGCCGTCAACAATGCTGCCACCATTAAGGTCGGCAACAAGAGTTATACCGGCACCACGACCAACTACGTGCCCAAGAAGTCCGAGAGCGATGCCCAGGATTCGAATGAGTCGGGCGTGGCGCTGGGCGACGAACTCACCTACACCATCGGCTACAAGAACACCGAGGGCGCGTCTGCCACGGTGACGATCACCGATGCCGTTCCCGCGGGAACCGAGTTCGTGGAGTTCGCCGGCGACCATAAGGATGTCGGCTCCAAGGACAATGACGGCAACCTCACCTGGACGCTGGCGGACGTTCCCGCCGGCAAGGAGGGCACGGTTCAGTTTAAGGTCCGCGTGACCGAGGACGCGTTTAAGAACGGTGGCGCTTCGGGCAATATTTCCAACCAGGCGTCGGTGGCGGTCGGCAACAACCCTGCCGTCAAGACCAACACCACTACCGATGAGGTCACTGACGGGCGCCTGACGTTGAGCAAGACGGTCACGGCCGCCGAAGGCATCACCGCGCCCAACAAGGCATTTACCTTTAAGGTGCTGCTCTACCAGGCCGATGGCACAACGCCTCTGGTCGGCACCTTTGCGTTCGCCGGTCGCCCCGGCGGCACCAATGGCACTTATATAAGCGGACAGATCAAGAGCGGTGACACCATCGCGCTCAAGGCTGGCGGCTCCGTCACGGTTACCTTGCCCACGGGTGCGCACTACGAGGTGCAGGAGCTCGACTCCAAGGGTGAGCTCATGACGAGCGAGGATGGCTTTGCGGTTGTCGATAAGGCGAACCCCCAGAAAGGTACCGTCGGACAGGCGACGCAGGTGGGCTTCACCAACGTCTACAGCGTGGAGTCCACAAAGGTGGAAAACGCCTTCAAGGTCCAAAAGAAGATTTCCGGACGCAACTGGATGACATCGGATGCCTTTACCATGACGCTGACTGCCCAGGGCGAGGCACCTATGCCCAAGGGCGTCAAAGACGGCGTGTCGACGATTGAGCTGCACAAGGATGCCCAGGTCGGCAACTTCGGTACCATCGAGTACACCAAGCCCGGTACCTATACCTATGTGATTACCGAGCAGTCGGGTGACGAGGCGACACTCACGTTCTCGAAGGCCACCTATCGTGCCACCGTCACGGTGACCGACGGCGGCGCCGGTAAGCTGTCTGCCAAGACCAAGATTGCACAGCTGACCGACGATGCGGGCGACGCTGCTGAGCGCACGGTCGAGGCGGCGGTCTTTACCAACATCGCCAAGACTGGCAGCCTCACCGTCAAGAAGACGGTCGTCGGCGGCGACAGCCAGCGCGAGTTCGGCTTTACGGTCGCGCTGACCGACGGGGACGGCGAGCCCGTCTCCGGCACCTTCGGAAAGGGCGAGCACGCCGTGACGTTCGCGGACGGCAAGGTGGCCTTCAAGCTTAAGGACGGCGAGGAGAAGACCGTCGCCGGCCTGCCTGTGGGCGCGCGCTACACCGTGGCCGAGGACGCCGCCGAGGGCTACACGACCGCGGTCAACGGGGCTGACGGCTCCAAGGCCGAGGGCGCCGTGACCGAGGACGGCGCGACCGTCGCGTTCACCAACACGTACGGAACGGCCGCCGAGGGCAGGGACGTCTCCACCGCGGGGCTCTTCACCAAGACGCTCAAGGGTCGCGACTGGGCGGAGGGCGACAGCTTCCAGTTCGCGCTCGCGGGCGAGGACGGCGCGCCCATGCCCGAGGGATCTGCCGACGGCTCCAAGACCGTCAGCGTGACGGCCGCCGGCACCAAGGCGGGCGATAGGGTCGCCTTCGACTTCGGCCCCATCCGCTACACGCTCGATGATATCAAAGATGCCGAGTTCGCCGAGGTCGGCGGCAAGCGCGTGCGCGCCAAGACCTTCACCTACACGGCGCGCGAGGTCAGGCCCGATGACGGCTCTGCCATCGCCGGCGTGGCCTACGACGGCCACGTCGCCACGATGACGGTGACCGTGACCGATGACGGCTCCGGCAACCTCGCGGCCACGACGCCCGCGATCGCGGAGGTGAGCGGCGGCGACTTCGTCAATACCTACACGACCGAGCTCGACTACTCGGCCCGCGCGGGCGTGCGCCTGTCCAAGACGCTCTCCGGCCGCGCCATGGAGGTGGGGCAGTTCGCCTTCACCGTGACCGCGGACGCCGAGACGGCCGCCAAGCTCGGCCTCAAGACCGGCAAGGACGCCTACGCCGTGGCCGCGGCTGATGACGGTGCGGCCGACCTGGTCGACCTCATCGGCGGGATCGCGGAGAGCGACGTGAAGTTCACCGACGCCGATGCGGGCAAGGTCTACCGCTTCACCGTCACCGAGACCAAGCTCGGCGGCGAGGGCTACGCCAACGACACCGCGCCGCGCACGGTGACCATCGCGCCCGCCTACGACGCCGCGATGGGCAGACTCACGGTCACGACCGCGGTTGCCAAGGACGGTGTCGAGGTCGCACGCAGCGAGGTCTCCACGGCAGATGACGCCACGTCGGCGCCCGCGCCCGTGACGGTCGCGTTCCAGAACTCCTACGAGGCCACCGGAACGCTTGGCGGCGAGGGCAACGTGGCAATTAACGCCACCAAGACGCTGACGGGCCGAGCCGCGGCGGCGGGCGAGTTCTCGTTCTCCGTCCGCGATGCCCAAGGTAACGTGGTCGCGACCGCGACCAACCAGGCCTCCGGCGACGGCGAGGCCGCGGGACTTGCGTTCTCGCCCATTGCCTACACTACCGACGCTCTCGAGCGGATGGTGGCGAACGGCATCGCCACCAGGGCCGCCGACGGCTCCTGGGTCATTCCCTATACCGTATCCGAGGACGGCACGGACCGGCTGTCCGCGGGCGTGACGGCGACCGCCTCGAGCTTCGATATCACGGTCAAGGTGACCGATAACGGCAAGGGCGGGCTGGATGTGGCCGTGGTCTACCCCGAGGGCTCCGACGGCACGCTGTCGTTTGTGAACGGCTACGGCACCAACGAGGCGACGGTCGACCTTGCGGGCACCAAGACGCTGGCGCTCGGCCAGGCCGGACTCGGCCTCACGCAGGCCGACATTGCGGGCAAGTACACCTTTAAGATCACGCCGTTGGACGGCGCGCCCGCGCCGGTCGGCGCCTCCGGTAAGACGGTGACCGAGGCGACCAACGACGCCGCCGGCAACGTCGAGCTGGGCCATGTCACGTTCAGGCAGCCGAGCGATCTCGATGACGTCGAGATCGACGGCGACGGCCTGCGTACCAAGACGTTTGCCTACCGGGTGAGCGAGTCCGGTTCGGTCGACGGTGTGGTCAACGACGCGACGGCAACCAGGACCTTCACGGTCAAGGTGGTCGAGGACACCAACGCGGGCACGCTCGCCGCGGAGGTCCTGCCCGCAGAGGGCACGCCCGAGGGTAAGGGCGCGTTCGAGTTCACCAATACCTACGGCGTGAACCCGACGCCGAGCTCCGTTACCGACCAGATCGAGGTGAACAAGAAGCTCAAGGGCCGTGACCTGGCCGAGGGCGAGTTCGAGTTCCAGTTGGTCGAGCTTGCCGCCGACGGCAGCGAGAGCGTCGCGGCGACGGGCAAGAACGCCGCCGACGGCACGGTCGCGCTCAGCCCCGTCACCTACACCGCGCCCGGCATGCACAGCTACGAGTTGCGCGAGGTCGCCGGCACGGCGGGCGGCGTGACATACGACAAGGCGACGTACCGCGTGCGCACGACGGTCACCGATGCCGGTAACGGCACGCTCGCCGTCAAGCACGAGCTGGCGGATGCCGAGGGCAATCCCACGGGCGACGACTCGGTGACCTTTACCAACGGCTACGAGGCCGCACCCGTCACCCTCAAGCTGGGCGCCGCCAAGGTGCTCAAGGGCGCCGAGCTCAAGGCGGGCCAGTTTAGCTTTGAGCTCAAGAGCCGGGACGGCAAGGTCATGTCGACCGCCAAGAATGCCGCCGATGGCAGCGTCACGTTCGATGCGCTGACCTTCAAGCAGGCCGGCACCTACACCTTCACGGTGAGCGAGGTCGACGACGGCCAGGCGCACGTGACCTACGACAAGGCGGTGCACAAGATCGTCGTCACGGTGAGCGACGAGGCGGCAGACGGCACCAGGACGGGCTATTTGTCGGCGAAGGTTTCCTACGAGGGCGACGCCAACCTGCCGCCGGTCTTCACCAACAGCTACGCCGAGGAGCCCGGCACCCCCGGCACCCCCGAGAACCCCGGCACGCCGGGCGGCGGCTCGGGCGGCGGTTCAGATAACGGCTCCGGCAGCGGCGCTAGCGGTGACGGCTCCAAGGGCGGTATGCCCGACACCGGCGACCGCAGCCTGCCGCTTGAGGCGCTCGGCGCCATGGCCGGCATCGGCGCGCTGACCGCAGCGGGCGGCGCGGTCCTGTACCGCAGGCGCCGCTAGCGATATGGACGAGTGGGGCGAATCCATCCGATGGGTTCGCCCCACTTGCCGTGGCGGGCGGGAGCAGGTAAGATATACCGAGCGCCTAGCGCGTTCGATGGGTTCGGATGACGATATGTTCCGAATCTGGTCAGGTCCGGAAGGAAGCAGCCATAAGGAGCCTCTGTCGGGCATCCGAATCCATCGAGTGCGCAGGCGTTTTTTGGTGCCGCGGCTACCCGCGAGTGCCGGCAGGGCGCTTGGTGTCTCGCTGGTCCTCGGCTTTGCCTGCGGGATCGCTCGACTACCAAGCGCCCTGCCGGCACTCGCGGGTAGCCGACCAAAACCGCCTGAAGGGTCACATTTATCTGAATAATTTAATCCCGTGCCTTTTGCTGCTCGCTGGCGTTGTCTGGGCATTGATGGCTACGTAGTTTAAGAGGCGGCGGTGCTGTTGTTTGATTTTTTGCAGTTAAAGAGGTCCGTTTCCCTAGGTGGGGAAACGGACCTCTTTTTGTCTCTGGGCTTGTGGATTGGCGAAGACAATAACCGCTGGCAGCTATTTTGAGTTCTTGATGCGGCGTGTGGCAGTGGCGGTTATTCCGAGGCCTGCGGCGGCGATTGCTGCGAGTGCGATTGCGCTCGGTGCTGTGTCGCCCGTGTTTGCGAGCTTGCCGGCGGTCGTATCTGCTTGCTTGCCGCTGCTTGTGTTCGCTTGCTTGGTGGAGCTTGGTAGGGCGTCTTTGCCGGTTGCAGGTGAGCCAACGGGCGGTGTCGCCTCGGCGGGTTGCGCTGAGCCGGAGGGAGGCACTGTCTCGGTCGGTTTCGCTATCTCGGGCGAGGTGGCCTTGTCTGCCGCGGCCTTTGCCTCTTCGTATGCTTTGCAGGCGTCGTCATAGGCCGCTTGCGCCTTTTCCAAATCGCCGAGGAGCGCATTTCGCTTGGCTATGTCCTCGTCGATGTGGGCTTTGGCTTCCTCTGCCTCACTTTCGAAATACTGAACCTGTCTTTCCTGGCTTTCGAGCCGGCGTTGGCAGTGGTGAAGATCATCTTCACAAGATTTTTCTCGCCTTTCTGCCGACATGATCTCACTTCGCAACTGCTTAATAGTTTCGTTAGAAGCTCCGTCGTCGATTGCCTTATTTAATTCTGCCTCAAGGCCGCTTGTCCGGTTGCGGGCCTCATCGTATTTGGCTTGGGCTGCATTGACGTTCGCTTGCATGGTAGGAAGGGATTCCTTATATGTGGCGGCTTGCGCCAAATAAGTGTCGTAGTGCTCTTGAAAAACGGCAATTTTACCATTGATTTCCGCAATTTTCTCGGGACTTGCGGCGTCTTTTGCGGCTTCGAGGTTTTTGAGCGCTTCCTGCATGGCTGCATACGCTTTTTCTTTTGCGGCGGCCGCATCTTCCGTCTGCAAGGCAACTGCACCGGTGGGGGAACTGGTTTCTGCCGCGATCGCCGTTGCGGGGGCGATTCCCGCGACAAGTGCCGCGGAAAGGGCGATGCCCACAGTTGCTCGTCTTGCTCTTCTTGCGAGAATGTCGTTCATCTCGGCACCTCATTTCAAGGGTCGGCGACTCACTTGGTAGCACTAATGTAAGTATATCAGGCGGTTTGCCCGCCATTGATCGGGCGTGCGCGTATACCCCTTGATTAACAGCCATTAAATCTATCCCTTAAGGAATGCGGCTTGCTAGTGTTGTCTGGGCATTGATGGCTACGTGGTTCAAGAGACGGCGGCGTTGGCATCTGTTTTTCAAGTAAAGAGGTCCGTTTCCCTGGGTTGGGGAAACGGACCTCTTTTTGTCTCTGGGTTTGTGGATTGGCGAAGGTAGTATGCTCTGGCGGCTATTTTGAGTTCCTGATGCGGCGTGTGGCCGTGGCGGTTATTCCGAGGCCTGCGGCGGCGATTGCTGCGAGTGCGATTGCGCTCGGCGCTGTGTCGCCCGTGTTCGCAAGCTTGCCGACGGTCGTATCTGCTTGCTTGCCGCTGCTCGAGTTCGCCTGCTTGGTGGAGCTTGGCGGGGTATTTTTGCCGGTCGCGGACGAGCCGGTGGGCTGTGTCGCCTCGGCCGGTTGCGCCGAGTTGGAGGGAGGCGTCGTCTCGGTCGGTTGCGTTATCTCGGGCGAGGTGGCCTTGTCTGCCGCGGCCTTTGCCTCTTCGTATGCCTTGCAGGCGTCGTCATAGGCCGTTTGCGCTTTTTTCAAATTGTCGAGGAGCGCATCTCGCCAGGCTATGAACTGGTCGGTATTGGCTTTATACTTCTCTGCAGCACGTTCACAGTCATTAACTTGTCTTTCCTGCCTTTTGAGGCCGTCGTGGCGCTCGCGGAGCCCTGTTTTGCAAGAGTCTTCTTGCGCTTTTGCCGTTACGATTTCACTGCGCAACTGCTTTATTTGCTGTTTAGTAGTTTCGACAAGCTCCTCGTCGCCGAGTGCTTCGAGTGCCTTAAGCGCCTCAAGTTTCTTGTCTAATTTTGCCTGGAGCTCGCTTACCCGGTTGATGGCCTCGTCGTATTTGGCTTGGGCTGCATCGACGTCCGCTTGCATGGCGGGAAGGGATTCCCTCAATTCGGCGGCTTGCGCCACCATCTTGTCGCGGAGCTCTTGAAAACGGGCAATGTCATCATTGAATCTCGCAATTTTCTCGGGACTTGCGGCGTCTTTTGCGGCCTCGAGGTTTTTGAGCGCTTCCTGCATGGCTGCATACGCTTTTTCTTTTGCGGCGGTCGCATCTTCCGTCTGCAAGGCAACTGCACCGGTGGGGGCGCTGGTTTCTGCCGCGATCGCCGTTGCGGGGGCGATTCCCGCGACAAGTGCCGCGGAAAGGGCGATGCCCACGGTTGCTCGTCTTGCTCTTCTTGCGAGAATGTCGTTCATCTCGGCACCTCATTTCAAGGGTTGGCGACTCAGCTGGTAGCACTACTGTAAGTATACCAATCGATTGGCGCGCCGCTGACCGGGCGTGCGCACCTCTCCGCTTCTCTGGAAACCGAATCCCATTAGAAATGACGAGTTGTTTACGCTTCTTTTGGGCTCACCGTACTATCATGATTCGAATTGAGTGTGAATGATGATAGGGAGCGCCCTTTTATGATTGAGCTGCTCAGGCGTTTTGGTGGCAAGTTTCGACGGTATATGGTGATTGGCCCTGCGTGCAAGCTGATCGAAGTGATCTTTGACCTGCTGACGCCGCTCGTGATTGCCCAGATGATCGATAAGGGCATTGGCTCGCACGACGTGAACGCCGTCGTCCACTACGGTATGGTACTTGCCGCCATGGCCGTGATCGGCATCTCGTTTACGCTCGTCTGCCAAAAGATGGCGGCGCTCACCTCGCAGGGCATGGGTACCGACATCCGCGGCGCGCTCTACGGGCACATCAATAAGCTGAGCTATGCTGAGCTCGATCGCTTTGGCACGCCGTCGCTCATCACGCGTATCACCAACGATGTCAACCAGGTGCAGCTAGCTGTGGCGCTGGGCGTGCGCATGCTCATCCGCTGGCCCTTCCTGGCGGTGGGCTCCATGGTCGCGGCCCTTGCCATCGACCTTAAGCTCGGCATCATCTTTTTGATTTGCACGCCCGCCATCGGCCTGGTGTTTTGGTTTGTCATGGCGCGCTGCATTCCGTACTACAAGCAGCTGCAGGCAAAGCTTGACCGCATCGCGCTCATTTGCCGCGAGGGGCTTTCGGGCGCCCGCGTGGTTCGCGCCTTTGTGCGCGAGGACCATGAGCGCGAGCGCTTTGCCCAAGCGGCCGATGACCAGGCACATACCGCCATCGCGGTGGGCAAGCTTTCGTCAATCCTTAATCCCGTCACGTTTTTGGTGATGAACCTGGGCGTGTGCGCCATCCTGTGGGTGGGCGGCATCCAGGTCAACGTGGGCGAGCTCACGCAGGGCCAGGTCATGGCGTTCGTCAACTACATGACGCAGACCCTGACCTCCATCGTGTATGTCGCCAACCTGGTCGTGGTCTTTACCAAGGCGAGCGCCAGTGCGTCGCGTATCAACGAGGTGCTCAATTGCGAGCCGAGCATCACCGACGAGGACAACCAGCCGGTTGCGCTGCCCGAGCCGAGCGACCTGGCGGGTGACGCTGTTCCGGTCTCCGCGCTGAGCTTTGACCATGCGAGTTTTTCGTTTGGCACGGGCGCCGCCAACGCCGTCAATGACGTGACCCTGGAGCTGCCGCTGGGCAAAACGCTCGGCATTATCGGCGGCACGGGCAGCGGCAAGTCCACGCTCGTTTCGCTTATCCCGCGCCTGTACGATGCGAGCGCTGGCAGCGTGAGCGTGATGGGCGCCGACGTGCGCACTTGGCCGCTCGACCAGCTGCGCCATGTGGTCGCGACCGTCCCGCAGCGCGCGTCGCTGGTGAGCGGCACCATCCGCAGCAACCTGACCTGGCGTGACGAGTCAGCGACCGACGATGAGCTCTGGGCGGCGCTCGATATGGCGCAGGCCAGCGAATTCGTGCGCAACAAGCCGCAGGGGCTCGATGCCCCGGTCGAGGCGGGCGGTAAGAACTTCAGCGGTGGCCAACGCCAGCGCCTGACCATCGCGCGCGCCTTAGTGGGCTCGCCGCAGGTCCTGATCATGGACGACTCCGCCTCGGCACTCGACTTTAAGACCGACGCGGCGCTTCGCCATGCCATCCGCGAGCGCAGCGTGCGCGGTGCCGCCGAGGGCGGGCTGCCGCTCACGACGGTCATCGTGAGCCAGCGCGTCTCGACCGTGCGCGATGCCGACATGATCTGCGTGCTCGACCACGGATCGGTTGCGGGCCTGGGCACGCATGACGAGCTGTATGCAAGCTGCCAGCTCTATCGCGAGATTTGCCAGTCGCAGCTGCGCCGCGAGGAGCTCGAGGGCCAGCAGGGGAGCACGGTGCCCGCGTCCGCCCCGACTGCCCCTGCGCCTACTTGCTCAAAGGAGGGTTGCTAGATGAACCCGTATACTTCTTCCGGTTCGGTCGCCACGATGACCGCTAATGTGTCCGGCAACGATAACCTCAACGACCTGGGCGACGGCCCGCGCCAACCCGGTGATCCCGAGCGCTATCCCGTGGGCGCGGTGACGCGCCGCCTGCTGGGCTATGTTCGCCCGCACCGTATTTCGTTTACGGCGTCGTTTGTGAGCGCCGCCATCTCGGTGATCTTGCAACTCTATACGCCCATCCTCATCGGCGAGGGCATCGACCTTATCGTTGCCGCCGGTCAGGTGGACTTCGACGCGCTGCTGCCGCTCGTTACCAAACTCGCGCTCGTCGTGGTGGGAGCAGCGGCCTTCCAGTGGCTGCAGGGCTACTGCGTCAACCGCCTGTCCTACGAAACGGTGCGCGACATGCGCGTGGAGGCGAGCGATAAGCTCAGCCGCATGCCGCTCAGTTTTATCGACGGCCATGCCCACGGCGACCTTATGAGTCGCGTGGTCAACGACGTCGACCAGGTCGGCGACGGTCTGCTGCAGGGCTTTACCCAGCTCTTTACCGGCGTTATCACCATCGTTGGCACGCTCGCGTTTATGCTCTCCATCAACCTGATCATGACGCTCGTGGTGGTGCTCGTCACGCCGCTTTCCATTTTTGCAGCCGGCGCCATCGCCAAGCTTTCCAACAAGAGCTTTACAGCACAGCAGCGCATCCAAGGGCAGCTCGGTGGTCATATCGAGGAGTATGTGGGCGAGCAGAAACTTGTCGACGCCTTTGCCTACGGTCCGCACGCTCAGCAGCGCTTCGATGCCCTCAACGCTGAGCTCTACACCGCGGGTGAGCGCGCGCAGTTTATGGGT
The DNA here is from genome assembly GCF_040095305.1 of Collinsella sp. CLA-AA-H167. NCBI lineage: Bacteria > Bacillati > Actinomycetota > Coriobacteriia > Coriobacteriales > Coriobacteriaceae > Collinsella > Collinsella sp. CLA-AA-H167. Next base: position 24,067 of record NZ_JBBNGA010000010.1, read on the forward strand.
TCGCTCTCCAACCCCGGCACGCGCTTTATCAACAACATCATCTATGCCGTGGTCGCTGTGATCGGCTGCGTGGGCGTGATCACGGGCGTGCCCGCGGCGCTCACGGTGGGCGGCGTGCAGATTTTCCTGTCCTATGCCAACCAGTACACCAAGCCGTTCAACGAGGTCACCAACGTCATTACGCAAATTCAGACCGCGTACGCCTCGGCGCGCCGCATGTTTGCGCTGCTCGATGCGCGCGAGCAGGAGCCCGACGCGTCGGACGCCGTAGAGCTCGCCGCCCCGAAGGGCGAGGTCGCCTTTGAGCATGTGGACTTTAGCTACGTGCCCGACCGCAAACTGCTGCAGGATATCTGCATCGATGCCAAGCCCGGCATGCGCTTTGCCCTGGTCGGTCCTACGGGCTGTGGCAAGACGACGCTCATCAACCTGCTGCTGCGTTTTTACGATATCGATGCTGGGCGCATTGTGGTGGACGGGCGCTCGTCGCGTGACTACACGCGCTCGAGCCTGCGCCGTGCCTTTGGCATGGTGCTGCAGGACACCTGGCTGTTCGAGGGCACGGTGGCGGAGAATATCGCTTACGGTTGCCCCGATGCCACGCGTGAGCAGATTATCGAGGCCGCCAAGCGCGCGCACGCGCACAAGTTTATCGTGCAGCTGCCAGGCGGCTACGATACGGTCATCGGCGAGGACGGCGGCACGTTTAGCCAAGGTCAAAAACAGCTGCTGTGCATCGCGCGCGTCATGCTCACCGATCCGGCGATTCTGCTGCTGGACGAGGCGACGTCGAGCATCGATACGCGTACCGAGCTGCAGGTACAGGCGGCATTCGACGAGCTCATGGCCGGTCGCACAAGCTTTGTCGTGGCGCACCGCCTGTCGACGATCCGCAACGCCGACTGCATTCTGGTCATGCGCGACGGCCAGATTATCGAGCGCGGCACGCACGACGAGCTGCTGGCGGCAGACGGCTTCTATGCCGAGCTCTACCGCAGCCAGTTTGCCCAGTAAGCACGGTCGTGGGGCAAATTAATCAATCGACAGAAGGTGGTTTACATCTGTCACGTTAGTACTAAGATATTCATCTAATAAATTGCATTAGTGGCTTTAGTTTTGGGGAAACGAGGCAACGTGACTATGACGTGCTCTTTGGTGGTCAACAGCAAGAGCGGTAATACCAGGATGGTTTCGGGCGCGATCAAGCGCGCTCTGCAGGCTGCGGGTGTTGAGTTTGTCCATGCCGCGGCATTGAGCGACGATGCGGATGCAGATCAGGTTGCGCTCGAGGCGCAGCGCGCCTGCGCGGCCGACACGGTGCTCGTCGGTTTTTGGTGCGACAAGGGCGCGTGCACGCCTTCGGTCGCGGCGTTGCTCTCCGCCTTGCACGGCAAGCGCGTGTTCCTATTTGGCACCTGCGGCTTTGGGGCCGACCAGAGCTATTATCAGCAGATTATCGACCGTGTATCGTCCAATTTGGCCGAGGATGCCGAGCTTGCGGGCTGGGCGATGTGCCAGGGCAAGATGGGCCCCGCGGTCAAGCAGCGCTACGAGGCCATGCTCGAGCAAGATCCCGACAACGCTCACTTCAAGATGCTGCTCGACAACTGGGTTGCCGCAAAGGACCACCCCACCAAGGAGGACCTGGACAACATGGCCGCAGCTGCCAAGAAGGCCGTGCTGGGCGAGTAGCTTCGCCGTTCGCGGTCCTTCGTGCAAAACAATACAAATGTGAAAGCCTCGAAATTCTCGAGGCTTTTTTCTTAACACGGGGGTGCGGAAGCTGTGCCCCGGAATTTGCCTTTGGAATGGGATGTGGTTTCCGGTTGAGAGGCTCTGTGGAAATTGCATCTCAGTATTCGGTCGAGAAACGGGATGCGGTTTCCCAACGGGGCCGCAAGCGGAAACCGCATTCCACTCCGGACGCGAATTCTGGGGCACGGCTTGCTGAGGGTTATGGGCTGCGAGCGATATGTGGCAGCATAAAACTCCAATAGGAGGGGTTAAAAATAAATGGTACATCCAGCAGTTAATTTTAATGTGGGGGGGGGTATGATTCTTTTGGTTGCGCATAATATCAAACCCTCTATTAATGAATTGCGTAGGGATTAGTCACAGATATTGGATAAAACAGACTAATTTGGGGATAAATGACCGCTTACGTCAAAATAAGTAGCATTTAGCGACAAAACATTGAAAAATATGTAGCACATCGCTATGTTTTTATTACGAAAAGCTTCCAAATTGGCTTATTTCGGACTCACTTTTCAATCGCCTTGCGGTTCCTGTTGAAACTTGCTGACCTTTGGATGGGTCGAATAAGGCCTCGATGGGGATGAATTAATCATTATGGCGGCGCGCGGACTCAAACGATTTATTGCACTTCTTAGCAGCATGGCGCTCGCGCTTGTCATAGCCCTTGCCGTTGTTTCTTTTGCTCCCCGCGCATTTGGATACACGCCTTTTGCAGTGCTTTCGGGCTCTATGGAGCCCGAGCTTCCCGTCGGCTCCATGGTGTTTGTTCGCCAGGTTGATCCAACGGATATTGCCGTGGGCGACAATGCAACTTTTTACCGATCCGACGGCGCCGTAGTGACGCACCAGGTGTACGAGGTCGACCCTGTGGCGCAGACGATCAGCACGCAGGGAATCGCAAACAAAAATGCAGATGGAACCATCATGCACGACGCCGAGCAGACTCCTTTTTCGCGCGTGATCGGTGTCGTTTCTTTTTGTGTCCCTTACCTGGGCTTCGTTAACGCATATTGCACGACGATGCCCGGTTTGCTTGTTGTGGTGGCCGTTCTGGCGCTGCTGGCCGCGGCGTCGATTGTGCTCGATCGGATGGTTCCCGACGAGCCTGCGGACAAGCATGCCCGCGCGCATGCGAGGGGGCGGCGTCCATAGCGGCAGGGGAGAGGTGTCGGCAACGGCAATGGCCGTTGCCGGGGAAAACGATTCTCGAAAGGAAGAGAACGATGGAGAACAAGAGGAAAAAGCGCTACGGCATAGTTGCCGCCTTGCTGTTGCTGGTACTGGCTGCCGGCGTGGGCACCTACGCCTGGCTGACGGCGCAGTCGAGCCTGACCAACAACTTCACCACTGCGGGCATCAACAAGCCCACTACCGATCCCGACCATCCGAATCAGCCGCTTCCGGATGATAACACTAAGGTCAACGGCAACCTGACCGAGACCAAATGGGTTAAGGGCTCTAAGCTCGCCCCTGGCGTGTCTGTACCCAAGAATCCTAATGTCGGTATCGGCAAGGGATCCGAGGATGCATATGTGTACGTTTTCGTGAACAACAAGACGGCGTCTGCCGGGACCGCTGATTTCAAGACGACTTACTTCACCATTAACTCTGGCTGGAAGGCCGTTGATGCGACCGCCGTTGAGGGCGAGCCGACTCATTATCTCGGTGGCCTTTTCGTTTATGTTGGCGAAGGAACCGAGGCTACCCCGCTTATTGCCAGCAAGACTGATGATAAGTGGACTGGCGAGCTGTTCAGCCAGGTGACTACTCCCAAGGACACCGAGCAAAAGGATTTCGCCAATCCTGCCACGATGGATGTCAACTGCTTCATTTACGCAGCAGACAATACCGCTGAGGGTTCGTCTGCGTCTGCCTTGACTGCTGCCACGGATTGGGCTAACGGCCTGAAGTAATCCCACCCCCTCCACCGAGATCCCGGCCCGCTCCCCATCCCCATTTTCGGGTCGGGATCTCGGTCTCCCTTTGATCGACGATTGGCGAACGTAATGCTCAACAATCTTTCCGACAATCAGAAACGCACCTTGGCGCTTGCCGCGATGGCGCTGTTGGCCCTGACGTGCCTGTGTGGCACGCTGGCTTTTACCGTTGATATGGTTCCGGCGAACAACGTCCTATCGTTTGGCAGCGTGAAGGTACGAGTCTGCGAATACACCCTAAACGAGCAGGGCGAGGAGATTCCGTTTGAGGCCGACGAGCGCGGCGACTATCCCGACACCGAGGCCGGGGGCTCTGACATCAGCCGCATTGTGCGCGTGGAGAACGCCGGCGCGCAGCCTGAGTACGTTCGCGCTCGTCTGCGCATGACGTCGGTGGCGCCCGACGGTTCGAGTGCGGACGCCTCGGGCAACGTCGCCTTTCACGTGAACGCGGGCGAGGGGTCCCCGTGGATCGATGGCGGCGATGGGTGGTACTACTACCGCGGATTGGCCGGATGCGGGGGCGTGCTCGATTCCGGTGCCATGACGGAGAGCCTCATGGACTCGCTGCGATTTGTGGGCGACTACCACGATGCCGCGCGCGGCGGCTCATACAGGCTCGATATCGACGTCCAGGCCGTGCAGGCCAAAAACCAGCAGGCAAACGATACCGTCCTCGACGTGCTCGACGTCGTGGGCTGGCCGGAGGCGAACTAGCCCATGGAGATTAAGAACAGAAACCGAGGCGTGCTCGGCAGGCTGATCGCTGTGGTGGCAATCGCCCTTTGCTGCGTTGTAGCGCTGCCGGCGGCAGCGCATGCCGAGGATCAGACCGAATTCCATATCACAAACAGGAACGACTTCCTGGCGTGTGTCGCGCTGTCGCGACAGCGCGACACGTCGCAGTGGATCGTCTATCTCGATAACGATATCGTTCTTAACGATGATGATATGAACGCCATTGTTGAGGATACGGTCAAGCACCTCTCCTTTGGCAACAAAGAACATCCCTTTAAGGGCGTCTTTGACGGTCAAAACCATACCGTGAAGGGCCTGAACTACGAGAATAAGGTCTTGGATCCCGAGCGCGATACGGGCTTTTTTGCCGAGACCGATGGCGCCACCATCAAGAACTTCCTGGTCAAGGATGCCAACATCTGGGCTGACTTCCGCGGCGGCATTATCGTGGGCAGGGCGATCAAAACCCACTTCGAAAACGTTATGGTCATGGAGAGCACCCTGCACGTTACGTGTGCCAACAACATGCTCAATGTGATTACCAATGCGGGTTTTGAGGGGGGCCTGATTGCCGGCGAGCTCGACGGTTGCACCCTCTACAACTGCGAGGTCCGTGGTGGCCGCGCCGTTAACAACACGACTTCGGGCGTACAGGCAATCGGTGGCGAGGGCCTGTATATGGCGGCGTTTGCCGGCTACGTTAAGAACTCGACCATCGAGTATTGCCGCGTGACGCCTACGCGCAAAGAGAATGGCTCGATTGCCGAGAAGGGCATGACCGACGTCACCAATAAATACGATGTGGCCATTGGCGCCCTGGGCGGCAACAACGTGTACGCCTCGGGTTTTGTGGGCTGCATGGCAGAAGGCGCTAAAGTCATTGACTGCTTTTCAACGGCGAAATGCTATAGCTATGCTGCTTCTTACGTGGGCGTTGTCTCCGTAACGCGCGCTTGGACGGGCGGTCTTGCAGGCCGCATCTTGTCTAAGAGCGGTAATGAAATCACTCGCAGCCATTTCGCCGGCGATTTGAGCTCGCGCCAGTACAACCCCATCGCCGTGATCCCCATTATTCAAAACGACGTGAACCTGGGCGGTATTGCTGCACGCGCTAATGCGGGTGATGCGACTATCACTGATTGCTACTTCAAGCCCAGTGTCAGCCTATCCGGGTTTAGTCAGGGTACGGCAGCCAAGAAGAAGATTTACGCCCTTGCGGGTGATGGCACGGTATCCGGTGCCGGATTCGGTCCTTGGGACGACGAACGCTACGTCACACGTGAGCTGTGGGAGCAGCATGATTACGACTTCTGTGCCGGCACCATGCGCTCGACTGCTAACGATGCGTATCTGAATGACTCACACCCCAATGAGTGGGCGATGGACTACAAACTGAATATTCCCGTGCATGGCCAGAGCGTTAAGGCGACGATTGATTTTCCCGGTGCAGGCATCGCGACCATCGAGGCAACCAAACTCGGTATTGATCAGGCGACCTCGGATCCGTATACCTTTGCCGTGAGTGCCGTGCTGGCGGGAACGGCCCAGGGCTTGGCCCAGGGCGATACGTCGGTAACGTTTAAGCAGGATACCTCCGCAAAGCCTGAGGGGCTGAGCGAGGAGAACGGCGGCTACCGTTTTATGGGCTGGTTCCGCGAGCCCGATGTGCAAGTGAATCGAATTGGACAAGACAACAGCTGGTTTGACGGCAAGACCGATGCCGATGCTGTGGCTGCTGGCAAGCAGGTCCAGAAGAGCGAGTTGCACGACGAAACGTCAACCTATACTGCCGATAACGCGAAAGGGGCCAAGGCTTTTGAGGGCAATGACCTGTTTATCGCTTCGTACGAGGCACAGGTGCTGTTCTATAACGTTAAGGGCGAGACGCTTGATTGGAAAACCGGTGCTGCGCACGGCAAGTCAACTGATTGGTACCGCTATGGCGTGGGTTTGACGCCCGCTGCCCCCGCGGATCGCGGCAACTTGAAGCCTACCGCGACATTTATCGGCTGGACCACGCAGCCTAGCAGCGAGGCGGGGATGAATGGTGGCTATGCCGCCATCACCTCGACTCAGTTAGCCGAGCTTAAAAATCAGGGAGCTTTTTATCCTGCGGGTAGCGAGATCACGGTTGTCCGTCCTACCGACTTCTACCCGGTGTACAGCGACTACGTGTCGAACATCATAACGGTGTTCGAGGGCAATGAGCAGGACACAACCGACGATAAGACTCTGCGCGACGGTGTGGGCAAAACCAATGTCGACGTCCAGACTACCGAGGACGGCACCAGCGTCTACACGGTACAGGTGTGCAACACGGAAGGTACGCCCCTGTCCAATGGCGGCAAGCTGCCCGATGGCTATCGCTTCTTGGGTTGGTATGAAAACAAGGGGACCGAGGATGCTCCGCTCGAGGTGCGCGTAAGCCGCGACCCCAGCTACACACTCCCTGCCGATGTCGATCTAACTGTGCCACATACCTACATCGCCCGCTTTGAGTACCGAGTGGATTATTACGTTCGGGCTTATACCAACCATGAGTTTACGGACAGCAAGCTACTTTGTTCCGTTTGGAATCGCTATCAAACGCCCTTTGAGGAAAACGTCGGTAGTACCTTCGTGCGTGAAAACGTCGTCCACTGGGGTCCGGAGCATGTTGACCACGGCATAAAGGATAGTTATGACGGAACGTGTGAGACGCGCTACACGACGAAAACCCTTGTCGTGAGTCCCCTTAACGCGTACTCGCACAACGTTAAAAACGATACGGGAGCCGATACTCTAAAAAACCTCTATGCCGATACTGATTTTCCAGGCGCTGCAACGCTAAGCGATACTTGGACTTCGGCTTCGCTGAACGTAACGGCCAAACTGGTGAATGATCGCTATCGCCTGAATTTCTGGACGCTTGAGCGCGATGGTGAATATTGGACATATGTGAAAAATCCCATCGAGAGCATAGTGCGTACAGATAAGAAGTACTACGTTCGCGCGATGATTACCACGGACGTTAATTTCTACAACAAGGGCGATAATGTCGTGAGGACTGCCACGCGGCGCTATGAGAGTAACTTGCTGCAGACCAAGGTGAACGGGGCGGATCCGACGTTCACGTATTACTACCCGCATGTTAATAAGTCGGTTAAAGTGGCCGAAAAACCAGAAGATGGTGAGAAGGGATCGTATGAGAGCCCCCTGACCCTCGAAGCTTCCCCGACCGATGCCGACATGGCCGTGCCGGGCTATAAGTTCCTGGGCTGGATTTCGACCGCCGAGGTCAAGAAGGATTCTGCCGTCTGGAAATATATCTATGATGTCGCCAACGACCCCTATGTGACGAGCGATCCGGAAAAGGCGGCGCCATACTTGGCGACGGATGACTCCAAGGTCACCCAGTGTCAGGATGCCTATCCCGTCTACGCAAAGTTCGACGTCAACTACACCACCAACCTGCACCGCGCCGGTTTTAATGGCACTTCCGAGGTGAATGTTCCTAGGTATGACATCGCCCCTAATCTCAATGCGGACACCGATCCTGCCACGGCAACGGTGATTCCTGATATCGAAACGACGGTATACAAGTCCGGCGGCGAGTTATACAAGCTGAATAAGGTCGAAATCGAACTCCCGAACGGTGAGGTTAAGGAGCTCGAATCTGACGGCAATAACTCGTATACCTATCCCGTGGAGCCCGGCAAGCCCTATACGTTTGTGGCCTACTACACGCCCATCGCGGTGGTGTATCACCTGAACGATACCGATATCGATGGCAAACTCGCGCAGGAGGACGATACGCTCGGCAGTCTTAAGGGCGGCATGCCACTGCCTACGTATAACGTCGGCGATATCGATGCTGCAACGGGTGCATACAATACCTTCGTGGGCTGGACGGAAGTTAAGCCGGTAACTGGCAGCGGTTATATCGTTTGGTCGGACGGCGTTTCCATGGTGAATAAAAACACGGTGGTCAACGCCCCCATGGAGCTGTACCCGGTCTACCGTGCGAGCGCGGTAAAGGTCCAATCGAATATCGATAACAATCTGGATAACCCCGATTCCGTGCGTTTTCTTTCGCGCACCGACTCGGGCGATCAAATATCGCTGGAAGTAAGAGCTACAGCTGAGGTTGTCGGCAAGGATGGCACCAAGTACGACTTTGTCGGCTGGTCGCGTGACTATACATCCGATGGCAACTACACCCTGATGACCGATGAGGAGAAGTATCCCCTTGAGGGTAATGAGCCCTTTAAGAACGTGACCTACACTGCGGTGTACAAGATTGCGCCGTATAAGGTGCACTATCACGGTATCGACGGGTCGGTCATCTTTACGGCGACCGTCGACTCGGGCGATGAGCGCGCACAAGACGGCAAGTCCGGTTTTATCCACACGGTCGATGTCCCTAAAATGGACGAGAGCGGCAACCCCGTGATGGAGCAAAAATCCGTGGCATATGACCCGGATGCCCACTCCAAGATCGTTGCGCTGCTCGATGAGCAGGCGGCCGCCAATGGCGATAAGCGTGAACTCTTCTTGGAATGGCGATATGTGGGTGCCGAAGGTGCTGCGGAGGCTTGGGATACGTTTAAGGACGAGCCGGTCAAGGGAGATATGGACCTGTATCCCGTGACGTATCGCGTGGTTGCCAACGATACGTCTGATGGAAAGCCCGAAAACATGACCGCGCAGCTTAAGTGGCTGCTCGATCCTTCCGCCGCCAACACCGTCGACGACGCCGCCGATAAGGCGCCGTTTAAGGTCTGCTTTGCCGAGCCGTTTATGGGGACGCAACTGACTGTTACGGTGAAGCAGGCAAGCTACGGCCCTGATACGGAGGGCGTTACTGCGGCGGAAGTGCCCGTAAACGACAAGTTTGTCTCGCTCTACAGTCTGGGTTCGGGTGGCGGTTCGTTCGATCTGGCCAACCGCTTGGAGTCCAAGAAGACGGGCGAGGGTGATCAGGGTGACGGCAATGCCGTGTTCAACTTTGCACAGACTCATGCGCTGACGATCGTTAAAAAGACTACCGACGCCAGCGCAATGGGGCAAACGTTCCGCTTTAAGGTAACGCGAAAGGCGTCGGAGGGTTCTCCTGTCGAGACGCGCATGGTCGAGGTAAAAGTTAGCGAGAAGCGCTCCGAAAACGGTGAGGTCTGGTATGTCGGCAGTGTGCAGTTTGCCGTGCCGGCTGGCATCTATACCGTCGAGGAGGACACGGCTTGGGCGTGGCGTTACGAGGACGAACTGAGTACGCCGGGAAAGGCGCCCGGTAAATCTGCCGAGTTGACCATCTCGTCTGCATCGAGCGTGGGCGACACGGTGGTGACGTGCGTCAACACACGTGCGAAAGACAAATGGGTCGATGGTGGCTCGCGTGCCAAGAATGTTTGGGAAAACGGCACACTGAGGAGGGAGGACTAGGATGACTAAGCGTAAGCGGATTGTCGCCCTCCTTGTCGGCGCTCTTCTTTTGGCTGGCGCCGCCGGCACCTTTGCGTGGCTTTCGGTTACGGGTGTGCTGGTCAACGAGTTTGGCTTTGGTACGGTGACGCCCACGGTAGACGAGAAGCTCAATAACAACGTGAAGAGCGACGTTGCGATTGCAAACACGGGCACGGCTCCGGCATATCTGCGGGTCGCGGTGGATATTTACTGGCAGGATCAGAATGGCGCCCGCCTGTGGGATGAGCCGGTTGCCGGCACCGACTACGACATTGTGTGGGGCAGCGTGCGCGATGCATCCGCTTCCAACAACGCCTCGTCTTGGGTCGTCGCGTCCGACGGGTACTACTACTGGACGTCTCCTGTTGCGCCGATGACCAAAACTGACGTGCTCATCAAAAGCGTGACTGAGCAGAAGCTGGATGGCAAGAACCTGGTCGTGGACATCTCGACCCAGGCGATTCAGTCCACGCCCGAAGACGCAGCTACAGAGGCATGGGGCTGTACGGTCAAGGATGGCGTGCTGGTGCCGCCGCATGGAGGTGCGTAAGTATGGCTTCTCCGATTCGTAAAGACGTTGTGTGTTCCCTGCGCTGCGTGATGGCGGCAATCGTCTGCCTTATCGCGCTCACCGTTCCTGCCCGTGCGTTTGCTGACATTCCCACGATTGCCTATGACGGAAATGCACGCCAGCTAACGGTATCGGGAGCGACGGACTCCTCGGGGGAGCCCGATCTGTTTCCAGCCTTTAAAGATTTAATGCCCGGCGATGTACGCGAGCAACAGATTGGGGTTCGTGCCACGGGTGTAAAGTCCCAGGTACGTGTGTTTGTGCGGGCTGTTGTCGATCACGAGACGGCACATCTGCTGTCGCCCATTACCCTAACGGCGTCGGCGGCCGATGCGTCTGCCGGTTGGCTCCAGACGGGAACGCCGGGCAGCGTGTTTGCCTATCCCACGCAGGTCGCAACGTTTACGAGCGATGGCAGCACGGTACTCAATTTGCAACTAAGTGTCCCGACGTCGGTGGGCAACGAGCTTGCCGACGCAAACAAGGCAATTCGCTGGGAAATCACCGCCGAAGACGATGGCGAGAAGATCCCCGTACAACCTGCTGGCAGCAAGAAGCCCGGCTTGCTTGGTCTGGCGGCAACGGGCGACAACACGCTCGCTTTGCTTTTGGTGTTGCTGGCGCTTGCCATCATCGCTTTTATAGCCGCGCTTCTTTTGTCCCGGAGGAACAAGCGCTAGGTCCATCTTCTAAACGCAACGCCCTCCTGGGCGGCGGGCACGAAGTTCCCTGCTCTACAGTCCTGCGCAAGACGAAGGCCACATTAAGTGGCCTTCTTTGCGTGCGGAACTCGCGATGAACTTCGTGCCCGCCGCCCGGGAGGGTGTCTCTTTATTGATAGAAGGCCTAATAAGCTGATGATTTCATGCCTGGATGTATACGGAGTGGGACGGGCTTTCCGGATGGGCGGGGTTTCGGAAAGTGTGTCCCAGAATCGGCGCTCAGAGTGGTCCCCACTTTCCGGGTGACGTCTTGTCCGGAGACTATGTCCCGGAATTAAGGCTTGGAATGGGATGCACTTTCCGGTTGAGAGCCTTAGCGGAAAGTGCGACCCGGAATTTACTCTTGAAGTGGGATGCGCTTTCCCAACAGACTCTCAAGCGGAAACTGCGTCCCATTCCGAAGGCAGATTCCGGGACACACTTTCCGAATACAAAGAAGGCCACTTAATGTGGCCTTCAACTTATATATGTTCAGCGGATACTCCTATGACAAGCTGCGCTCCAACAACAGGGCGTCTGTCCGGGCGGAGGCATATAAGGTTCATCGCGAGTTCCGCACGCAAAGGAGGCCACTTAATGTGGCCCCCGTCTTGCGCAGGACTGTTTGAGCAGCAGACCTTTCCCGCGCCTCCGTCTGCCGCCGATTCGGGTCCCCGACCCCGTTACTTGATCTTGGTTGTGCCCGGCGCCAGGTTGGGGTCGGTCTCGTTGGCCTCGGTCTGGAAGTGCTCCGTATAGACGTTCTTGCCGTCGCGGAACATCTCGTAGTACTGCATCTTGGCGTAATCCTCGCGCGCCTTGGTGGCGGCAGCGGCAGCGGCGTCGTCACCGGTGACGTTGGAGGAGAGCGCCCAACGCAGACTGGCGTCCTCGTAGCCCACGGAGTTGATAGCGGGCAGCGACTCGCGCAGCGTCATGTGCGCTTTCTGGTAGTCGGTCAGCGGGGCGCCAATCAGCTGCATAAGCTGCGTGGACAGGTAGTTGGTTGACAAGTCGTCGACCTCGCTCGTCTGGTCGCAACCGGCAACGTCGTAGTTAGCCCAGATGATGTAGTCGGTCTGCCACAAGCGTTCCTGGTGGGTGGCGTCGTCCTCGCCGGTAAACCACTTATCGTTGAACTTGGACGGGAAGAACGGCTGATGGTCGCCCCAGAACACCACGACCACCTTACGGTCGAGCTTGCTCAGGGCGTTGAGGAAGTAGCGCAGCGCCTGATCGGACTGCTCGATGCACGAGACATACTCGTCGACATCGGAGAGCGTGCCGTCCTCGACGGTCTTGGCGTCCAGGTCGGTCGTGTCGATGTTCAGGTGCATCTGCTTGTCGACCGGCAGCAGGCCCGTGTCGTAGCCCGAGTGGTTCTGCATGGTCACGTCGAAGATGAACTGCGGGTCGGCGTTCTGGTCGAGCAGCTCAAGAATCTTGTCGTAGGTTGCCTGGTCGGTCACCATGCCGCGCAGGGTATCGGCGCCCTGGAAATCGTTGATGGACAGGAACTGGTCAAAGCCAAAGTCCTTATAGACGTTCTCGCGGTTCCAGTTGGTCGCGTGGTTGGGGTGCATGGCCGTGGTGGAATAGCCGAGCGATTTGAACTGCTCTGCCAGGTTCCCGGTCGTTTCCATGTTGTAGATGGTGTAGGGGTACACGCCCGAGCCCAGGTTGGCCATGGAGTTGCCGGTCATAAACTCAAACTCGGTATTGGCCGTGCCGCCGCCGTAGGCGCTCACGTAGAGCTTTCCGCGGCTGAGGCAGTTGGACAGGTTCTTAAAGTACTGCGGACCTTCGTAGCCGGCGCGCATGTTCTGGTAGATCGACAGATCCGAGAACGTCTCGTTCATGATGGCGATGACCGTGGGCTTCTCGCTGTCGAACTGCTCCTTTGCGGCGGCGCGCTCGTCGCTCTTGGCCGCGTCGGACTTGTCGTAGGCCTTGGCGTACTTTTTGAGCGTGGCCTTGGCATCGTCGACGGAGTAGTCGGCGGGTTTGGGCGGCTTGATGGACTGTGCCGCACTAATAAAGGCAGGCAGGTAGCCCTCGCGCCAGTAGCTCTCGAGCGGGCGCCAGGTGTAGACAGTGATGCCGAGGGTGTTGTAGTAGTCGATGAGCGTGACATGCGCGGTCACGCCGCCCAGGCACAGCACCGCCACGAGCAGGTTGGTGAGCAGCATGCGCTTGGCGTTAGCGGCGCCCTTCTGACGGTGCGGCGCGACCAGGCCGGCGTACTCGCACAGCAGCATGGCGATGGCGGTAAAGCCCATGGACAGCACGCAGAACAGCGAGATCGAGAAGGTGTAGCCGTTGCCGGCGACCGCGGCGGCGGTGGAGATGGCCGAAAGGTCGCCCGGCTGGATGGGCATGGATTTAAACGTGATGACGAAGAACTCGGCAATGCCCAGGGCAAAGAGGGCAAAGGCCAGGACCGCGGGAGCTGCGCCGTGGCGCTGGAATAGGAAGAACAAGCCGACCATGAGCACGGTGATGATGGCCCATTCGAGCAGAATGCACAGGGGGTAGACCCAGGTAAAGTCGTGGTTGGACGAGACCTCCATGCCCAGCAGCGCAAAGACGCCGGCGAGCAGCAGGCACAAGACGGCGGCGACGAGCGGTTTGCCCACAAAGGCTCCGCGCAGGCGGGCGAGCTTGCCGGTGGGGACGGGGGCATCGGACCCGGCGAACGCAAAGACGCGCGGGGCGATGCGGTCGCGGGCAATGCTGGCCCAGGCGCATCCGGTAAGGATGGCGTTGGTCAGGATGAGCATCACAAAGGCGAGCGGCTCGTTTTGGGCGACGAGGCCAATGGCGCCCCAAATGGTCAAAAAGAGCTGGAACAGGCCGAAGGCGACACTCCAGGCGATGGCGCCTTTGGCGACGGTGCCCGACTGTGCGCGAATGGCCTTGGCCTCGCGCAAGACAAGGTAGACGGTCGCCGCAAGACCGACGAGCGAGATGGCGGCAGCGAACATGCTGAGACTCCTCACAAACTTAAAACCTACGAAAGCGGGGGTTTACCCGATTGTTACCAAGATATGCGCTGCAATTGGTGGCTGCGCACAACAACCAGCCATATTAACGCGCACGTGTGGCGGTGTGGCGCAATGTAGTGGCGACCTGCGCGATAATGGACGGGAATTACACGGAAACGTAAAGGCTTCTTAAAGAAATGGCAGGGATAGGGCTATGAGCGAGCAGATGAGCGAGCAGGTTTGTGCGACGGCTGTGGATGTGTGCGGCTATCCGGTCGAGACTACGGGCAACGCGGTGCTGGACATTTTGGAGCACCGTTCGTCTACGCGCGCCTTCGCGCGCGATGACAGTGACCGTCCCGTAGCGGTGACCGACGAGCAGCGGGCGGCGATTTTGCATGCGGCGAGTCGCGCGCCATCGGCGGGCGCCATGATGATGTATTCCATCGTGAGCATTCGCGAGCAGGCTACGCTGGACCGTCTGGCCGACCTGTGCGATCACCAGCCCATGATCGCTAAGGCGCCCTGGGCACTTATATTTGTGGTCGATTATGCCAAGTGGATCGATCTGTTTGAGCACGTGGGCTGCTTTGAGCCCGAGTTTGTCGAGCGCACGGGCAAGGCGCCCCGCCGCGCGCCGGGTTTGGGCGACTTTGCCATCGCGGCCCAGGACGCCGTGATCGCTGCACAAAACGCCGTGGTTGCCGCCGAGGCCCTGGGGCTGGGGAGCTGCTACATCGGTGATATCGTCGAGAATGCCGAGGAAGTTGCCGAGCTGCTCGATCTGCCGCCCTATACCATGCCGCTGTCGATGCTCATCATCGGCACGCCCCGTAAGGAGCGCCCGGCAATCGCGCACCCCGTGGTGAACCTGGTGCACGAGGAGCGCTACTGCCGCGCGGATGCCGCGACCATGGACGCGCAGGTGGCCGAGATGGACGCGATGTTTCGCCCGCATGCCCGCGAGGTGGGGGAGCGCGTGGTGGATATCTACACCCGCAAACACACCAGCCCCTTTATGGCCGAGATGAGTCGCTCCATGGAGTGGTGGTTCAAAAACTGGCTCGGAAAATGACGAATGTGGCAAAGGGACAGTCCCTTTGCCACATTCCATATCGCGCGATGGCATAAAGGCCGTATAAATGTTTATCTAGCTGGGAAAACAGTGCATTAAAACATGGGCCGATTGCCTATAATCCCTTCGAACATTAAAGTTGGGAGGAAACCGGCTTATGGAACAAAAGGCCAAGGAGGCAGCCTCGCACGCTGCGATTCCTGTGAGCATCTCGGCGATGCTCGTCACGCTGGGCGTGGTGTACGGCGACATCGGCACCAGCCCTATGTATGTAACCAAGGCGCTCGTTGCCGGCAACGGCGGCATCGGAAGCGTTACGCAGGAGTTCGTGCTCGGCGCGCTCTCTCTTGTCGTGTGGACGGTCACGCTGCTGACGACCGTCAAGTACGTGCTGATCTCGCTGCGCGCCGACAACCACGGCGAGGGCGGTATCTTTGCCCTGTACAGCCTGGTCAAGCGTTGCGGCAAGTGGCTTATCATCCCCGCCATGCTGGGTGGCGCCGCGCTGCTCGCCGACGGCATCCTGACGCCGGCTGTTACCGTTACCACGGCCATCGAGGGCCTGCGCACCATCCCTGCGGTTCACGCCGTGCTCGGGGATGACCAGGGCCGCGTTGTCGCCATCACGCTCGCCATCATCATCGCGCTCTTCTTGGTGCAGCGCATCGGCACGGCCAAGATCGGTCACGCCTTCGGCCCCATCATGACGCTGTGGTTTTTGTTCCTGGGCGGCACGGGCCTGTTCTTTGTCTGCCAGTATCCCGCGGTGCTGCTGTGCCTCAACCCGTTGCGTGGCATCGCTTTTCTGCTGAGCCCCAACAACCATGCGGGCATCATGATTCTGGGCAGCTGCTTCCTGGCCACCACCGGTGCCGAGGCGCTCTATTCCGACATGGGCCATGTGGGCCGCGGCAACATCTATGCCACCTGGCCGTTCGTTAAGTGCTGCCTGCTGCTGTCCTACATGGGCCAGGGCGCGTGGCTTATCAACAACGCCGGCAACCCGGAGCTCATGGGTATCGCCGACCTCAACCCCTTCTACCAGATGCTCGCCCCGGGTCTGCGCCCCTTTGCCGTCGGCCTTTCCACCGTCGCGGCCATCATCGCCTCGCAGGCGCTCATCACCGGCGCATTCTCGCTGGTGTCCGAGGCCAGCCGCCTTGATCTCATGCCGCATATGCAGGTCTTCTATCCTGCCGAGACCAAGGGTCAGCTCTACATCCCCATGGTCAACAACGTCATGCTCGTGGGCTGCGTCGTCGTGGTGCTGCTGTTCCAGAACTCGGCGCACATGGAGGCCGCGTACGGCCTGGCCATTACCCTGACCATGATGTGCACGACAATGCTGCTCTTCTTCTATCTGCACGTGGAGCGCAATCTCAAGGTTGCTCCGTGGATCTTCGCGGCCTTCTTCCTTTTGCTCGAAGGCTTCTTCTTTGTGAGCTCGCTCACCAAGTTCTTCCACGGCGGCTATTTCACCATCCTTATGGCCGCGCTCATCATGGGCATCATGGTGTGCTGGTACAACGGCACGGCGGTCGAGCAACGTCAGTTTACGCTGCTGCCGCTGCGCAGCTATCTGCCGCAGCTCAAACGCCTGCGCGACGACGATCGCTACGAGCTCGTGAGCGACAACATCGTGTACCTGACCAAGGACACCAACACCGACTATATCGACCGCGATATCGTCTACTCCATCTTGGATAAGCACCCCAAGCGCGCTCGCGCCTGGTGGTTCGTGAATGTCGAGACCATGGACGAGCCGCATACCTTTGCCTATTCGGTCGAGACGTTCGGCACCGACTACGTGTTCCGCGTGCATCTGTACCTGGGCTACAAGATTAACCAGCGCGTCAATGCCTACCTGCGTCAGGTCGTTCAGGACCTGGCTGCTACCGGCGAGCTGCCGGCGCAGACGCATGACTACTCGGTCTATAAGGATCCGGGCAACATTGGCACGTTCAAGTTCGTCATGATCCGCAAGCTGCTGGCGCCCGAAAGCGACGTGGAGCCGAGCGAGCGCACGGCCATCACGCTCAAGTACATCATCCGCCGCGCCGCCGGCACGCCCGCGCGCTGGTACGGCCTGGAGAACTCCAACGTGAGCTTTGAGTACGTGCCGCTGTTCACCAAGTTCAAGGCCGTGAACAAGATGCAACGCCTGGCTCCCAACGAGCGCCCGTAGGCGCCGACAGGTTGCACGGAGTTGGTTTTCGATGGACAAGATTGGGGCCGGGGAGGCAAACATGGATGCAAAGATGCTTGATGGCCGCGAGGTGGTTGCCGAAGTGGTGCGCGAGGCACGCGCCGATGCCGCCGAAGATCGGTTCTTTACGAATCGGGCCAACATGGACATGGCCGATCGCGTGATTTCGGTCGTGGCGCTGGTGTTTGTCGCGGCGTGCGTGTGCGCACTGCTCGCGCACGCGCTGTTTGTCTAACGACCGCAGGCTGCAAAGGCTATACACTTGGAACCACCACAAGGGGAAACCACCACAAAGGTGCCTGTCCCCTTTGTGGTGGTTTTTGCTTTTGAGAGAGGGGCGGGGCGCTGATGGACGTCCATGCGGACGGCGATATTGCCGAGAACTTTTGGTGGCGGCGCACGACGCTGACGCGTCGCAGCCCTCTGTATGACGCCTGCGTATCGGCGGGGCTGCTGGTCGCGGCGACGATTGTGGGCGCGCTGCTCGACCATCCGGGTCTCGCGCCGAGCATCATGATCGTCTATGTGTTCGCCGTGCAGCTGTGCGCGTTCTTTACCTGGAGCCGCCTGTATTGCTTGCTGAGTTCGGCTGCCGCCGTGGCGCTCTACAACTTCCTGTTTGTCGACCCGCGCTACTCGCTGTCGTTTATCGACCGCGTCTATCCTGGCATGTTCTTCATCATGTTTTCGGTCTCGCTCGTGTCGAGCTCGATTTCGCTTGCCCTGCGTCGTGCCTTGGCGCAGGCCGCCGCCAGCGACCGGCGCACGCAGATGGTGCTCGAGACCAACCGCATGCTGCAGCGGTGCGGCGATCAGCAACAGATTGTGCATGCTATGGCAACGCAACTGGCGCGTCTTTCGGACTGTCCGGTCGTGTGGTATAGCGCCGATGCCGACGACGATGACCTGCTGCCGCGCACGATGTACACGGCCGTGGGCGATGCCGCGCCGGTGCACGAGCTGGCGCCGCAGATGCCGCCACGGCTCTCAGCATCCGCCTATGTGGGAACGCCGCTCGATGCCACCTATGGCGGCTCGGCGTTCTTTGGCATATACCTGACCGTGCACTCGGGCGACACCATGGTGCGCGCGGGTGATCCCGACTCGGTGGTGGGGGTGCTCGCCATTGTCGCCGAGCCCGATGCGCTGACGTCCGAGGAGCGGACGCTTGCCGATGCCATCGTGAGCGAAGGCGAGCTGGCGCTCGATCGCGCCCGCGCCATGGAGGCCCGCGAGGAAGCGGCGGTGCTCGCTAAAAACGAGCAGCTGCGCGCCAACTTGTTGCGCTCCATCTCGCACGATTTGCGCACGCCGCTTACCAGCATTTCGGGTAATGCCGACGTGCTGCTCGACCAGGGCTCGACCGGCACGGCCGTGCTCGACGACCAGACGCGCCGCGGCATGCTCCTATCCATTCGCTCGGATGCGCAATGGCTCAACGCCACCGTCGAGAATCTGCTCGCCATCACCAAGCTCGAGGGCGGCGGTATGCATCTGTCGACCACGCTCGAGCTTATGGACGATATCGTCGAGGAGGCGCTGCGCCACGTGAACCCGGCCGTGCACGAGCACGACCTCAAGGTGGTGGCGTGCGACGAGCCGGCGCTCGTCAACGTCGACGCGCGCCTGATGGTGCAGCTGGTGGTAAACCTGGTGAACAACGCCATCACCTATACGCCCTCGGATTCGCATATCGTGATCTCGATTGGCGTCGACGACGGATGCGTGGCGTGCTCGGTGGCCGATGACGGCCCGGGCATTGCGCCCGAGGACCGCGAGCGCATCTTTGAGTCGTTCTACACCGCCAACCATGGTCTGGCCGATAGCCAGCGCAGCGTGGGTCTGGGGCTTTCGCTTTGCCGCTCCATTGCGCTGGCACATGGCGGTAGCATAGGGGTTGCCGCGGCGGCCCCGCACGGCTCGGTCTTTACGATTGAGCTTCCCGCCGCCGACGTTTCGTTTGATAAGGAGTAGCGCCGTGCCGAACTCTGCCGCAAAACCGCTCATCTTGGTCGTTGAGGACGATCCCGCCGTCCGCAACCTCATCGTTGCCGCGCTCGAGGCGCACGGCTTGCGCCATATGGCGGTGGAGACCGCCCATGCCGCCATCGCCGCCGCCTCGTCGCAGGCGCCGAGCATTGTGCTGCTCGATCTGGGCCTGCCCGATATGGACGGCGTCAAGGTAGTGGAGTCGGTGCGCGCGTGGTCGGGCATGCCGATCATCGTGGTCTCGGCGCGCAGTGAGGACGCGGACAAGATCCGCGCGCTCGACGCCGGTGCCGACGACTACCTGACCAAGCCGTTTTCGGTCGAGGAGCTGCTCGCGCGCATTCGCACGACGCTCAGGCGCCTTTCGTATGCGCAAACGGGCGGCGTTGCCTCCGAGGGCTCGTTCGATACCGGTGAGCTGCATATCGATTTTGATGCCGGCATCGCCACGATGGATGGCGAGGAGCTGCATCTGACGCCGATCGAGTACAAGCTTTTGTGCCTGCTAGCGCATAACGCCGACAAGGTGCTGACGCACCAGTTTATCCTGCACGAGATTTGGGGCACGGCAACCAAGAGCGACCTGGCGAGCCTGCGTGTCTTTATGGGCACGTTGCGCAAGAAGATCGAGTCCGACCCCGCGCACCCGCGCTATATCCAAACGCACGTAGGCATTGGCTACCGCCTAGTCATCCAAGGCTAGATCGCCAACCACCATCCCAATATGAGTTGCGGTGAAATACGGTCTAAATTTGCCTAATTCCAGGCAAAACAGTCCGTATTCCACCGCAACTTTGTTATTTGCCCTTGGGCTTGCTGGCGTAGAACTTCTTCTTTTTGGGCTTGCCGGCGGGGGAGGGTTTGCCGGCAAAGTTGGACTTGCCGTTGCCGGCCTGCGCGTGCGCTGGCGCTGCCGCACGAGGCTTGCGGGCCTCGGGGTTGCGCAGTTCCTCGACGCGCTCGGCAATTTCCTCGGCGCTAAAGCCGACCTCGGCCATGGCGTCCTCGATGGGCAGGCGGCGCACGATATAGCAATGGTGCACCTTCTGGTTGCGTGCGAAGTCCTCGGGGATGGTCTGTGCCGTAATGTCCTCTAGCACGACGCCCGCGCGGGCGAGCTTGCGTGTCTCGGGGCGGAAGCCGCGCAGGTTGCAGCTAAAGATGGCATGTCCGCCCTGTGCGAGCAGGCGAGATACGCCGGCCAAAAGCTCAACATGGTCGCGCTGGACATCCCAGGTACGGCGGCCCATCTTGGACGAGTTCGAGAACGTGGGCGGGTCGACAAAGATCAGGTCCCAGCGGTTGCGCGTCTGGCGCTGGTCGCGAATCCAGGCAAGCACGTCGTCGCGCACAAAATGATGCTGCGGACCAACAAAGCCGTTCTGGCGCATATTGCGCTCGGCCCAGTCCAGGTAGGTGTTGGAAAGGTCGACTGTCACGGTTTCCTCGACGCCGCCGTCGGCCGCATAGCAGGTGGCGGTGCCGGTGTAGGCGAACAGGTTGAGGAAGCGGCGTGCCTGTTTGGCGTGCTCGCGCACCAGGTTGCGGGTGACGCGGTGGTCCAAGAAGATGCCGACGTCCAGGTAGTCGTCAAAGTTGACGGCAAAGGTGAGGCCGCCCTCTTCGATGAGCGGCAGGCGACGGCGCGCGATGTTGGCGCGTTCGCCCGATCCGCCCTTGCCGGCGCCCTGCTTGCCGTACTGCGAGCCGCCGCGCGAACGCATGCGGGCCTTGGCGTGCACATGCTCGGCGGGAACATCTAGGATGCGCGGCGCGATGGCCAAGATATCGAGCATGCGGGCCTGGGCCAGCGCCGGGTCGATGGTCTTGGGTGCGGCGTATTCGGCGATGACGAGCCAACGGCCCGGTGTCTGCGGGCAGCCCTCGTACAGGTCGATGGCGGCGGAGTAATCGGGCAGGTCGGCATCGTAGACGCGGTAGCAGCTCACGCCCTCGCGCTTGGCCCACTTGCGGCGCAGGCGTGCGTTCTTGCGCAGGCGGTTGGCGAACTGCTCGGACTCGGGGATGAGCACGGGCAGCGGCTTGCCGTCGCCCAGGTCGAGCGTGGCGGCAGGTTCGGACATGGCGGAAGCGGCAGCTTTGTCGTTGACTTCGTTGGCATCCGCAACCTCGGCCTCGGTATCCGCACTGGTCGCAGCCTCAAACGCTGCGGCGGCGTGGTCGAGCGAAGGCCAGACTTCGACGGTCGCCTCTTCGTTGTTGGGCATGACGGCGATGGAGCGCGCGGGCTCGGCGTGGAGCGCGCGGGCCAGCAAGCCGTCGCGGGTGAGTGCGGCGACCGGCGCCGCGGCAAACTCGGGCGCGCGGCGCAGCTCGCCGACCAGCGTCATGGCGTCATGCATGAGCGAAAGCGGCGTCTCGGTCGTATCCGCGACCACGGCAGCACCGGCGACGGCGCCCGCGTGGTCCAGTACGGTGGCGGACTTGGCGGCGCAAAAATCGACAAAACGCTTGTAGCCGGCGCACTTGACCATGCGCTCTGCGGTCTTGCGG
Organism: Collinsella sp. CLA-AA-H167; assembly: GCF_040095305.1. Classification (NCBI taxonomy): domain Bacteria; kingdom Bacillati; phylum Actinomycetota; class Coriobacteriia; order Coriobacteriales; family Coriobacteriaceae; genus Collinsella; species Collinsella sp. CLA-AA-H167. Next base: position 45,979 of record NZ_JBBNGA010000010.1, read on the forward strand.
GCGGCGGGGTCGATGTCTACGGCCACGATGCGCGCCTGTCGCTCGCGTGCTGCCGTCTCGCGCTCGCGCGCCTCGGCAAGCAGTTGCTTCCACAGGGCGGCGTCGTGCAGCTGCCAGCCCTCAAAGCCCCAGTGCTCGCGTGCGGTACCCGGGGCGCGGTCGGTCAGAATGTTCACGGCCTCCAACAGCAGACCGCCGCCGGCGCATGAGGCGTCGATCAGCGTGGGTAGGGCTTCGTTTTCGTAATCGTCGGCCGTCAGATCGCGCTTGCACAGTGCGGTCCAGCCGACCTGCGCCAGCACCAGGGCGGCGTAGTCGGGGCGCAGCACGTGCGCGCCCTCGCCGGCGCGGGCCGCTGCGGGCGGCAGGCGTTTGAACAGTGGGTCGCCCGAAAGGTCCAGGCTTATGCTCGCGCGGCGCTGGCGCAGTGAAAGCAACAGGTGAACGTCGGGGTCGGCGGCGTCGACATCGGCGCGACGGCCCGTGGTCTCGGCCAGACGGTCGCACAGCGCGTCCTTGGCGCGCAGGGCCGAGAAGCGCGTGTTGCGCAGCTGCTCGGTCACGCCGCGGGCGGTGATGGCGATGGTGGCGCCGGGGCGGATGATGGTCTCCCAGGCGATGTCGTAAACGCTGTCGTACAACTCATCGGCATCCTGTGCCCCAAAGCGCCCGAGCACCACAAACACGCGGCTGGCCAGGCGCGACCACAGGCAGGCGCGGTAGCCTTCTTCGAGCTCGCCCTCAAATGTAGCGCGGCCCTTCAGGCGGCGGACATGCGAAAGCCCGAGGCGTTTAAGCTCATCGGCGAGTGCGGACTCAAAGCCCTCGGGGCAGCTTGCGTAAAATTCCATGGGTGACCTCTCTGGTTGCGTCGCTCCATTATATGATGGATGCTTCGTTTGCCCTTATCCTCGAAAGGAACCCATATGATTGATGCGTGTCCCGAACCCGCTGTGCTCTTTTTTGACGTGGACGGCACGCTGACGTCGTTCGATCCCGACGATATGACCGATAAGGACTTTTCGGCGGTTCGTCCCTCGCAGACGGTGGTTGAGGCGTTCCGTGCACTGCGCGATGCGGGGCACAAGGCATTTATCTGCACGGGCCGCCCCCTGTGGCTTATCGCCGATAGCCTGCGCGCGCTCGACCCGGCGGGTATCGTTGCCATGGCGGGCGCCACACTCGAGGTCGAGGGCCGCGTGGTGCATGAGGAGTGCTTTGACGAGGGCATTGTCGAGGAGCTTGCGCGCCGCATTGCCGCGGCAGGGTTCGAGGCCTTTTTCGAGGCCAACGAGGCGACCTTTGCGCTGGAGCCTGCGGGCGTTGAGCAGTCGTCTTTGATCGGCACCGCTGTGGTGCACAGTGCCGAGGAAATGCGCATCGACGGTCATCTGCGCGTGGGCAAGGTGTGCCTTAACGCAGCCGACTTGGCTCGCGTGGCCAACGACGACGGCTTTATCGATCGCAACTTTGAGCTGTGCAATACCGGCGGTTCGAACCGCGAGCTGAGTCCCAAGGGTATTGACAAGGGCGTGGGCGTGGCGCGGGCGCTGGAGTATCTGGGTCGCGTGGGCAACGAGCGCACCTTTGGCTTTGGCGATTCGGGCAACGATCTGGGCATGCTTGCCGCCGTCGAGACGGCTGTGGCCATGGGCAATGCCATGCCCGAGGTCAAGGCGGTCGCCGACTACGTGACCGACGATGTCGCACACGATGGCACCGTCACAGCGATGCAACATTTCGGCCTCATCTAATGAATCTCGCCTTCTGACGTTTGCTCAAACTGCGACTCTTTGCTTTTGCATGCTCAATCGATTTATCAATCCAAATACTGAGGTGTTTATACCGTTCGCCGAGAAGATGAAAACCCGCAGCTCACGCCTTGATAAACGTAGGTAAAGTGTTTAGCAGTTTATCGCCCATGTGCAAGCGAAAGGAATCAGGCAGATGGCAATCAAGGTGTTCGCTGACGGTGCAAATCTCGAGGGCATGCTCGACATGTACGAGAACGGCAACGTTCAGGGTTTCACGACCAACCCGTCCCTTATGAAGAAGGGCGGCGTGACGGATTACCGCGCGTTTGCCAAAGAGGTCTTGACCCACATCACCGATGTATCCGTGTCGTTTGAGGTCTTTGCCGACGACGTCGAGACCATGGAGGGCGAGGCGCGCGAGATCGCTACCTGGGCCGAGAACGTCTATGTCAAGATTCCGTGCGTGACTACCAAGGGCGAGTCCACCGCCGAGCTGGTCCGCAAGCTTTCGGCCGACGGCATCAAGGTCAACGTCACCACCATCTTTACGCCTGCGCAGGTCGACGAGATGGTCGAGGCCGTTGACGCCGAGACGCCGTCAATCATCTCGCTCTTTGCCGGCCGCATCGCCGACACCGGCGTCGACCCCATTCCGTTTATGACGGAGTCGGTCAAGAAGGCCGCCGCCAAGCCCAACTGCGAGGTCCTGTGGGCATCCACGCGTGAGCTTATCAATATTTACCAGGCGGAAGGATGCGGTTGCCAGATCATCACGGTGCCCAACAGCATCCTGGCCAAGCGTAAGAACATCGGCCGTGACCCGTACGAGGTCTCGCTCGATACCGTGCGCGGTTTTGCCAAGGATATCGCCTCGCTCGGTTTCCATATCCTGCCGTAACGCGAACGCTGGCTACATCGCGGGTTGTTCGCCCCGGCCTTTCCTTTCCCTATCGCTCACGCGCTTCGCGAGGGTCGCGCTAGGCAAAGGAAAGGCCGGGGCTGCCGACACGAACTTGCCGGTAGGTTGGTGATAGGCTTCCATATCCTGCCGTGGACAAAGGTACCCCCGCCTGCGCCGTGCAAAATTGAGAGTATTCAGCAAGGTAAAGGCTTTTACCAGCTGGGTGAAGCATGGAACAGCCCCCGTTTTGGCTCTGATGACGCTAAAACGGGGGCTGTTTCTTGCTTTTTCGTCTCTGAGGGGCATCCGGAACGGTGGAATTTGCAGAATACTCGCGATTTTGCACGTCGCGAGAGGGGGGACCCTTGCTTTGGCGGTTTACTTCCCCTGCACCATGGTGAGGGAGATCTTCTTGCGGTCGCGATCGACCTTTTCAACCCACACCTTGACCGTGTCACCGACGCGCACCACGTCGCTGGGGTGCTTGACGAAGCGGTTGGCCAGCTTGGAGATGTGCACGAGGCCGTCCTGGTGCACGCCCACGTCGACGAAGGCGCCAAAGTCCACAACGTTGCGCACCGTGCCCTTGAGTTCCATGCCGGGCTCCAGGTCGTCGATCGAAAGCGCCGAGCGGCTAAAGACCACCTCGGGCGCGTCGTCGCGCGGGTCGCGGCCGGGCTTCTTGAGCTCGTTGACGATGTCGATGAGCGTTAAGGTGCCGCAGTCCAGGTCGCTTGCCAGCGCCGAGATGCTGCCCAGGCGGCGCTCGATATCGGGCACGCCGCCGCGGCTGAGCTCGCTTGCCGCAACGCCGGCGCGCTCCAGGACGGCCGTGGCCACCTCGTAGCTTTCGGGGTGGACGCTTGTCGCGTCGAGCGGGTTCTTGCCGCCGCTGATGCGCAGGAAACCTGCGGCGTTGAGGTACGCCTTGGGTCCCAGCTTGGGGACCTTCTTGAGCTGGCGGCGATCGGTAAAGGCGCCGTTTTCCTCGCGGTAGGCCACGATGTTTTTGGCTACGCTCGGCGTAATGCCCGACACGTAGCCCAGCAGGCTTGCGCTCGCGGTGTTGACGTCGACGCCCACACGGTTGACGACGTCTTCCACCACGTGGCCCAAGGTGCGCGAAAGCTCGGCCTGGTCAAGGTCGTGTTGGTACTGGCCCACGCCGATGGACTGGGGCGGAATCTTGACGAGCTCTGCCAGCGGGTCTTGCAGACGGCGGCCCAGGCTCATGGCGCCACGTACGGTGACATCCAGATCGGGATACTCCTGGCTCGCGAGCTCGGAGGCGGAGTACACCGACGCGCCCGCCTCGTTGACGATGGTGTAGCGAAGGCTGGGCGCCTGCTCGGCAATAAACTCCGAGACGACTTCCTCGGTCTCGCGGCTGGCGGTGCCGTTGCCGATGACGATGGTGTTGACGCTGTCCTTCTTGACGAGGCGGGCGAGCTCGCGCTTGGTGCCGGCGACGTCGTGGCGCGGCTTGGTGGGGTAGACCACGCCGTTGTCGAGCAGCTTGCCGGTCTCGTCCATGACGGCGACCTTGCAGCCGGTGCGGTAGCCCGGATCGAGCGCGAGCACGCGGGCGCCGCGCACGGGGCGTGCCGAGAGCAGGCCTTCGAGATTCTTGGCAAAGACGTTGATGGCCTCGGTCTGGGCGCGGACGGTGAGTTTGGCGCGTGCCTCGCGCTCCAGCGAGGGGGCCATGAGGCGCTTGTAACCGTCAGCGATAGCGGCGTCAAAGACGGGCGCAAAGACGCCCTGGCGACGGGGCCAGCGGCTGCCGAGGCGCGCCGTGGCGGCGGCACCGTCGACGTTCACGCGTACGCGGAGCTTGCCCTCGCGCTCGCCGCGGTCGATAGCCAGCACGCGGTGGTTGGGGATGCGGCGCAGCGGTTCGTCATAGCTGTAGTACGGCTCGTAGGGGGTCTTCTCGGCGGGGTCGGTGGCCTCAACGACGATGTCGGCGGTGTTTTGCGTAAAGGCGCGCAGATCGGCGACGTTCTCGGGGTCCTCGGCCACCGTCTCGGCCACGATGTCGGCGGCGCCGGCGAGCGCCTTTTCGGGCGTGTCGAAGCCGGCCTCCTCGTTGACGTATGCCGCGGCGGCGTCGAGCGCGCTGCCCTTGGCCGAGGCCTGCATGATGATCATATTGGCGAGCGGCTCGAGTCCCGCCTCGCGGGCCTTCTGTGCTCGGGTCATGCGCTTTTTGCGGTAGGGTTTGTAGAGGTCCTCGACGCGCTGGAGCTGCGTGGCCTCGCGAATCTGCTGCTCAAGCTCGGGCGTGAGCTTGCCCTGCGCGTCGATGAGCAGGATGACGTCCTCTTTGCGCTGCTCAAGATTGCGCAGGTAGGACAGGCGCTCGTCGAGCGCGCGCAGGGCGACGTCATCCATGCCGCCGGTGGCCTCTTTACGGTAGCGCGAGATAAAGGGGATGGTGTTGCCCTCGTCGATGAGCTTGACGGCTGCCTCGACGTTGGCGGCCTTAAGGTTGAGCTCGCGCGCGAGCTGGGCGATAAGATCCATGGGACTCCTTGCGTTTAAGGTGCGTTTGCAGCACAGAGCTACCAAGGATACCACCCGTCCCAAAAGACTGTTTTGGGGCCGCGCCATGAAAGCGGCCTATCTACTACGTTTGAACCGTGTGGGTCGACCATCCCCCGGTTTTCCGAAAAGTGGCAAGCCGTTTACCTGCGGTTTTTATTCCGCGAAATTTGGCATGGTTGAGGGCGATCGGTTAAACGTAGTAGATAGGCCGCTTTCGTGGCGAACGAATCAAGCTGAGGTGCAAAAAGGCCCCCATCTCAGAAAAATCGTCAGCGAAGTAGCAAAAAGCCCCGCGGGCAGGAGGCTGCTCGCGGGGCAAAGAAGAGGGGCTTATTTGTGGCGGACCGAGGGACTCGGCATGGGGTTTCTGCCGCGGCCGCTCTTAAGGCATTACAGCTCGACGAGCTGGCCGGTCTCGGCGGCCTCCTTGATGGCGTTAAGCAGCGTGAGCGTCTTAACGTTGTCGGCGGGGGTCACGACGGGCTCGACCTCGCGGCGGACGACCTTCACAAAGTGCTTGAGCTGCATCTTGTGCGGCAGCGCCGGGTCCACGGCCGGGATCTCCATCTGCAGCGGCTTGTGCCAGTTGGAGGCACCGTTGTAGGAGAACTGGTGCAGGCGGGGCAGCGAAAGGGCGCCCAAGGTTCCGCCGATAAAGTAGGCGTCAGCGTCGAAGGGGCGGTACTGCGGATCCTCGCGAGCGGTTGCCTCCCAGTTCCAGGGGCTGGCGGTGGCGTCGGAGATGGTCATGCTCGCAAGCGCGCCATCGGCAAAACGGACGTTGACCACGGCGGAGTCCTCGGTCTCAAAACCGCGGGCGGCACTGGACTGCATACCCTGGACGGCAACGGGCTCACCCAGCAGATAGCGGAGCAGGTCGACGTCGTGCACCAGGTTGACCAGGATCGGGCCGGCACCCTTTTTGCGGCGCCACTCGACATCAAAGTACTCGTCATTCTTATAGATCATGTAGTGGAAGCTCGACACGGTGAGCTTGCCCAGCTCACCGGACTCGATGATCTCCTTGGCCTTGTTGACGAAGGGGTTGTGGCGACGGTGCTGGCCCACGAGCACGGGCACGCCGGCGGTCTCGGCCTCGGCGGCGAAAGCCTGGGCATCCTCGAGGTCGTTGGAGATCGGCTTTTCGACCAGCGGCACGATGTTGCGCTTGATGGCCTCGCGGGCAACGCCCAGGTGCAGGTCGTTGGGGGTGGCGATGATGACGGCCTCGGGCTTGACCTCGTCCATCATCTGGGCGGGATCGGTAAAGAACGGCACGCTGGCAGCCTCGGCCGTGGCGCGGGCGCCCTCAAAGGCGTCGGCGATGGCGACGAGCTCGGCCTCGGGCTCCTCGGTGACAAAGCGGATGTGGTTGCGGCCCATGGCGCCGGCGCCGATGACGGCAATGCGGACGGGGTTGAGCTCAGACATTTCGACTCCTTAATGCTGGTGGCTGGTGGAATGTGACAAAGGGACAGTCCCTTTGTCACATCGGTAAAACTAGGCGGACTTCTTCTTGCTGTCGGAGACCATCATGTAGAGGGTGAGCACGACGGCGATGGCGGCGATCACGATGGCGCCGTAGAAGGACTGCTGGTAGGCGGCGCTGCCGGCCTCGGCGTGATACAGCACGGCAGTGATGGGCTGGCTGATCCAGGTAGAGGCGGCGTAGCCCAAAAACATGATGCCGTAGTTGACGCCGATGTTGCTGGTGCCAAAGGCGCCACCGGTGAGCGGCGGGTAGATGACGAGCAGGGCGCCAAAGCTAAAGCCGAGCAGGGCGAGCGCCACAAAGAACATGCTCTGCGTAAAGCTCATCGACATGATGACGAGGGCGACGATGGTCACGACAAGGCTGATGAGCAGCGACTTGTAGGCACCGATCTTGTCGATGATCTGGCCAAAGGACAGACGGCCGACCAGGTTGGCGCAGGTGTTGACGGAGACGACCACGCCGCCGAGGGCGACGGCCGCGGCGCTCGTGGGGTCGGCGAAGAGCTGGACAGCGGCGATGGAGGCAACCTTGCCCACGAGCAGGGTGCCCGCGGTGGCGGCGAAGGCGAAGGTGGCGATGAGGACCCAGAAGCGCGGGGTTTTGACCATCTCGCCCGGGGTGAGGTCGCCGAAGGTGCCGGCGTGCGCGCCGCCCTTGGGGGCCTCGAAGCCCTCGGGCAGCCAACCGGCCTCGGGGGCCTTCAGGAACAGGGCGGAGGCGGCGATCGTCACAAAGAAGATGACGCCGAGTGCCTTAAGGGCGCCAAAGATGCCAAGGCTCGGGATGAGCAGCGAGGCGAGCACCGGGGACAGCACGGCGGGGCCGGCGGTCGAAGCGGCCAGGGTGATGCCGGAGGCGAGGCCCTTTTTGTCGATGAACCACTTTTGGCCGGTGGTGAGCGCGGGGTTGTAGCCCAGGCCGTTGCCGATGGCGGCGACGAGCGAGAACCACAGGTAGAACTGCCACGGCTCGGTGACGGTGCCGGACATGAACCAGCCCACGCCGTAGCACACGGCGGCGGCGATCACGACGTTGCGCGGGCCGATCTTATCGGAGATGCGGCCGGCGAAGATGCCCGTCACGGCCATGATGGTCTGGAAGACCGGGAAAGCCCAGGTAAGAGCGCTGGACCACTCGGGATAGACGGCGAGCAGGTTCTTGCTCACAACGGAATACAGCGCGATGGAGCTGATGAAGAACATGGTGACGCACGCGGCGGAAAGCACGACGGCGCGACCCTTGTTGGAGTTGGTGGAAGCCATTGGACTCTTTCTAATCGATGCGGGGAGGAGCGGGCGTCACCGCGAGCCTCCCTGTCAGGCTGGTTTACTGGTCAGTCGGCTTTGCGACGCCGGACTCATCGGACCAAAGCTCGACACCCTTGTTCTTGAGGTAGTTGTCGGCAAAGGCGCGACGGCCGCCGGGCTTGGCGGTGAGGTCGCCCATCATGTTGGAGAAGCCGCCATCGACCTTGATAGCGTCGCCGGTGGTAAAGTCCGAGCGCTTGGACGCCAGGAACATGACGGCGTTGGCGATATCGCTGACCTCACCGATGCGGCGCGTGGCGATCAGGCGGCTGCGGCTCTTCTCGACCTCGGGGTCGGCGTAAAAGCTCGCCGACATCGGGGTCTTGACAAAGCAGGGCTCGACGCAGTTGGAGCGCACGCCGTAGGGGCCCCACTCGGCAGCCAGCATCTTGGACATCATGTTGACGCCCGCCTTGGTGGAGCTGTACACGCCCGAGAACGTCTCGGGGGAGTGGCTGGCAACGGTCGAGATGTGGACCAGGCGACCCTGGCCGGCCTTGATCATCTCGCGACCAAAGCGCTGCGAGGTGATGAAATAGCCGGTGAGGTTGACGTTGATGACCTCGTTCCAGTCACTCAGCGGCAGGTCCTCCATGGCGGCGAAGCGCAGGATGCCGGCGGTGTTGACGAGAACGTCGACGCGGCCGAACTCGGCGATGGTGGCGTCGACGGCGGCCTGAACCTCGGCCTCGTCGCAGGCATTCATCTTGTAGCCCTCGGCGTGGATGCCAAACTCGGCGGCGAGGTCGGCGGCTGCGGCCTTGACCTTCTCCTCGTCCAGGTCGAGCAGGACGACATTGGCGCCGTTGCGGGCGAACTCGCGGCAAATCTCGACGCCCATACCGCCGAGCGCGCCAGTCACGGCGCAGACATCGCCCTCGAGCTTAAGCCAATTGCTCATAGGAACTTCCCTTCTTGTGCCTCCCTGTGGGCCGCTCTCATTAATCGACCCACGTGGTTTTCGCTGGTTATCGTATGCTTTGCATTTACGCAGGTGAATTGCATATTTGTTAGAATGGTGTTAACCGTAGGTTTACACCGTGCGATGCAGTTTATTCTCAATTGAGCGCATGACCTGCGAAAACAACCTCCTGTGGCACCATGTGGCCACGGGCGCGAAAACGGGAGATTGACGTGTACGATCGACGACTTGAGGCCATATCGGCCGCCGCGGAGCTGGGAAGCTTCTCGCGTGCGGCGGCACAATTGCGCGTGTCGACTCCGGCGCTCGTCAAGCAGGTGTCGGGCTTCGAGGCCGAGTTCGGCATCACGCTGTTCGAACGCTCGCACTCGGGCGTCAAAGTGACGCCGGCCGGCGCACTACTGGTGGACGACGCGCGCTCGATCATGCGGCAGTCCGAGGACGCGCTGCGCCGTGCCCGACGCGCGGCGGGCGATGGCGGTGCCGTGCGCCTGGGCGTGTCGATGATGTGCCCGGGGCGCCAAACGCTGTCGATGTGGTCGGGCATCCACGATCTGGAACCGTCGCTGCGATTTGAAATCGTGCCGGTAAGCGATCTCTACGACGAGCGCGAGACCGTCATGCGTAGCTTGGGCCGCGAGGTCGATGTGGTGCAATCGAGTTTTTCTACCCCACGCTGGGGTGATGCCTGCCAAAAGCTCCGCATTGTCAACGTGCCGTTTTATATCGATCTGCCGCGCACGAGCCCGCTGGCGCGCAAGAATCGCATTACGGTTGCCGACTTGGAGGGTATGCGTCTGCGCGTACTGCGCCACGGCAACGACGCCATGGACAGCCTGCGCATCGATCTTTTGGCCGACGGCGGCGTGGACGTGATCGACGTGGACAGTTTTGACTTTGCGCTCTTTAACGAGGCGGAGGAAAAGGGCGACGCGGTGCTCACCTGCGGCGCATGGTCGGGCGTGCACCCGGCTTTTGTAGGCGTGCCGTTCCTATGTGGCCGCGAGGTGCCGGTCTTCTTGCACTACCCGCTCGAGCCCACCCTCCAAGTACAAAAATTCGTCAACGCCATGGCCCAACTCCTCAACTAGCTCATTTGGCGCGGGTAGTCTTTTTGGGACGGGGCTTTTTTAGCTACTTTTGCCGCCCTGCCTGCGCACCCTCAAAGTAGTCAAAAAGCCCCGTCCCAAAAAGACTAACAAAACGAGGCCCTGGCCAAACGGCCAGGGCCTCACTAACCTTTATTCCGTTTTAAACAACGGGCTGATTGCGCGCAGGAGGGTGCCCCGGAGCGGCGGGGTATTTCCTCCGCGCGCAGTTTCGCAGCGAAGCGAGAATGTTTGAGCACGGAGGAATTACCTCGACGCCCCGGGGCACCCTCCGTCAGTAACCGTTCCTACTCCAGCTCAAATGCACCCGTGTACAGCTGGTAGTAATACCCGCGCTTGGCGATCAGCTCGTCGTGGTTGCCGCGCTCGATGATGCGGCCGTGATCCAGACAGATGATCGCGTCGGAGTTGCGCACGGTGGACAGGCGGTGCGCGATGACAAACGTCGTGCGGCCCTCCATGAGCTTATCCATGCCCTCCTGCACGATGGCCTCGGTGCGGGTGTCGATACTCGACGTAGCCTCGTCCAGAATCATCGCCGGCGGATCGGCGACGGCGGCGCGGGCGATCGAGATCAGCTGGCGCTGGCCTTGCGACAGCTGTGCGCCGTTGCCGGTGAGCATGGTGTCGTAGCCGTCGGGCAGGCGGGTGATAAAGTCGTCTGCGCCCGCGAGCTTGGCCGCTGCGATGCACTCCTCGTCGGTGGCGTCCAGGTTGCCGTAGCGGATGTTGTCCATCACGGTGCCGGTGAACAGGTTCACGTCCTGCAGCACGACGCCCAGGCTTCGGCGCAGGTCGGCCTTGCGGATCTTGTTGACGTTGATGCCGTCGTAGCGGATCTTGCCGTCGGCAATGTCGTAGAAGCGGTTGATGAGGTTGGTGATGGTCGTCTTACCGGCACCGGTGGCGCCGACAAACGCGACCTTCTGGCCCGGCTTGGCAAACACGGACACGCCGTGCAGCACCTCGTGGTCGGGCGTGTAACCAAAGTCGACGTTATCCATGACCAGGTCGCCGCGCAGCGGTACGTACTCGATCTCGCCGGTTGCGCGGTGCGGATGCTTCCATGCCCACATGCCGGTGTGGTGGTCGGCCTCCTCGAGCTCCCAGGTTTCGGGGTTCACCTGCGCGTTGACGAGTGTCACGTAGCCCTCGTCGGCCTCGGGCTCCTCGTCGATGAGCTCAAAGATGCGGTCGGCGCCGGCGAGGCCCATGACCACGGCGTTGATCTGCTGTGAGATCTGGCCGATCTGTCCGCAGAACTGCTTGGTCATGTTGAGGAACGGCACCACGACGGCGATGGACAGCGCCATGCCCGAGATGCTCAGGTTGGGCACGCCCAGCGCCAGGAAAATGCCGCCCGCCAGTGCGACCAGCACGTAGAGCAGGTTGCCCAGGTTCATAAGGATGGGCATGAGGATGTTGGCGTACATGTTGGCCTTCTGGGAGACCTCGAAGAGCTTTTCGTTGCGCTCGTCAAAATCGGCCTCGGCGGCAGACTCGTGGCAGAACGCCTTGACGACCTTCTGGCCGTTCATGACTTCCTCGATATGGCCCTCGACCACGCCGAGCTCGGTCTGCTGCGCAATGAAGAAGCGCGCGGAGTTGGAGCCGAGCAGCTTGGTCATAAAGGTCATAAAGGCGACGCCGGCGATGATGACCAGGCACATCCACACGCTGTAGTACAGCATGATAAAGAACACCGTGACGATGATGATGATCGTCATGAGCAGGTTGGGCAGCGACTGGCTGATCATCTGACGTAGCGTGTCGATGTCGTTGGTGTAGTGGCTCATGATATCGCCGCGCTGGTGCGTGTCGAAGTAGCGGATCGGCAGGTCCTGCATGCGGTTGAACATCATCTCGCGCAGCTTCTCGAGCGAGCCCTGCGTGACGATAGCCATGGCGCGGTTCCAGAAGAGCGAGGACAGGACGCCGACGCCGTAGATGCAGGCGAGGGTGGTCACGAGCTGTGCGATTTTGGGCTGCGCGGCTTCCCAATCGCCCGACTGCCACGATTCGCTAATAATTTGCAGGGCGCTCTGCAGGAAGGTCGCGCCGATGGAGTTGATGATGGCGCAGAGCACCACGCCGGCGACGACGAGGGGCAAAAGCACAGGATAGAAGCCAAAGAGCGTCTTGATGAGGCGCGACATGGTGCCGCCCTTGCGGTTGAGCGCGCGCTCGGCGGTCGTTGCCTTACTCATGTGCCTCGCCTCCTTCCTGGGTCTGAGCTTGCGTTGCGGATGCCTCGGTGTCGGCCTCGACGGCCCCTTCGCCCTCGGCAGACATCTTGTTTTGAGAGGTAAAGGTCTCGCGGTAGATCTCGCTCGTCTTGAGCAGCTCTTCGTGGTTGCCGATCTGTGCGATGCGGCCGCCCTCCATGACAATGATGCGGTCTGCGTCCTGCACGGAGCTGATGCGCTGGGCGATGATGAGCTTGGTCGTGTTGGGCAGATAACTTGCCAGACCTGCGCGAATCTTGGCGTCAGTCTTGGTGTCGACGGCGCTGGTGGAGTCGTCCAGGATCAAGATCTTGGGGCGACGCAGCAGGGCGCGTGCAATGCACAGGCGCTGCTTCTGACCGCCCGAAACATTAGAGCCGCCCTGGTCGATCCAGGTGTCGTAGCCCTTGGGGAAACCGTCGACAAACTCGTCGGCGCAGGCCAGATGCGCCGCCTCGCGGACTTCCTCGTCGGTGGCGTTCGGGTCGCCCCAACGCAGGTTCTCGGCGACGGTGCCGCTAAACAGCACGTTTTTCTGCAGCACCATGGCGACCTGGTGACGCAGCGCGTCCAGGTCGTAGTCGCGCACGTCCACGCCGCCCACGCGCACAGCGCCTTCGGTGGTGTCGTACAGGCGGGCGATGAGGTTAACGAGCGTGGACTTGGCCGAGCCGGTGCCGCCGATGATGCCGATGGTCTCGCCGCTCGTAATGTGCAGGTCGATATCGTCGAGCGCCTGGCGCTTCGCATGCTTGGAATACTTAAAGCTCACGTGGTCAAAGTCGATGGAACCGTCGGCAACCTCGAGCACGGGCTCGGCGGGATCGGCGATCGTGGGCTCGGCGGCCAGCACCTCGGCAATGCGGTGTGCCGATTCGTCGGCCATGGTCACCATGACAAAGATCATCGACAGCTGCATCAGGCTCATGAGAATCTGGAAACCATAGGTAAAGGTCGAGGAGAGCTGGCCCACGTCGAACAGCGTGCCCTGGCTCGTGATGATGAGCTTGGAGCCCAGGTAGATGATGACGACAAACGCGCCGTTGACGCAGATGTTCATCATGGGGTTGTTAAAGGCGAGCAGCTTCTCGGCGCGGGTGAAGTCCATCTGGACGTCGCGCGCGGCGGTCGCGAACTTCTCCTTCTCAAAGTCTTCGCGTACGTAGCTCTTAACCACGCGCATGCCGGTGACGTTTTCCTCGACGGACTCGTTAAGGGCATCGTACTTGTGGAACACGCGCGAGAAGATGGGGCGCACCTTAAAGATGATAAAGAACAGTCCAAAGCCCAGCAGCGGAATGATGACCAGGTAGACCATGGCGACGCTGCCGCCCATGATAAATGCCATGGTAAAGGCGAAGATCAAGACCAGCGGCGCGCGCACGGCGATGCGGATGATCATCATAAAGGCCTGCTGCACGTTGTTGATGTCGGTGGTCAGGCGCGTGACGAGCGAGGAGCTCGAGAACTCATCGATGTTGGCAAAGCTGAACGTCTGGATTTTGTAGAACAGGTCGTGACGCAGATTCTTGGCGAAGCCGCAACTCGCATGGCTGCAGGTGATGCCGGCCGCGGCGCCAAAAGCAAGCGACGTAAGCGCGATGAGCACCAAAAAACCCGCGGTGGGAAGCATCTCGGCTACGGTGGCACCGTCTTTGATGGCGTCGATTAGGTTGGCGGTGATAAATGGAATCAGCATCTCGCAGAGCACCTCGCCAAGCACGAGCAATGGCGTGGCAACAGTGACTTTCATATAGTCGCGGATGCTGCCCATGAGGGTTTTAATCATCCAGTTCCTCCCAGGTTACACGGATTTTCTCGAGCATTTCGGCGAGCTGCTCGCGCTCGTCGTGGGTGAGGGCACTAAAGGCTTGCTCTCTAAAGCGAATGCGGGCCGCCTGGTCGATGCGGGCGTTTTCCCGGCCGGTTTCGGTCAGGCGAATGGTGAGCTGCCGTCGATCCTTGGGGTTACGGCTGCGCTCGATGAGGCCGTTGAGCTCGAGCTTGGACAGGATCTCGGAAAGCGACCCCGGCTTGAGGTCAAAGTGCATGCCGAGTTCCTGCTGCGACATCTCGCCGCCGGGTTGCTTGGCCAGCAGGCAGATGATGGGCGCCTTGCCGGACACGCCTCCGCCATGAAAATGCATGTAATGGCCGCAAAAGCCCAGGCCGCTCAGGATGCGCTTGGCGAGTTTGTCTTCGGCGCTGACCGCTTCGGGTATGTCTACCGGTTGCGACGGGTCACCGCCGGGCTCATGCGGAAGGACGAGTGGTTCAACACACATATCTAAGCTTCGCTCCTTTCTTTAGTTAGGTAGTGCAATTGTTTTGTGCCTAACTAATTTAGGAGTGCAAGAAATAAATGTCAAGGTACCAAACTTATTAAGTTACGGCGTTTTACCAAACGCCGTAACCGCTCGACGCTGCAAACGCTCCTAAGCGGCAATCTGATCCCTTGGGGACGAAGGAAAAGGTATCGTTTTGGGCTGCGATGATGCCTTTCGAAGCGGCCTTGCCAAAAACTATGCCTAATTACTACGATGAATCCAGCATCGCTGACCACAACAGCTGTTTCTGAAAAAACGCAAGCTATCTACCTGCGGTTTTGTTGGAGAGAAATTCGCTGTGGTTGGAGGCGGGCGGTTAAACGTAGTAAATAGGCATAGTTTTGAAATGGAGCTATATGAGTAGCATCAACTAGGCCGCTATGGAGCAAACAGCCCCCATTTCCGAAACCTTTCCGCAACAATTTGACCTCCACGGTGCCAGCGCCCGTTCACAACGTCCCCTGCGCTACACTTAGTCGCACTGTGGCGCTGCCGCGCCGCGCCCGAAACAAGGGAGACCCTCATGAAGAATACTCAGCTGCTGCTGATTAACGATATGTGCGGCTACGGCAAGGTCGCGCTTTCCGCCATGCTGCCGGTGCTGTCGCACATGGGCTACCGTATCCATAACCTGCCGACGGCACTTGTGTCCGATACGCTCAACTATCCCAAGTTCTACATCCACGACACCACCGAGTACGTGCGCCAGAGCCTCGCCATCTGGGAGGAGCTCGGCTTTGAGTTCGACGCCATCTCCACCGGTTTTATCGTGACCGAGGAAGAGACGCGTATCATCTCGGACTTTTGCCACCGCCGCGCGCAAAAGGGCACCAAGGTGTTCGTCGATCCCATCATGGGCGACAACGGCAAGCTCTATGCCGGTGTGCCCGAGTCCACGATTGGCCTTATGCGGCACCTGCTGGAGTGCGCAGACTACGCGGTGCCCAACTACACCGAGGCCTGTCTGCTCGCCGATACGCCTATTGCAGAGCAGATCACGCCCGATGAGGCCCGCGCCCTTGTGGACGCCGTGCGCGAGCTGGGTGCCAAGTCGGTGGTCATTACGAGCGCCGTGGTAAATGGCACGAACGCGGTTATCGGTTACGACCATGTGGCGGGGGAGTACTTCACGATTCCCTTTGAGCTCATTCCGGTCTATTTCCCGGGCACGGGCGATACGTTCTCGGCGGTGCTCATGGGCCGCGTTATGGCAGGTTGGAGTCTGCAGCGCGCGACGTCCGATGCCATGCGTGTGGTGGCTGAGCTTATCGAGCGCAATGCCGACCAAGAGGACAAGTCGGCCGGCCTTCCCATCGAGGCCTGCCTGGATGTGATTGACCATGAGTAACGCTGGCGAGGGCGGCGTCAAGCCTGCGGGCGAGAACAGGCCGCTCGGCGCGCCGCGTGGCAAGCGGCCGCGTATCCGCGTGAGCTGCGTGGACCAGCTGGGGACGTGCCGCTGCCACCATGGTCACAAGCCGGGCGACGTCTTTGACTTTGACCGAGACCGCGGCAAGATGTGCGCCATGGCCTGTCACGTGGGCTTTCCCTATATCGATATCCTGCGCTATGGCGGAACCGTGCCTGGCAACGAGCCTGGCACGGCAAAGTTCTGCTGCCCCGAGATTGATACGCTGAACGTCTGGCTTGCCGAGATCGTCGACGAGTAACCGAGCGAGGATTTTCTCCCGTCGAAATATCGAGCGTGGATTATCTCCCGTTTTGGGCGCAATTTCGCACTCAAAGTGGGAGATAGTCCTCGCTCGATTTGTATGCGAGAATCCCGACCTCACTTATGCCCATGCTTAGGCGCACGCGTCGTTGTTCTGTGCGCGAGTAAGCTCAAATTTCTGCATTTCATCCAATTTCGGTACTAAAAATCTCTGCATTTCATCGATAATAGTCGATATAAATATCTGCATTTCATTTATCGAGGCGATGGGAGAGCTCATGTTGCGCAGGAAAATCGCTGATGATCTTGATTGTTGGCAGAGATCCATTGAACGAAAGGCGTTGTTCGTCACGGGTTCTCGCCAAATCGGTAAGAGCTACTCGATTCGCGAGTTCGGTAAGTCAAACTACGCAACCTATATCGAGCTCAATCTCGCGGAAAATCGCCAGGCAAAAGATGCTCTTCTCGAGGCACGGGATGCCGATGATTTCATCAGCAGGGTGACGCTTCTTTCGGGAAAGCCGATAGCGCCAGGCAAAACGCTCGTGTTTATCGATGAGGTCCAAGAGGCCCCCGACATCATGACGATGGCAAAGTTCCTTGTTGAGGACGGGAGGTGCCACTGGGCGTTTTCGGGGTCAATGCTCGGGACCCAGTTCAAGGGCGTTAGGTCCTATCCTGTGGGATATGTTCACGAGCTTAGGATGTTCCCGCTCGATTTTGAGGAGTTTTGCTGGGCGATCGGGGTGAGCGAGGGAGCTCGCCAAACGATACGCGATGCGTGTATCAGCGAAAAGCCCATTCCTGATTACATTCATGACGCGATGATGGCAAACTTCAGGACCTATACCGTTGTCGGCGGAATGCCGGAGGTCGTGCAGCGTTTCCTTGACACGCAGGGCGACCTTGCCTCTGTTCGTCAGCTACAGTCAGAGCTCAACGAACAGTACCGGCGGGATATCTCTAAGTATGCAAGCGGGCGAGCCCTTCAGGTGCAGAGCATTTACGATCAGCTCCCTATTATGCTCGAGGGCGAAAACAAACGCTTCGTGCTCAATTCCATTGACCCCAAGGCGCATTACGACAAGTACCAGCGAGATTTTGTCTGGCTTGTCGATGCCGGCGTTGCTCTCAAGGCCGATATCGTAACCGAGCCAAAATCGCCCCTGCTCAAGACGGCGCGGCCATCGCAGTTCAAGCTATATCAATCGGATACGGGCATGTTGATGGCGCGCTACCCCGTTGGAGTCGCCCAGGCGGCGTATCTTGATAGCAAGGAGCCCAATCTGGGCGGCATTTACGAAAACGTGGTGGCCCAGCAGCTGGCTGCCCAGAATCGCCAGCTTTACTACTATCAGACGAAAAAGCGCGGCGAAGTGGACTTTGTGGTCGACGGACCGGATGGGACGGCTGTCCCGATCGAGGTTAAATCGGGCTCCTATTACCACGCGCACGCTGCGCTCGGCCATGTGCTTGATACGGCCGAATATGGCGTAAGGCTCGGGATTGTTTTCTCGAGAGGCAACGTTGAGCGCAACGGAGCTGTTCTTTATTTGCCGCTATATGCGACCTGGGTCCTTTCGGATGTTTTGGGCGACTCTTGTGCCGAGGGGATAAAGCTGGAGGTCAAGCCGGTCTAGGGCCAGTCCCGAATGTGACAAAGGAGCAGTCTCTTGGTCGTATCGAGTTCCACTGCCCGAGAAAATGAGCGTGGATTTTCTCCCGTTTAGAGCGCACTTGAACGCTCAAAGTGGGAGATTTTCCACGCTCGATCTGTATACGAGAGAAAATCCACGCTCGATGTATACCGATGACGCGGTTCGCGCGGTTTGTGCGCCCGCGAACCTACATCTGCTCGAGCATGGCAGTGCAACCGGCGAGCACATCGCGGTAGGTGGCATCGAAGTTGCCGGTGTACCAGGGATCGGCCACGTCGCCGGGGTGCTCGGTCCAATCGAGCAAGCGCGTAATCTTGCCGTCGGGGTCGTCGCCAAAGATGCGACGCAGGCCGCGCGCGTTCTCAGCATCCATATAGACAATGTGATCCCAGTTGCCATACTCTGTGCGACGCACCTGGCGGGCACGGTGCGCAACGACGGGAATCCCGACCTCGCGTAGCTTGGCAACGGTACCGTGATGTGGCGGGTTGCCGATCTCCTCGGTCGAGGTCGCGGCGGAATCAATGACAAACTCGCCCGCGCGCCCAGCGCGGTGCACCAGCTCGGTAAACACCGACTCGGCCATCGTCGAGCGGCAGATGTTCCCATGGCAGATAAACAGTACGCGTTGCATATGCGGTTTCCTTTCGATCGTCATCATCGAGCTCGAGTATCGCATCTACGCCTGCGCCTACGCCTACGCCCTCGCCCGCTTGCGCTCCCAGCGAGCCAACTTAATCGTCACCAGCGTGAGCATCCAGGCCGCAAGCGAGAACGCAGCGCCCACGGCGCCCACGTAGGCAATGCCAACGCTGCTTACCACGGCGCCGCCCACCGCAGTGCCAAACGAGATGCCGACGTTAAACGCCATGGGCTCAACCGAACTCGCGAGCACCATCGACTTGGGATGGCGGCTGCGCGCCACGTCCATAAAGTGTGTGATGCACGACACCGAGAACAGGTACATGAGCATCGCCAAGCTAAAGACAAAGACCAGCGCGAGCGGCATGGTGCCGCCCACAGCAAACAACCCGAGTAACGCCACAGCCTGCAGCACAAACGTCACGAGCAGCGCCTTCATGCCAAAGCGCGCATCAATCCATCCGCCCAGGATGTTCGAGATCAGGCAGAACACGCCGTAGGCCATGAGCGTGGTGCTGGCTTCGACCGTGCCCATGCCCAGCACCTGCTCCAGATAGGGCGTCATATAGCCGTAAAACACATAGACCGATCCCACGCCAAACAAGAAGATGAGCATGCCGGTGATGATACTCGGTTCGCGCAGCAGACTCGCCTGTTCGCGGAAGGTAGCGGGTTCGTCGGTCTGTCCGGCGCGCGGCATAAACGCCACGAGCGCTCCGCAGATCAGAACGGCAAAGGCCAGCGTGCCGTACATGGCAACGTGCCAGTCGAGCGTGTCGGCCACAAGCTTGCCGATCGAAGTGACAAAGACCATTGCTACGGAAAACGCACCATATACCACCGAGATGGCAAGCGAAGTTTGCTGCGGGGACAGCAGCTCGGGGATGTACGTCACACCCACGGCGAGCAGTGCGCCCGAGACGGATCCCAGGACAATGCGCGAGATAAAGAGCACCTGGAAGTTGGGCGCCAACGCCATGACCAGGTTGCCGAGCACAAAGACGATGCTGTAGTACACGAGCAACTGGTAGCGGCGGAATCGCCCCGTGCTGAGCGCAAGCACCGGCGTGGCGATGGCATAGACGAGCGCGAACACGCTGATGAGCTGGCCCGCAGTGGCAAGTGATACGCCGAGTTCCGTTGCCAAGTCGCTTTCGATGCCGATGACCACGAACTCTGAGCAGCCGAGCGAGAATCCCAACAGCACGAGCAGCGCCAGGCAGAGCTTGGTGCGCGCGGGGGAGAGCGCGGCGGCGGTTGACTTACTTTTAGACGTGGTTGCGGCGGTCAAGGTTGTCACTCCAATGTCGCATGAATAAGCGGGATTCAATCCCTGCAACTCTAACAGAATGTGCCAGGTGCCTGCCCCCTTTGTCGCAGGCTGTGCTTGCCTGTATAGTCGCAATACAGGTGAAAATGGTCTCAGGTACATTGCGGGCGACAGGAGATCCCATGGGTATGCACACGACAAAGGTTGCAGCAGGCGAGGGCAAGTTTGCGCTCGAGGCCCAGTTGACGGTGACGCCGCGAGGCATGGCGGTGTACGCCTGCTCGCCGGAGTTCGCGCACCTGGGCGCCACGGCGCAGGCCATTCCGCGCCCCGAGCCCGGCCGCACGGCGACAGTGAGCATCCTGGCTGTTCCGTGCCATCGAGACGAAATTCCGGCGCACGATATCGCGGCGGCGCTGGCCACGCGCTTTGGCGTGCCGGTCGTTGCGAGCACGGGCTTTCATGTTGAACAGGCGAGCGGGGGCGACCTGCAGCGCGTGCTCGACACCACCAAGGAGCTCATCGCCGCGCTCGAGGAGGCCGCAGCCCGCATTCTGCGCGCCGGCTGGGATGAGGGCGGCGCGGGTGCCGAGGTCGTGGCGGTCAATGCCGCGACCGGCGAGACGCTTGGCCCCGTCGACCGCATCGATGCCCATGCCGGTGAGGGCATTCTGCATCAGGCATTTCTGACGCTTCTGGTCGAGGGCCAGGGCGAAGACGCGCGCCTGCTGCTCTGTCGTCGCAGTCCGCTCAAACGCCTGTGGGGCGGGGTGCTGGCCGATGGCTGTGCCGGCCATCCGCTCCCCGGGGAAGACGTCGCGGCCGCCACGGCACGTCGCATCAACGAAGAGCTTGGCATCACGCGCGAGCCCGATCAGCTCAAGCACCTCGGACGCGTGGTGTACCGCGAGGACCACGGCGACGGCCGCTGCGAGTGCGAATGGTGCGAGGTGTTCGTAGCCCATGTTGAGCCGGGCGAGCTGCATATCAACCAAGAGGAGATCTCGGAGGTGCGCCCGGTCGCCCCGTCCGAGCTCGACGGCTACCTGCGGGGTCGCCCCGAGCAGCTGGCCCCCTGGCTCCGCGAGGCCCTCAGCGACCCATCCATCCGTACGGATCTCGCTATGTGAAACAAAAGACAGTCCCTTTGCCACATCCAAACCGTCACAACATTCGATGAAAATCTCGAAATCGAGGAAAAGCGTCGAATGTTGTGACGGTTTTTGCCCAGAGGATCGCTTCTCATCCAAAAATCCCGCTTGACTGTATTGCAACAACACAGCGCAACGTAAGGGGTGTCCGATAACGGGCGCCCCTTTTTAAGTGGCAACGTGGCTGCGAATCCGGAGCGCCCCCCAACAAGAAAGGTGGGGAGATGGAAGCGGAAAAGAAGGCGTTTAAGATCACCAAGCGCGAAATTGGCTTTGTGCTGGGTATCGTTGTCTTTTTGCTGGTGAAGTTTCTTCCTTTGGCGGAGCTGAGCTCGACGGTCGAGCTCACGGTCGGCGCTCAGACCTGTCTGGCACTGACGCTCGCCACGGTGGTGTTCTGGGCATGTGGCGTGGCGCAGTCGGGCTTTGTGGGCCTGCTCTACTGCGCGCTGCTCGTTCTGTTCAAGGTGTGCGTGGACGACACGGGCGCCGCGAGCATCTCGGCGACAGTCGCCTCCACGTTTAGCTCGTGGACCAAAGCCACCATGTGGCTCGTCATTGGTGCCTACCTCATCGCCAGCGCGGTCAAGGAGTCAGGCCTGGGCGAGCGCATCGCCTATGCGTTTATGCTCAAGTTCGTGCGCGACGCCAAGTCGCTCATCATCTCGATCTTCGCGCTCACCTTTGTGCTGTCGCTGCTGATCCCGCATCCGTTCCCCCGCGCCTTCCTCATCCTCGCCGTCGTCTCGGTCATCGCCGAGTCCGCCGGCTACGGTGACGACGACAAGGGTAAGCTCGGCTTCCTCGTGTTTGCCGCTGCTGCCCCGGGCTCCATGTTCTTCCTGACGGGCGACTCCACACTCAACCCGCTCGTCGCGCAGTACAGCGCCGAGGCCGGCGGCATGAGCCCGTCCTTCGTCGACTGGTTCCTGTACATGAGCGTGCCTATGCTGGTCGCGCTGCTGTGCACCCTGTTCCTGGGCCTCTTCCTCTTTAAGCCCAGCAAGGAGCTCGTTTACGATCGCGAGCAGATCGTGGCCAAGCAGGCCGCGCTCGGCATGCTCTCCGTCAAGGAGATCCGCACCATCGTGTGGCTTGTCATCGCCATCGCGCTGTGGCTTACCGTCTCGGGCGATTACATCGGCTGGGTGACACTTGCCATCGGTGTCGCGCTCGCCATGCCCATCATCGGCGAGGTTCTCACTCCTGCCAGCTGGAACGCTGTCGACATCAAGTCCCTCATGTTCCTGACGGCCGCCATGGCCGTGGGTTCCGTGGGCGGCGCCACCGGCATGAACGCCTGGATCGCCGACGTCGTGCTTCCCAGCTCCGTGCCCGAGAACATCTTCCTGTTCGCCCTGCTCGTCGCCGCGCTCTCCATGATCATCCACATGTTCATGGGCTCGGTCATGGCCGTGCTCGGTGTGTGCGTGCCGGCGTTCATCAGCTTCGCGGCCGGCTCCAGCGTAAGCCCGCTTGCCGTGGCGCTCATCGTCTTCACGTCCATCAACATCCACTACATCCTGCCGTTCCACAACCTGCCGATCCTTATCGGCGAGGGCAAGGACGCCGGCGGCTACACCTCCAAAGAGGCCATGCGCATGGGTATTCCCCTCACCGCGGTCGTCTTTATCGTCGTGCTGGTCGAGGCCGCCTGGTTCCACCTCTTTGGCCTGATGTAAGCAGTCGAGTGCTTGGCTGTAATTAGCCGAGTGCTTGAACTGCGAGTGCCCGAGCGCCCCATCTATGAGCGCTGCGGCCCCATTACGTTACCAAGCCCGGCGGCATCCTCGCCGCCGGGCACTCTCCCGAAAGGAGCATGCTATGTCCACTACCGATGCTTCCCAGATCCACGACCTGCGCTCCGCGCTCGACTTTTTGCGCGAGATGCCGGGCCAGCTGCTCGAGACCGACACTCAGGTCGACGCGGACGCCGAGGTCTCGGGCGTCTACCGTCACGTCGGCGCCGGCGGCACCGTTATGCGCCCGACCAAAGAGGGTCCGGCGATGGTCTTCAACAACGTCAAGGGCTTTGACGATGCCAAAGTCTGCATCGGCATGCTTGCCAGCCGCAAGCGCGTTGCCGCCCTGCTCGACCTGGACGAGGAGCACCTGGGCCTCGAGATCGGCAAGCGCTTCGAGAACCTGATCGCGCCCGAGCAGATCGCCGAGGGTGCGCACGTCGACTGTCAGGAGGTCGTGTACAAGGCGACCGACGAGGGCTTTGACCTGCGCAAGATCGTTCCCGCTCCTACCAACACGCCCGTCGACGGCGGCCCCTACATCACCATGGGCCTCGCCTACGGCACGAGCCCCGACGGCTCCCAGTCCGACGTGACCATCCACCGCTTCTCCTGCGTCGACAAGGATAAGCTTGCCATGTGGATTACCCCCGGCAGCCGTCACCTGGGCGCGTTCTTTGACGAGTACTGCCAGCGCGGCGAAGACATGCCCATCTCCATCTCCATCGGTTTGGACCCCGCCGTGTACATGTGCTGCGGTTTTGAGGCTCCCACCACACCGCTCGGCTTCAACGAGCTGCAAATTGCCGGCGCCCTGCGCGGCCACGCTGTCGAGCTTGCCGACTGCGTCACCGTTCCGCAGAAGTGCATCGCCAATGCCGAGTACGTGCTCGAGGGCTACCTCATGCACGACGAGACCATCAACGAGGACGTCAACGGCCACGGCTACGCCATGCCCGAGTTCCCCGGTTACACCGGCGGCGCCAAGGTCTGCCCGGTGATCAAGATCACCGCCGTCACCACGCGTGTCAACCCCATTATGGAGAGCTGCATCGGCCCTTCGCACGAGCACGTGTCCATGGCCGGTATCCCCACCGAGGCTTCCATCTACAAGATGGTCGAGACCGCTATCCCGGGCCGCCTGCTCAACGTCCACGCTGCTCCCTGTGGCGGCGGCAAGTTCGTTGCCATCATGCAGTTCAAGAAGTCGAGCAAAAATGACGAGGGCCGTCAGCGCAACGCCGCCATGCTCGCCTTCTCGGCATTCTCCGAGCTCAAGCATGTGATCCTGGTTGACGAAGACGTCGACATCTTCGACATGAGCGACGTGATGTGGGCCATGACCACGCGCTTCCAGGCCGACGTGGACCTCATCGCCATCCCCGGCTGCCACTGCCACGTGCTCGACCCGTCCAACGACCCCGCGTTCGACCCTTCGATCCGCGAGCACGGCATCGCCTGCAAGGCCATCTTCGACTGCACGGTCCCGTTCGACCTCAAGAAGAACTTCATCCGCTCGCAGTTCATGGAGATCGACAAGGACAAGTGGGCCAAGGAGATTGCTTTCTAGTAAGTAGCCCTACCAAGTAGTTAAGGAGTTGTCATGCCTGAGTCTTCTGTCCGTCCCCGTCGCATTGTCGTTGGCGTGTCTGGCGCCAGCGGTGCCGCGCTGGGCCTTGAGTGCCTCAAATGCCTGCGTCAGGCCGGTGCCGAGTCGGCGCTTGTCGTCACGCGCGGGGGAGAGATTACCATCGAGCAGGAGCTCGGCATGACGCTCGACGAGTTTGCGTGCCATGCCGATGTGGTCTACGACAACAAGAACATCGGCGCCGCCATCGCAAGCGGCACCTATCCGGTCGACGGCATGATCGTGGCGCCCTGCTCCATGAAGACGCTCGCCGGCATTGCGAGCGGCTACAGCGAAAACCTGTTGTTGCGCGCGGCCGACGTGCAGATGAAAGAGCAGCGCCGCCTGGTGCTCATGGTGCGCGAGACGCCCTTCAGCGCCATTCACGTCGATAACATGGCGCGCCTGGCGCGCGTGCCCGGCATCATGCTCATGCCGCCCATGCTCACGTTTTACAACGGCCCCGCCACGCTCGATGACGCGGTGCATCACATCGCCGCCAAGGCGCTCGAGGCCGTCGGCGTGTCATGTGCAAACTATAAGCGCTGGTCATAGGCGTCTTTAGGGTAGGATACGAGTAGTGTTTGAGCCCGCTGCCCCTGTGGGCGGCGGGCTTTGTGCGCAAAAAGGATGTGTCGGGAGGACCTATGCAGACGGGCATGTATGCGATTAGCGAGATGGCGAGTTTGTTTAACGTTTCGCGCCAAACGCTCATCTACTACGACAAGATCGGCCTGTTTAAGCCCGCCGTGGTTAACGAAAAAGGCTACCGTTTCTATTCGCCCACGCAGATCCCGCTCATGCGTCTGATCTGCATGCTGCGCGACCTGGGGCTCGAACTCGACGAGATTGACCGCCTGACCTCGACGTTCGACATTGGCGAGATGACCGATCACCTGCGCTCGCGGGTGCAGGCGCTCGACAAGCAGATTGCCGGGCTCAAGGCTGAGCGCACGAGTGTGCAGGAACGCCTGAGCTTTTACGACGAGGCAGTCTACTGGCGCGAGCGCGAGGGCAGTCCGGAACTCAAGCAATTCGAGCGCCGCTACGTGGTCTTTGAGGAGTTTCCGGGCGATATCGAGCGCGGTCGCTCGATGCTTCACCCCACGCTCATGCGGGCAATCCTGCGCATGCGCACGCTGACGGGCACGCGCCCCATGCGCGGTTGGGGCGCCATGCTGCGTCGCGAGGCGCTGCATTCCGACGATCCCATCGCCGGTGCCGGCTCCTTTGCCGTACTGCCGCGCGGTGCCGAGGAGCTGCTGCCGAGCGACGCTGCCGAGCTGGCAGAGATCGGCATCGAAGTGCTGCCCGAGGGCACATACCTGTGCATGAGCCGCTGGGGCATGCCGTACGAGCCCGAAGGCATCCGCGCCATCGTGGCCTGCATGGACGAGCACGCGCTCCAGCCCATCGGCAACGCCTTCGACTTTTGCTACCTCGATACCACGAGCTACGACGAGTCCCACCAAGAGGACTTCTGCTGCATCCAAATCCCCGTCGCCCTCCAGATGTGACAAGGGGACTGCTCCTTCGTCGCATTCGTGGTGTGGCTGCTGCCTAAACCGTCACAACATTCGGCGAAAATCTCGAAAACGAGGAAAAGCGTCGAATGTTGTGACGCTTTTCCTGTCTGTGCCGGCGAGCTCCCGTGTCATCTGGGGGTATAAGGCTAGCAAGTGTTTATTTGCGAGGCCAAGGGGGCGCCCCGTATGGATATCGATAACTTTGAATGGTGGTATAGCGAGGGCGAGGCTCCGGACGAGGAGTGGGACGAGCCCGCGCCGCGTGACGTGTCGAGCGACGAGGACGAGACCGGCAGCGATGCTGCTGTCGAGCCTGACGCCGCCTCCGATGCCGCCGAGCCTCTGACCTTTGAGCAGGCTTGGGCCCAGGCTGAGGCCGACGAGGCAAAGGCCGATGCCACGGCCACACTGGGTGAGCCAGCCGACATGTCCATCTCGCCGGCAAAGACCCCGCAGCCGCGTCACACTATCGATCCCGACAGCACGGCATCCTTCAGCATTCTCGACGTGCCCTCGCAGGGTGCCCAGGCGCCTGCGCCCACACATCGCCCCGATCTGGCTCGCGAGGAAGATGCGGGACGTCGCTCTCCGCTTGGCCCCATCCTTATCGCCTTTATGGCCGGCGTTATCGCATGCTCGGTAATTGGAAACGTCTGGAGCCATGTTGAACAACAGCGCAAAGACGCCGCCAAGGTCGAGATGTCTGTCGAGCAATCGCTCAGCCGCACGCGCTCGGTGCATGTATCGGTCGAGGTCAAGGACGGCGCGACGTGGGACACCGCGCGCGGCGACAGCCAGATGCTCGTCCATATCGTGGGTCGCACGCTCAAGGGGCAAGCGATCGACGAGTACCAATACGTCAATTCCGAAGGTGACGGCATCGAGCTCAAGCCCGGCGACTACGAGCTCACGGTCGATGAGCCGCCCGTCGCCACCGACGGCACGCGTTACCGTGCCTCAAAGCGCATGGTTCCGGTGAGTTTTAATTCACAGGCGCCCGATACGGTCGATAGCACGCCGCAGGGCGGGTTTGACCTTTACGCTATTGCTCAATAACTGCACCTGTCGCTCAACCCCGCCGCCAAGAGTGGGACAATAGCCCTCGACACTGTTGTTTACTTTTGGAGGAAGTAGCATGTCCACCGTCACTACCATCAAGCGCGGCGGCCTCACCGCGGCCATCGATTCCATGGGTGCCCAGCTCACGAGCCTTGCCCTCAACGGCAACGAGTACTTGTGGCAGGGCGACCCCGCCTTTTGGGGCAAGCATGCGCCGATTCTGTTCCCCATCGTGGGATCGCTGCGCAACAACACGGCGACGTCTGCGGCTGGCACCTGCGAGATGCCGCGCCACGGCCTCGCGCGCATCGTCGAGCACAAGCTGGTCGAGGTCTCCGAGGACGGCTCGTCCGTCACCTACGAGATCACCGACACGCCCGAGTCGCTCAAGGCCTTCCCGTTCCACTTTAAGCTCAACATGACCTATGCCCTGACCGGTGACGCCACGCTTACCCAGACCTTTGCCGTCACCAACACCGGCGACGTGGAACTGCCGTTCTCGGTGGGCGGCCATCCTGCATTTAACGTGCCCGCCCCCGGTGCCGAGGACGAGACGTTCGAGGATTACGAGCTGGCGTTTACCGAGGCCTGGACTAATGAGGCCCCCGTCATCACGCCCGATGGCCTCATGACGTTCGAGGGTAGCTACAAGGCCCCCGATAACTCGGACGTGCTGCCCATCACGCACCGCAGCTTCGATAACGATGCCATCATGTTCGCCGATACCCCGGGCTCCACGCTTACGCTGCGCGGCCGCAAGTCGGGCCACGGCGTCAAGATCGACTTTGAGGGCTTTAAGTACATCGGCGTGTGGTCTGCCGCCAACGACGCCCCGTTTGTGGCGCTCGAGCCCTGGACCGGCCACACCACCATGGACACCGAGGACGATGTCTTTGAGCACAAGGTCAACACCATTACGCTGGCGCCGGGTGCTACCGACACCCGTTCCTTTAGCGTTACCCTGCTCTAGAGGTTCCGCCGTTCTAACGAACGACGGACCGGTCGACGCTGCGCGCCACCCAGAGCGACAATTTGTCATTCAAAAGGCAAGGCATGACCAGAAGGTCTATGCCTTGCCTTTTTTATGCCAAGCGGTGCATGGGGGGACAGGCTGCTTTGCGCCAATCGTCCTCGTGTATCTATTATTTTTTCGCGCACATGCCGCGCTGCTGGTTGCGGGCGTATATCCTGTCTTATTGTCAGTAAGGCAAAATAGGGAAGGCATCAGATGCAACCTCGACTACAGCGCGACGCGCAGGCCCAGCCGGTGTGCAGTCGTCGCATCTTCTTGGGTAGCGCCCTCGCTGCGAGCGCTTCCGTCGTCGCCGGCGTGCTTGCCGGCTGCCAGCGCCCGTCCACGCTCAAAGTGGTCCAGCCCACGACGGGTGGCGGTCGCGACGACCTGTCCGATTCCGTGATCGGCAAGGACAAGATCCGTATCGGCATGGAGGCGGCCTACGCCCCGTACAACTGGCAGGTTTCCGAGGCCAGCGAGTACACTATTCCCATCGACAACGTGCAGGGCGCTTACGCCGATGGTTACGACGTGCAGATTGCGAAGATTGTCTGCAAGGCTCTCGGCGGCGAGCCCGTCGCCGTCAAGCAAAGCTTCTCGGGCCTTATCGACTCGCTTAACAACGGCCAGATCGACCTCATCATCGCCGGCATGAGCGCCACGCCCGAGCGCGAGGAGTCCGTTGGCTTTTCCAAGCCGTATTTTATCGGCTACTTTGGCCTGTTCGTAAAAGAGGGCTCGCCCTACCAAAACGCGACCAAGCTCAGTGACTTTAGCGGCGCCACGGTGCTCGGCCAAAAGGACACGATGCTCGATACCGTCATCGACGAGATCCCAGGCGTTGTTCACAAAAATCCGGTCGATTCGGTGCCCACGGTGTTCTCGAACCTGCTGCGGGGCACCTGCGACGCCGTGACCTACAACACCGAGAACGAGAAGGGCTATATGGCCCAAAACCCGGGCATCGTGCCCATTCGCTTTGCGGAGGGCGAGGGCTTTAAGCAGGAGGTTACGACAAACGTCGGCTGCCGCAAGGGCTCGGACAAGCTGCTCAAACTTATCAATAAGACGCTCAAGGGCATCAGCCAAGAGGAACGCGACCAGATGTGGGACGCGTGCCTCGACCGTCAGCCGGCATAGGGAGGCAGCATGAAAGCTATCAATCGTCTGGCCTCCTTTATCAAGGCCGACCACCGTTATGTGTATCTGGGCACGAGCGCTATCGCGGCGCTCGGTCTGGCGTTTAGCCAGCGCAACCCAACGCCGCTGAGCTTCTTGGCGCCCACGGGCGTGTTCCAGGATTGTCTCTGGGCGATTCTGTGGGCCTGGATCGTCGTATCGGTGGCAGCGCTCGTCACCAAGCTTATGCACTGGAACGACTATCGCGAAACGTCGCCGTTCGCATCCGAGCGTTGCCGTCGCGGCGCGCGCCTGGGCAGCTATGTCGTGGTTGCCATCGCGGCGATCTTCTTTATCGACCGCTGCGTCATGTCGTTTATCGACCTGGTGCAGGTGAGCATTGTCTCGGACTCCAATCCCAGCGACTTTCTGTCGAGCTTGGTCTACATGACCTACAAGAGCGGCGACTTCTTTATCCGCGGCATCGAGATCACCATCGCGCTTGCCACCTTCGGCACCGTCATCGCCTTCTTCTTGGCGCTGCTCTTTGTGTTCTTGCGCACCCAGACCTTCGATCGCGTCGACAACGACCTGGTGCGCTTCTTTAAGAGTATTGGCCGAGGCTTTGCGACCGTCTATTCCACCGTCGTGCGCGGCACGCCCATGATGGTCCAGGGTCTGCTCATCTATTACGCGGGCTTTACCGTTCTGCGCAGCATGGGCTTCGAGACCGCCCAGGCCAACCAGATCTGGAGTACCTTTACCGCGGGCCTCGTCACCATCTCGCTCAACTCTACTGCCTACATGATGGAGGTCCTGCGCGGCGGCATCGAGTCGATCGACCCCGGTCAGGCCGAGGCGGCGCGCTCGCTGGGTCTGTCGCAGTGGCAGGCCATGCGCAAAGTCGTGTTTCCCCAGGGCATTAAAAACGCGATCCCGGCGCTCACCAACGAGCTCATCATCAACATCAAGGACTCGTCGGTGCTCTCGGTCATCGGCGTGTTCGACCTCATGTACGCCACTACCACCGTCGCCGGCGTGTACTACCGCCAGATGGAGGTCTACTGCGTAGCGCTCGTGGTCTACCTGATCCTGACGTTCGTGGCAGGCCGCCTGCTCGAGGCCTTTGGTCGCCGTCTGGGTGCCGAGGCGCCCCAGACGCTGCCGAGCTCTAACTAGGAGGAGCAACCATGACTCAGAATAACTCCGCGGTTGCAGACGCTTGCGAGCCGCTTATCCGCGTCGAGGGCCTGCGCAAGAGCTTTGGCTCACTCGAGGTGCTCAAGGGCATCGATCTGTCCATCAATCCCGGCGAGGTCGTCACCATCATCGGCGCCTCGGGCTCGGGCAAGTCGACGTTTCTGCGCTGCCTTAACCTGCTCGAGACCCCGGACGCGGGCCATATCTGGTTTCACGGCCAAGACCTTACCGCCGAGCGCTGCAACATCAATAAACTGCGCGAGGA
Organism: Collinsella sp. CLA-AA-H167; assembly: GCF_040095305.1. Lineage (NCBI taxonomy): Bacteria > Bacillati > Actinomycetota > Coriobacteriia > Coriobacteriales > Coriobacteriaceae > Collinsella > Collinsella sp. CLA-AA-H167. The sequence continues at coordinate 76,512 of NZ_JBBNGA010000010.1, forward strand.
CATTGGCATGGTGTTCCAGGGCTTTAACCTGTTCAACAACATGGATGTGCTCGACAACTGTACGCTCGCGCCCGTTATGCTCAAAAAGATGAGCAAGGCCGAGGCCGAAAAGGTCGCGACGGAGCATCTGGCGAGCGTGGGACTCGAAAAGTTCGCGCACGCCGCCGTGGGCCGCCTGTCCGGTGGTCAAAAACAGCGCGTGGCCATCGCCCGCGCCCTGTGCATGAGCCCGCAGATCATGCTGTTCGACGAACCGACCTCCGCACTCGACCCCGAGATCGTGGGCGAGGTGCTCGAGGTCATGCGCAAGCTCGCGGCCGACGGTATGACCATGGTTGTCGTCACGCACGAGATGGCCTTTGCCCGCACGGTGTCCGACCGCGTGGTCTTTATGGACAAGGGCGTGGTGCTCGAGGACGCCGCGCCGGCCGAGCTCTTCGGCAACCCCAAACACCAGCGCACTCGCGAGTTCCTCTCTCGCTATCTCGAAGACAAATAACCGACCGCAAACGCTTACGTTGCAGGGCCGCTCCCGTGGGGCGGCCTTTGTCGTCACAATCGAAAGGATGTCATGGCCGAGGTTTGGCGCTTCTTTGCGCATGAGGACGATTTTGCGGATATGGACGAGGCCGGCGCGTGCGAGCGCTTGGGTCGCGTGCTGTCGTTTCCGACCATCTCGAGCATGGATGCCGAGGCGGTGGACTGGCAGCCCTTCGACGACCTGCGCGCCTATATGCAGCAGGCCTGGCCGCACGTGTTTGCGGCGGGCGAGGTCGAGCTTATCGGCCATTCGCTGCTGGTGGCGCTTGCCGGCAGCGATCCGGCTCTTAAGCCCGTTATGCTCATGGGCCACATGGACGTGGTCCCCGTGGTGCCGGGCACCGAGGCCGACTGGACGCATGCTCCCTTTAGCGGACAGGTGGACGACACCTACATTTGGGGTCGCGGCGCTATCGACATGAAAGACCAGGTCGCAGGTATTCTCGAGGCGGTTGAGTATGCGTTGGTGCACGGCTGGGAGCACGAGCGCACCCTGCTGCTGGCTTTTGGCCAGGACGAGGAAACCACGCAGTACGGCGCGGGGGCGATCGGTCGCGTGCTCGAGGAGCGCGGTATTGAACTTGAATACCTGCTCGACGAGGGTGACTACCGTATTGTTTCGGCTGCCGAGTACGGCGCGGGCGAGGGCTGGCTTATGCATGCCGACCTTGCCGAGAAGGGCTACGCCGATATTGTGCTCAAGACGAAGAGTGAGGGAGGGCATTCGTCAAACCCCTACGGTGGCACATCGCTCGAGGTACTGAGCCGCGCTATCGCCGCAATCTGCGATATCGAGTGGCCGACGCGTGTGACCGATCTGCTTGCCGCACAGCTTGTCGAGCTGGGGCTCTGCACGGCCGACGAGATTGCCTCCAACAAGGACACCATCGTGTGCGAGTGCCTCGCCAGCAAAAAACTCTATCCGCTCGTGACCACTACCTGCGCGCCGACCCAAATCGAGGGCGGTAGCACCGGCGCTAACGTGATGCCGCAGGATATGTGGGCCAATATCAACTTCCGCATGCTCGAGGGCACGGGCGTGGCCGATGTCGCTACTCGCTGCCGCGAGGCCGTTGCCGCGGCGGGCCTTGCCGGGCGCGTGGAGGTCGAACTCGGCCCCGGCAGCTCCGAGCCCTCGCCGTCCCCGCGTGTCGGCGGGCCGGGGCTCGAGGCCGTCCGCACCATCGCCGCCCGCTATTTCCGTGATCCTTTGGGGACGGAGGAAAACGGATCATCGGCGGCGGGCGGGGTTCCTGTCAGCATCGTCCCCTCAACCGTGATTGGCGCCACCGATGCTGCCAACTACCAGCGCATTTGCCCCGAGTGCATTCGCTTCTCGGCCTTTATGGTCGACGATGACGAGTGCGACCGCGGCGTCCATGGCACTAACGAGCGCATCACCCGCCGCGCCTACCTCCAGGGCGTACGCTTCCTCATCGCCCTACTCCACACGCTCTAGAATCTGACAAAGCGACAGCCCCTTTGTTAGCCGTTGGGGGCGCTCTTAAACGACTAGTCGTTAAGGAACGTACCCAACGGCTACGTCCACTCATTCCGTGCGGGTTATATGCAGGTTTGCCTGCGCACGCTATCATGTATGGGTTAGATCGCAACTATGTACCCCACACGCGAAGGGATGCGCATGTATCTGAAGATCGACATGCTCTAGCTGGGCTTACCCCCGCAGCGGCGCCATGCGCCCCATCGATTCTGCCGATTTTCACCTTCACGCATATAAAGGAGTCCCGCCATGCGCGACAAGCTCGAAAAGATCATCAAGGCCTACGAGGAGCTCGAGAAGAAGCTTTCCGACCCGGCCGTCGCCTCCGACATCAAGGAGTTCACGCGTCTCAACAAGGAGTACGCGCACCAGTCCGACCTCATTGCCGCCTCGCGCGAGTACATCGGCGCGCTCGATGACATCGAGGCTGCCAAGGAAATGCTCCACGATACTACCGATGCCGATGAGAAAGAGATGCTCCAGATGGACATCTCCGAAAACGAGGCCAAGCTTCCCCAGCTCGAGGAAGACATTAAGTACATGCTCATCCCGAGCGACCCCAACGACGACAAGAACACCATCGTCGAGATTCGCTCCGCCGCCGGTGGCGACGAGGCGGCCATCTTCGCCGGCGACCTGTACAAGATGTACCAGCGCTTCTGCGAGTCGCGTGGCTGGAAGACCACCGTGCTCGATTCCAGCCCCAGCGAGGCCGGCGGCTTTAAGTCCATCGAGTTCAAGGTCGAGGGCGACCGCGTCTACTCCGTCATGAAGTTCGAGTCCGGCGTGCACCGCGTCCAGCGCGTTCCCAAGACCGAGTCCCAGGGCCGTATCCAGACCTCCACGGCAACCGTCGCCGTGCTTCCCGAGGCCGAGGAGATTGACGTCCAGATCAACCAGTCTGACCTGCGCATCGACACCTACTGCGCTTCGGGCCCTGGCGGTCAGTGCGTTAACACTACCTACTCCGCCGTGCGCATCACCCACCTGCCCACCAACACCGTGGTGCAGTCGCAGGAGCAGCGTTCCCAGATCCAGAACCGCGAGGTCTGCATGCAGATGCTGCGTGCCCGTCTGTACGAGATGGAGCTCGAGAAGCAGCAGGCAGAGCTCGGTGCCGAGCGCCAGAGCCAGATCGGCCACGGCAACCGTTCCGAGAAGATCCGTACCTACAACCAGCCCCAGGACCGCGTGACCGATCACCGCATCGGCTTCAACTCCACCTACAACGGCGTCCTTCTGGGCGACCAGCTCGGCACCGTCATCGAGGCACTCGCCGCCGCCGAGCGAGCCGAGAAGCTGGCACAGGCAGTTTAAGTTACGGCGTTTTACCAAACGCCGTAACGGCTCGACGCTGCAAACGCCCCTAAGCGGCAATCTGACGTTCAATCGTCGGTCGCGTACCAAAGTACGCTTCCCTCCTCTTTCACGTCACCTTGCTCGCTTAGGGGCGTTTTCGCTGATTTATGCTCAACCCGTGGCGGGGCACTCATTGGGGACAGACTTAAATGAGTAGTCGTTGGGGACGTTCTTAAATGACTAGTCAAACAAGAACGTCCAACGACTAGGTTGGGTACATTGCTTTGGGATGTTATTCAATCTGCTTTGATAGTTATTGAGCCGTTCACCTGCGCAAAGCAATGATCGGCATGCGTCTATCGCCGAAAATAATGCTTAAATTATCGTTCGAGAAGTCGTGGGGCGAGTTTTGGCGTGTCGTGCGTCAAGCGATGTGGCAAGTTCTTGGTTAGATATTGGTCAGTTTTGGGGCAACCTTGCCAAAAGCTTGACGGATGCAGATTTAGACGTCGACGAATGAACACTCTAGGCAGGCTCCAAGCAAAATTCTGGGCTGATTCTCGATAATCGCCTTTAATCGCCCCTTGCCAAGCGCTGGCCTCGCTTACAATCTGCTCCGACATTCGCGCGCCGTCCGGCGCTTAAGAGGGGAGGGCCCCATGGCAAACGAGATTTGGACCATCAAGCGTTGTCTCGAGTGGACCAAGGAGTACCTGGCCGAGCGCGGCGAGGAGCATCCCCGTCTTTCTGCCGAGTGGCTGCTGTGCGCGGCCACGGGCCTGGCGCGTATCGACTTGTATATGCGCATGGACGAGACGCTTAACGCAGCCCAGCTCGAGACCATGCACGCGGCCGTCGTTCGTCGCGCCAAAGGCGAGCCGCTGCAGTACATCACGGGCAGCACGCAGTTTCGCATGATCGACGTCGCGTGCGCCCCCGGCGTGCTCATCCCGCGCCCCGAGACCGAGATGCTCGTCGAAGAAGTCCTGAACTATCTGGATACCGAGGTGCTGAGCCCCGAGGCCGCTGCCCGTCAGCGTGTTGAGCTGCCTTGGAACGATGAGGTCGAGCAGGCACGCAAGGCCGAGGCCGCATTGGCCGACGAGCGAGCGACGGCCGAGCGCCGTGCCGCCAACCTCACAGCTGCCGACGAGGCGGCGCTAGGCGGCGATGTGCTGGGCAGTCGCGCTTATGCCGAGGAACTGGCCGATCGCGAGGTCGAGGAAGCCGCCGCGCAGGCGGCAGAAGCCGAAGCGGCAGAAGCAGAGGCCATGGAAACCCCCGAGCCCGAGCTCGACGAATACGGCATCGCCATTGAGGACAACGACCAACAGGCGACTCCCGCGCAAGATGCCGCCGAGGCCAACGTATCTGCCCCAGCCGAGCCCCGCACTGCCCGCGTTCTCGAGGTCGGCTGCGGCACGGGCTGCATTTCGCTCTCCCTTGCCTGGGAGCGCCGCGGCCACGTTACCTGCACTGCTACCGATATCGAGCCGCGCGCCATCGATCTGGCCACCAAAAACCGTGATGCGCTTGGCCTCACGTCCGACGAGGTCGCCTTCAGCCTCACAAACCTGGTGAGTTCCATTCCCCGCGAAGAGTGGGGCACCTTTGATGTGCTCGTCTCCAACCCACCTTACATCCCGACCGACGTCATGCGCTCGCTGCCGCATGAGGTCAAGGACTTTGAGCCCGATCTGGCGCTCGAGGGCGGTGCCGACGGTCTCGATATCTTCCGCCGCCTGCTCAACGCGGCGCCCTACATGCTGCGTGCCGGCGGCCTGTTTGCCTGCGAGCTCTACGAGGGCGCGCTCGACGCCGCGGCCGAGCTCTGTCGTCAAGCAGGCCTTTCGGACGTGCGTATCGTCCACGACCTCACCGATCGCCCCCGCATTGTCCGAGCCATCGTCATCGAGCCCAAGCAACGCCAGTAATATTTATTAACTGGTTAGCAAAAATTATAAAGTAGTTTATAATTAGGACGGCTGAAAGAGGTCGGCCCATGCAACCTCCTACCTTTCGGGAAATCATTGCCCTACTCAAGCACGATGGATTCGTGAAGGTCGCGCAAGTCGGTAGTCATGCTAAGTATGTTTCTGGTGACCGCGTTGTCACCGTGAACGGCTCTGGTGGTGATCGACCAAAGAAGGGCACGTGGGCAAGTATTCGTCGCCAAGCTGGATGGTAGTTGGAGGCAAAATGAGGCAGCGATTTACCTATGACTGCGTTCTCATAAAAGAAGACGATGGTTACTGCGCTAGCTTCCCGCAGATTCCCGGCGCCTTTGCCGATGGCGATACGCGCGAAGAAGCGATTGCCCATGCCACCGAGGCACTGATGGCGTTTTTGGCCGACGACCTCAACAACGGTTTGACTCCGGCAGGGTACGAACGCTCGGCCGAGGTCGTGGCCCTTTCAGTCGAAATCGACCACGAGGACGCTCGGGAAGCGGCGTGCCGAACATTTAAAGACGCAGCGCTGGACCTCAAAGTCTCCGCTCCGCGGATTACCGCGCTGGTCAAAGCCGGAAAGCTCGATGTTGAACTCGTCGACGGCCGTCGGATGATAACGATAGACAGCATCGAGCGTTACGCCGCCCAAGAACGTCACGCCGGCAGGCCAAAGAAGTTCGACGCAGTCCAATAACCCCCTCACTTTCACCGACTACTAGAGCCGCTCACCAAACCAACATGCGCTCTGGGCAAATAGGTTGAACGTTTCGTGCGAGAATGCCCCACAGTAAACAAACTTGCACCAGAGCGTAAGGGGCTGGCATACACATGCAGACGGTCTATCGGGTATACGAGGGAACGCGCGAGCCGCATCGGCTTGCCGTCGAGCGCACGGCCGAGGTGCTCGGCCGCGGCGGCCTGGCTTTGATCCCGACCGAGACCGTCTACGGTGTCGCCGTGGCAGTCAACGCCTTCTCGGACGCCGTGCCCCAAGATACAAGCGAATTCCCATCGTGGCCGCGCGATCCGCAGGCTGCCGTCAATGGCGCCGCAGTTCCTGCGCTCGGCACCGGCTATCGCCGTATCTTCACTCTCAAGCAACGTGAACTCACGCAAACCGTCGCTTGGCTGGTCGATGGCGTCGAAGCACTCGACCGCTATGGCGTGGATATCCCGGAAGATGCCCGCGTACTCGCGCGACGATGCTGGCCGGGAGCCCTGACTATCGTGGTCAAGGCAGCCCCCTGCGTGCCGACCTTTATGCGCGCTGCCGACGACACGGTGGCACTTCGCGCTTCGGCCTCGCCCGTGGTGCAGGCGCTCATTCGCGCCTGTGGCAGCCCCCTTGCCTGCACTAGCGCCAACACGCATGGCGCGCCCGCGCCGGCAAGTTTTATCACGGTGGATGGTCGCATCCTGGAGGGGGTCGATGTTGCCGTCGACGCCGGTGAGACCCCGTGTCGCGACGCCTCGACCATCGTGTCGTTTCAGCACGGCGAGCTCCAGATCCTGCGCCAAGGCGCACTTCCCGCATCAGAGATCGAACGGGTCCTGTCCGACCCGATGCAATAGAAAGGTTTAAGCGATGTCGTTGAATCTGGGCAGCCTGGGCATGGAAGATGCCTCGTTTGACTTTGGCGGTTCCTACATCATGGCGCTCGACTGCGGCACCACCTCGGTACTTGCGACCATCGTCGACGAGTACGGCTGCATCGTCGCGCAGGCACGTCGCAGCGTCAAAACCAGCTTTCCGCGTCCCGGCTGGGTGGAGCAAGACCCCATGGCGGTCCTTGCTAGCCAGATCGCCGTCATGATGGAAGTCCAGTTTAAGAGCGGTATCCACTCCGACCGCATTGCCGCCATCGGCATCTCCAACCAGCGCGAGACCACGGTGGTCTGGGATCGCGTGAGCGGTCAGCCGATCTATAACGCTATCGTATGGCAGTGCCGCCGTACCGCACCTCTGATCGACGAGCTTGTCGAGCAGGGCGCAGAAGGGCTGGTGCGCTCCCGCACGGGACTCACGCTCGACCCGTATTTCTCGGCCTCCAAGGTGCAGTGGATTCTCGACAACGTCGACGGCGCACGCGAAAGCGCGGCGGCGGGCGACCTCATGTTTGGCACCATCGACACCTGGCTCATCTACAACCTCACCGGCGGCCAGGTCTTTGCCACCGACTACACCAATGCCAGCCGCACGGCACTCTTTAATATCCATACGCTCGATTGGGACGACGACCTGCTGGCACTCTTTGACGTTCCACGTTCCATGATGCCCGAGGTTCGCTGGAGCTCGGGCGACTACGGCCGCGTCGCGAGCGACATCATGACCAACATGCCGCCCATCATGGGCGTGGCGGGTGACCAACAGGCGTCGCTGTTCGGCCACTGCTGTTTCCGTCCCGGCCAGACCAAAAACACCTATGGCACGGGTTGCTTTATGCTCATGAACACCGGCGACGAGATCGTCGAATCCAAGAATGGCCTGGTCTCCACCATCGGTATCGCTGCGAACGGCAAAGTCAGCTATGCGCTCGAGGGCTCTATTTTTGCCGCCGGCTCAACGATGAACTGGCTTCGCAACAACATGGGCATCATCTCGAGCGTGAGCGAGTCGGCACAACTCGCTGCTTCGATTAGCGACAACGAGGGCTGCTACTTCGTTCCCGCCTTTGCGGGTTTGGGTGCTCCCTGGTGGGACCCGCATGCTCGCGGTATCGTGTGCGGTCTGACCGGCGCCTCGAGCCGTGCGACCATCGTACGTGCCGCCTGCGAATCCATGGCATATCAGAGCTACGACGTGCTGCGCGCCATGGAGCAGGACGTGGGGCTTTCGATTGAGCGCCTGTCTGTCGATGGCGGTGCCTCGCGCAACGAGTTCATCATGCAATTCCAGGCCGACCTGCTGGATATCCCCGTGCTGCAATGCGAGACGGTGGAGACCACGGCAATCGGTGCCGCGTACTTGGCGGGTCTTGCCGTCGGCTATTGGGAAGACCTGGAAGAGCTGGAGCAAAATGCCCAGATCGTTAGGACCTTCCTTCCCCACATGTCCGCCGAGCGCCGCGAGCAAAACCTTGCGGGCTGGCGTGATGCAGTCAGGCGCTCGCTCAGCACCTCACAGTAGGGCTGCGATGGGCTGCTCGATACAACAAACCGCTAAACTAATGCATGGCGTGCGGCGGCAACATTGCTGCGCGCCTTGTCAGCAAGGCCGTTTTGCGGCCGCAACGAAAGGGGCAATCAATCCATGACCGTCACCTACGATGCGTCCCGTGTGACGCTTGTCGATCACCCGCTCGTCCAGCACAAGCTGTCGATCCTGCGCGACAAAAACACCGGCACCAACCAGTTCCGCCAGCTCGTGCGCGAACTCGCGCTTTTTGACGGCTACGAGGCCATGCGCGACCTGCCTATGGAAGACGTCGAGGTCGAGACCCCTATCACTACCGCCACGTTCAAACAGCTTGCCGGCAAGAAACTCGCCATCGTGCCCATCCTGCGTGCGGGCCTTGGCATGGTCGACGGCATCCTCGACCTGGTGCCCTCCGCTCGCGTGGGTCACATCGGCATGGAGCGCGACGAGGTCACCCACGAGCCGCACGAGTATTACTGCAAGATGCCCAAGGATATCGACCAGCGCATCTGCCTGGTCGTCGACCCCATGCTTGCCACGGGCGGTTCGGCCGAGATGGCCATCAGCTACCTGCGCGAGCGCGGTGTCAAGGACATCCGCATGCTGTGCATCGTCGCGGCCCCCGAGGGCCTCAAGTCGCTGACCGAGAAGGACCCAGATGTGCATATCTATACCTGCGCCATCGACGACCATCTCAACGAGGCTGCCTACATCGTTCCCGGCCTCGGCGACGCCGGCGACCGCATCTACGGCACGCTCTAGTCGCTGGGCTAAACGGCCGCGGCTGCAAATACGAAGAAACGGTGCGCGCGGACGAACAAAAGGCGACCGCGCGCACTCCTGTTAACGGACGTTTTGCCCTGCAGGGTTCGAGAAAAACGTATTACCGTACCTGCGGCATAAAGAAGGTCTTAAGAAAACGAACAGGTGCGTATTAACCGATGCTTTTTCGGTTGTACTTTAGCGATTGGCTCGTACAATAGTCACCAATGTTTGGCGGGAACTGTTCTGTGAAGCGTTAAAAAGGAAGGTGAGGACGCCAGTGTTTCAGATAGCCGATCTGCTCGCTATCGTTGCAGGCGCCATCGCGGGCGCAATTGCCTTCCTTCCCTTTGTCTTTACGCTCAAGCCGGTTCTTGACGATAAACAGAATGCGGACATGCTCAAGGGTATGGTGAGTCTGGCGGTCTCGGCAATCGCCCTGCTCGTCTTTACCTTGGTTGTGTTTGTGTTGTTCGGAGAGGCATTTCGCATGTTCCTCCTGGGCGAGGCGATCGGCTTCGTGGCCTTTATGGCCGCCTGCGCGGTTCGTGTCGCCAAGGCGCTGCGAGATCCTCATGAGGTCGAAAGGTAAGTCGTGGAAATTTTTGAAAAGCTGCCTGATGAGATTAATCATCTGGTCAGCGAGTTCAGCTCCACCCCTGTCGTGGGCGATCTGAGCTGCGGCATCACGCAGTACTCGTTTTGGCTGATCGTCTCCACGATCGTGCTCCTGATTGTCCTGGCCGTGTTCAAGAAGAAGCAGACCCTGGTTCCCAAGGGCTTCTTCGTCAACGGTTTCGAGTACATCATCGAGTACGTCGAGAACGATATCGGCAAGGGTGTCGTGGGTGAGAACTGGAAGAAGCACTTCCCGTTCCTGTGCTCGCTTTTCCTGTTCATCCTGATCAATAACATGATCGGCCTGATTCCGGGAATGAAGCCCGGCACCGGCGCAATCGGCTCCACCGCCGCACTCGCCATTTTCGCCTTCGTGTACTTCATCTACTACGGATGCAAGGCTCACGGCGTGATCGGCTACATCAAGAGCCTCGCCCCGCAGGGCGTGAGCTTCCCGACGAACGTGCTCGTGTGGGTCGTCGAGCTTTTCTCGACCTTCCTGCGCCTCATCACGCTCGCCGTCCGTCTGTTCTGCAACATGTTCGCAGGACACGTGGTCATGGGCTCGTTCGCCATCATGGCGAGCATGTTCATGCAGCCGCTGCTTCAGCAGGTTTCCGCGGCCCACGCCGTTGGCGCCCTGCCTTCGCTGGCCTGGCTTGCCATCCTCATCCTGATCTATGCGATCGAGCTTGTGGTCGGCGCCATCCAGGCTTACGTCTTCACGGTCCTTACCGCCGTGTATGTCTCCGAGGCAGAGGAGGTCGCGGAGGAGGAGTAGTCTTCCGTTCGCGCCTTAAAGGTAAGGTAATTCGTTAAACCGCCGGTGCCCGTACCCATGGAGCCCGGCAGTTATAAAAAGGTTATCCTGCGTGAAATAAGACACGCACGACAAAGGAGGAATCGTGGGAGTTATCGGTTACGGTCTCGGTGTTATCGGCGCTGGTCTTGCTATCGGCCTGTCTGCTCTGGGTGCTACGGGTGCTATGGCCCGTCAGCCTGAGGTCCAGGGCCGCGTGTTCACCGTCTTCATTATGGGCTCCGCCTTCGGCGAGGCTCTGGCTCTGATCGGCTTCGTTGTCGCGCTGATCGTTAAATAGCACGGAGCGTCAAGTATGAATCTTTCATCCCAGAAGAGCGCGATCGCACTCTCCGCGTCCGCGGCCGCGCTGCTCATGCCGGTTTCCGCGTTCGCCGAGGACGGCGCTGCCGGTGCGGACATCCTCATCCCTAAGATGGCGGAGTTCATCCCGGCGCTTATCGCCTTCCTGATTATCTGGATCGTGCTGGCCAAGGTCGCCCTGCCGGGCATCATGAAAACCATGGAGGAGCGCGGCAAGAAGATCGAGGAGAGCCTCGACGAGGCCGAGAAGACCAAGCAGGAGGCTATCGCCAAGCGCGCTGAGTCCGACTCGATCGTCACCGACGCCCGTCGTCAGGCTGCCGACATCGTTCTCGAGGCCCGTAAGGACGCCGAGTCCGAGCGCGCCCGTATCATCGAGGCTGCTCACAAGGAGGCCGAGGAGATCATCGCCAAGGCCCATACGACCGTCGAGGACGAGCGCAAGTCCATTTACGCCGGTGCCGCGAGCTCCATCGCCGACCTGTCCGTTGCCGTCGCCACCAAGATCGTGGGCGAGGCACTCGAGGACGATGCCGAGCAGAAGAAGCTCATCGAGCGCTACATCCAGGAAGCAGGTAGCCTGAATGCCGACTAGCCGCTATCAGGACAAGGTGCTCGAGACCTACGCGCGCTCCCTTCTGGAAGCCGCTAAGGCCGAGAACCATGTGTTCGAGGACCTCGAGATGATCGAGCGCTTGGCTTCTGCCAGCCCCGAGATCATCGCCGTGCTCGACACCATGTCCAAGCGCGACCAGCTCGACCTTCTTCCCAAGGTGGCAGCTGCCTTTAAGTATGTTGCCGAGGAAGACGAGGATGTAGTGGGCGTGACCGTCACCACGGCGATCCCGCTCGACGACGAGCTGCGTCAAACCATCACTAAGAAATGCGAGCAGGACTTCGGCCGCAAGGTATTCCTTATCGAGCAGGTTGACCCGTCTATCGTGGGCGGCCTGGTGCTCGAGGCCCGCGGCGAGCGTCGTGACATTTCCGTCAAGACGCAGCTGCGCATCGCGCAGGAGACCCTCGCAAACTCTGCTAATTCGTACGGAGGTGAAGCCTAATGTCCGAAACCCTCAATGCCCAGGATATCGCCAAGAAACTGCAGGAGCAGCTCACGAGCCTCTCCGCGACGGTCGATACGCATGAGGTTTCAACGGTCGACGAGGTAGGCGACGGCATCGCGCGCGTCTCCGGCCTCAAGAGCGCCATGGCAGGCGAGCTTCTGGAGTTCAAGAGCTCCGATACCGGTGAGACCGTCTTCGGCCTTGCCCAGAACCTTGACCGTGACGAGGTCGGCGCCGTTCTGTTCGGTGCCGTCGACTCCATCAAGGAAGGCGACGAGTGCCGCACCACTGGCCGCATTATGGATATCCCCGTGAGCCGTGCCATGCTCGGCCGCGTCGTCAATCCGCTCGGCCAGCCCATCGACGGCCTGGGCGACATCGTCGCCACGCACCGTCGCCCCATCGAGTTCAAGGCTCCCGGCGTCATCGATCGTACCCCGGTGTGCGAGCCGGTTCAGACCGGTCTGCTCGCTATCGACTCCATGGTGCCTATTGGCCGCGGTCAGCGTGAGCTCATCATCGGCGACCGTAAGACCGGTAAGACCGCCATCGCCATCGACGCTATCCTCAACCAGCGCGGCAAGGGCATGGTCTGCATCTATGTCGCCATCGGCCAGAAGGCCTCCACGGTTGCCAACATCCGCGAGACCCTCGCTCAGCACGGTGCGCTCGACTACACCATCATCGTTTCGGCCACCGCTGCCGATTCCGCCCCTATGCAGTACATCGCGCCTATGGCCGGTGCCGCTATCGGCGAGTTCTTCATGTACAACGGCGAGGACGGCAAGCCCGCCAGCGAGACCAACCCCGGCGGCCACGTGCTCGTCATCTACGACGACCTGTCCAAGCAGGCTGTGGCCTACCGTCAGATGTCGCTGACGCTGCATCGTCCGCCCGGACGCGAGGCCTATCCTGGCGACATCTTCTACCTGCACTCTCGTCTGCTCGAGCGTGCCGTCAAGATGTCCAAGAAGAACGGTTACGGCTCCATGACGGCACTGCCGATCATCGAGACCCAGGACGGCGACGTCTCGGCCTACATTCCGACCAACGTCATTTCCATTACCGATGGTCAGATCTACCTGCAGTCCGAGCTCTTCTTCCAGGGTCAGCGCCCGGCAGTCGACGTGGGCATCTCCGTGTCCCGCGTCGGTGGCGATGCGCAGACCAAGGCTATGAAGCAGGTTGCCGGCAACCTTCGCCTGGACCTCGCTTCGTACCAGGAGCTCGCTGGCTTTACGCAGTTCGGCTCCGACCTCGACGAGGCTACTCAGAAGCAGCTGACCCATGGTGCTCGCATGACCGAGCTCCTGAAGCAGCCGCGCTACAAGCCGTTTGAGGTTGGCGAGCAGATCGTTACGCTGTTCGCTGGCAACGAGGGCTTCCTGGATGACCTGGAGATCGCCGACGTGCTGCCCTTCCGTGCCGAGCTCATCGAGTACATGGACAATGGCTTTGGTTCGCTGCTCGACAAGGTTCGCGCCAAGAAGATCGATGATGACACCAAGGCTGAGCTCTTGCGCGTCATCGGCGACTTCAAGCAGCAGTTCATGGCCAAGCACCATTCGGATGTTTCTGGATCAGAGGAGAACTAAGCCCCATGGCCAACCTTCGCGACATTAAGAAGCGAATCTCCTCGGTTACCACGACCAAGCAGATCACGCGCACGATGGAGATGGTCTCTACGGCCAAGATCCGTCGTGCCCTCGATCGCTCCAAGCAGGCCGAGCCCTATAAGGAGGCGCTGACCGACGTCATGTTGACGGTCGCCGGCGACGCCTCCTGTTCGGGCACCGATCCCATGCTGCAGAAGCATGAGAGCGTTAAGCGTGGCCTGATTGTCGTCATTGCTTCGGACCGCGGCCTTGCCGGCGGTTTCAATACGACGGTGGAGCGCACGGCCGAAAAGCTCGCCGCTTCTTGGGCGAACGACGGCATCGAGTGCGAGATTATTGCGTGCGGACGCAAGCCGGCCACGTATTTCCGCGACCGTGCAAACGTTGTCATGCACTTTGAGGGCAATTCCTCCGAGCCCGATTTTAATCAGGCTCGCATGATTTCCTCTCATATCTGCGATGCGTATCGTGCCGGTGAGCTTGACCGTGTCGAGCTTGTCTACCACCACGCCAAGAACCGCGTGGATCAGGAGCTTCGCGTCGAGCATCTGTTGCCGCTCGACCCCGAGATGATCGCTATGGCCCACGGTCCGCGTAAGAACGAGACCGACGCCCCTAAGCGCATCTCGTCCACGTTCGAGTTCGTGCCCTCTCCCGAGCATGTTCTCGGCAAGCTTGTGCCGTCTTATATCCTGACGGTCATCTACCAGGCCCTGATCGATTCGGCGGCTGCCGAGCAGGGTGCACGCCGCAAGGCCATGCACTCCGCGACGGAAAACGCCACCGCGATCATCTCGACCCTTACCCGCACGTATAGTCGCGTGCGCCAGGCTTCGATCACGACCGAGATCAACGAGATCGTCGGCGGAGCCTCAGCATTGGAGGAACAGTAATGGCTAATAACACCGTAAAGCTTGCGGTCGAGGAAGCCACCAAGAAGACGACTGCCGGTGATGGTCGCATCGTGCGAATCATCGGCCCTGTCGTCGACGTCAAGTTTGACGGCGCGGTGCCCCCGATCTACAACGCGCTCACGGTCGAGGCCGAGACCCCGATCGGTCATCTGAGCACGATCCTCGAGGTCGAGAGCCAGCTTCCGGGCGGCGTCGTCCGCACGGTCGCCATGTCCTCGACCGACGGCCTGCAGCGCGGCCTCATCGCCACCGATACCGGTGAGCCCATGAAGATGCCCGTTGGCCCCAAGACGCTCGGCCGAATTTGGAACGTTATGGGCAAGCCCGTCGACGGCAAGCCCATGCCCGAGGTGGAGGAGTTCTACCCCATCCACCATGCAGCGCCCCGTTTCGACGAGCTCACCACCAAGACCGAGATCTTCGAGACCGGCATCAAGGCCGTCGACCTGCTCGAGCCCTACATCCGTGGCGGCAAGACGGGCCTGTTCGGCGGCGCCGGCGTCGGCAAGACCGTTCTGATTCAGGAACTCATCAACAACCTCGCCCAGGAGCACGGCGGCACCTCGGTGTTCACCGGCGTCGGCGAGCGTACCCGCGAGGGCACCGACCTCTTCCTCGAGATGAGCGAGTCTGGCGTTATCGACAAGACCTGCTTGGTCTATGGTCAGATGAACGAGCCGCCCGGAGCGCGTCTGCGCATCGGTCTGGCCGGCCTTACCACCGCTGAGTACTTCCGCGATCGCGGCCAGGACGTTCTGCTGTTCATCGACAACATCTTCCGCTTCTCCCAGGCGGGTTCCGAGGTTTCCGCACTGCTGGGCCGTATGCCGTCCGCCGTTGGTTACCAGCCCACGCTGGCAACCGAGATGGGCGACCTCCAGGAGCGCATTACCTCGACCAAGACGGGCTCCATTACCTCCGTCCAGGCTGTCTACGTCCCCGCAGACGACCTGACCGACCCGGCGCCTGCCACGACGTTTACGCACCTCGACGCCACCACGGTTCTTTCGCGTAGCATTTCGTCGCTCGGCCTGTTCCCGGCTATCGACCCGCTCGCGTCTTCCTCCGACGCTCTCGATCCCTCGATCGTCGGCGAGGAGCACTACCGTGTCGCCGTCAAGGTCCAGGAGCTCCTGCAGGAGTACTCCGACCTTCAGGACATCATCGCCATTCTGGGTATGGACGAGCTGTCCGAGGAGCAGCGCCTTACGGTCAACCGTGCCCGTAAGATTCAGCAGTTCCTCTCGCAGTCCTTCCACGTCGCCGAGAAGTTCACCGGTAACCCCGGTGTCTACGTCCGCGTCGAGGATACCGTCCGCTCTTTTGCCGAGATTGTCGACGGCAAGGCCGATGACCTGCCCGAGCAGGCTTTCCGCTATGCTTCCACGATTGAGGACGTGCGCGAGCGCGCCCGCAAGATGGGGGAGAAGTAGGTTATGCGTATCCGCATCGTGTGCCCCGTGAGCTGCGCCTATGAGGGCGACGCTGCGTTTGTGTCGATTCCGTCCACGGATGGCGAGTTTGGCGTCCTGCCTGCTCACTCCAGCGAGATCTGCACGATCGACCGCGGTTACGTTCGCGTTTCCGATAAGGCCATGGGCACTGTCGACCACACGTTTGCCGTGGCCGGCGGCTATGCCCAGGTTGCGGACGATGTCGTGACCGTTCTCGCCGAGCGCGCTTGCGATTTGGCGACCGTCGATGCCGACAAGCTTAAAGCTGATACTCAAGGTTTTGAAGAGAAGCTGGGTAATTTGTCGGAGGATGATGCACGCCGCGCCTACCTCTATAATGAAATCGCATGGTGTAAGCTCAAGCTTGCCCAATAGTCAAACGATTTAGCGTTCGACCATTTGCGAACACATCATGCCCGGGATGGCCCAGCCACCCCGGGCATGCTTTTTGAAAGGGTAGACCTTGGATATTATCCGCGTTGAGGGTGGCCACGCCATCGGAGGCTCCGTGCCCGTCTCGGGTGCCAAGAACTCCGCGCTCAAACTCATGGCGGCAACGCTTCTGGCGCCGGGCAAGACGACGCTGCAGAACGTGCCCGATATTTCCGATGTCCACGTGATGGGCAAGGTGCTCAAGGGCATGGGCGCTACGATCGATGTTCTCGACGAGCACACGCTCGAGATTGATACCTCTCAGGTCGATTCATGGGAGGCCCCCTACGAGCTCGTTGCCAAGATGCGCGCTTCCACCGCCGTCATGGGACCCCTGCTGGGCCGCTTCCATCGCGCCAAAATTGCCATGCCGGGCGGCTGCAACCTGGGTGCTCGCAAGATCGATATGCACATTCTTGGTCTTGAGGCCCTGGGCGTTGAGTTCGATACCGCCCACGGTTACATCAACGCTAATGCGCCCCAAGGTCTGCGCGGTACCACCGTCACGCTCGAGTTCGCCAGCGTCGGTGCGACCGAGAACCTCATCATGGCCTCTGTGCGCGCACAGGGCACCACGGTTATCGACAATGCCGCCCGCGAGCCCGAGATCGTCGATCTCGCTAACATGCTCAACGAGATGGGCGCCAAGATTGTTGGCGCCGGTACGCCCGTCGTGACTATCGAAGGCGTGGAAGAGCTCCATCCCGTTACCCATCGCGTGGTGGGCGACCGCATCGAGGCCGGTACCTTTATCGTTGCCGGTGCGTTGATGGCCGACGATCGCGGTGTCGATGTCACGGGCTTTTGCCCCATTCACTTGGGCATGGTGCTCAAGAAGATGGAGCTCATGGGTATCGACTGCGAGCGCGTCGAGGATGGCGTCCATGTGAACCGTGCCGAGCGTATCAAGCCGGTCGACATCCAGACGCTTCCGTTCCCCGGCTTCCCGACCGACATGCAGGCGCAGATTATGGTGCTCTCCGCCCTTGCCGACGGCAGTTCCGTTATTACCGAAAACATCTTCGAGAATCGCTTTATGTTTGCCTCTGAGCTGGTGCGCATGGGTGCCGACATTCGTATCGAGAGCCATCATGCCATGATTCATGGCGTCAAGGGCTTCTCGGGTGCACAGGTTACCTCGCCCGATCTGCGCGGCGGAGCGGCCCTCGTCGTAGCGGGCTTGATCGCCGACGGGACGACCGAGGTTTCGGCTATCCATCACATCAAGCGCGGCTACGAGCATTTTGTCGAAAAGCTGCAGGCGCTTGGCGCGCATGTCGAGCATGCTACCGTCCCCGATCCCGTCATCTACTAATACAGGTTGCCTATGTTTAATAAAAAGCCCCTCGCGGATACCACCACTCGAAGACCCTCAACTGGTGCGCAGGCCAAGATCTACAGTCGCGATAACGTGGCTCGTTATTCCGAGCGAGCTCGCCAACGTCGTCGTAGCCACACGATTCGCCACGTCGCGCTCATTGTCGTGCTTGGCGTGCTGCTGAGTGCCACTACCGCTGCCGGCCTGTGGTTTGCCACCATTATGGGCAAGCTCGGCGATCCTAATGTCATTACCGACAATCTGCGTCGGGTTCTGGTTGACACCGATGAGGCAAAGGATCCGTTCTACGTGCTGCTTCTTGGCACCGACGGCCGTCCGGGCGAGGATACGTATCGTGCCGACTCGATTATCCTGGCACGCATCGACCCCACGCAAAAGCAGGCGACGCTCATTTCCGTTCCGCGCGACACCAAGGTCGAGTACAAGGGCGAGACCATGAAGATCAACGCCTGCCATACCGTTGGCGGCGCCGAGGCCATGGTCGAGGCGGTCAACGAGCTGTGCGGTGTTCAGATTTCCCACTATGCCGAGGTCAGCTTCGACGGTATGCAGGCGCTGATTGATTCGGTTGGCGGTATCGACATTAACGCAACCGATGATGTTGACGACCCCGAGCACCTGGATATTAAGATTACCGCTGGCCAGCAGCATATGGACGGTGCCACCGCCCTTACCTATGCCCGCTGCCGCTACACCTATGCCGACGGCGATTACACGCGCATGCGCCACCAGCGTCAGGTGCTTGGCGCCCTTGCCAACCAGATTCTCAATAACTTCGATGCCACGAAGATCTTTGGCCTGGTTAATTCGCTGTCCGATATGCTCGTAACCGATATGAGCGTTCAGGATATCGTGGCTACGGTCAATGCCATGCGCGGTATGGATGTCGACGGTATCTACTCGGCCAACCTGCCCTCGTACGCCGACGACAGCACCATGATCGATGGTGTGAGCTACGTCTTTGTCTACGAGGACGAGCTCAAGGAAATGATGGAGCGCGTCGATGCCGGCAAGGATCCCAAGGGTCCCAACACCATGGGTCTTTCCGACGGTTCCAGCTCTACGATCGGTGACCTCAGCAACAACACGTCTGACGACTACGCAAACGGTACCGCAACCTCATCGGTCAGCTCTGACGATTCTGATGACTCAAGCGATTCGAGCGATTCGGACTACTACGAAGAGCCCACCGGTGACGGCAATGGCTACGAAGCCAATTATTAGGGTTACGCGGGCTTACCAGCCCGCGTAACCAGTTGACGCTGCAAACCCGCCAGAGCGGCAATCTGCCTTTCAACTTCGGCGGCATGATCAAAAGATCAATGCCGCCTCGTTTCAAGGCACCTTGCTCGCTCTGGCGGGTTTTCGCTGTCGTTGCCAAAACATCGGCGTTGCCTTGGTCCGGACTAGTCGTTGGGTAGTCATTGGGGACGTTTTTAAACGACTAGTCAAACAAGAACCTCCCCAATGACTACCCACAAAGCGAGAGTGGATGTCGTCATTTTGCGGCACTTGGGGACGTTCCTTTTGTGCCGGCAGTTTGGGACACTCCTTGCGTTAAGAGGCTGGCGTGCGTCAACCTGTTCTCATTGCAGCAAAAAAACGCCCCGTTCTTGGTTGAGGACGGGGCGATTCGTCTTTTGGGCTTATGCAGCCAGGCTTATGCGAAACGGGCGACGAGCTCCTGCAGGACGTCGGTCATCTTGACGAGCGAACTGACCGGGACGAACTCGTTGACGCCGTGGTAGCAATAGCCGCCGGTGGAAAGGTTGGGGCAGGGCAGACCGCGGAACGACAGCTGCGCGCCATCGGTGCCGCCGCGAATCGGCAGCACTTGGGGCTCAACGCTGCAGGCAAGGTAGGCTTCCTTGGCAACATCAATAAGCTCGGGATAGTCACGAACGATCTCGGCCATATTTCGATACTGCTGCTTAATCTCGACCGTCACGCGCCTCTCACCCAGACGCTGGTTGAGCATCGAGGCAGCGGCATCAATAAGGTCGAGTTTCTGCTGGAACTTGGCGGCGTCATGGTCGCGGACGATATAGCGCGCTGTGGCGTGATCGACGGTTGCAGATACACCCTCAAGGTGATAAAAGCCCTCGTAGCCTTCCGTATACTCCGGGCGCTGCACGTAGGGGAGCAACGCGTTGAAGTCGCAGAACAGATTGCCTGCGTTGACCATACGGCCTTTGGCGTCGCCCGGGTGGATGGACTGGCCCTCAAAGCAGACGGTCGCCTCAGCGGCATTAAAGCACTCCCACTCCAGCTCGCCGATGGGGCCACCGTCGACCGTGTAGGCGTACTTGCAGCCAAAGGTATCGATATCCAACAGCTCGGCTCCGTGGCCGATCTCCTCGTCAGGGCAGAAGCAAATGCCGAGTGCGGGATGGGACAGAGAAGGGTCCTGAGCGATACGCGCGACAAGCGACATGATCTCGGCGACGCCTGCCTTGTCGTCCGCGCCCAGCAGCGTGGTGCCATCGCTGCAGACCAGGTCCTCACCCGCGAGGTCGTTCAGGGCGGGAAGCTTGGCGGTACTCATGGCAACGGGCTTACCGTCAACCGTGCCGCAGACCAGGTCGCCGCCTTCGTAGTGCACGATGTGCGGCTTCACGCCGGCGCCCGGTGCAACTTCGGTGGTGTCGAGATGGGCGATCAGGCCCAGGGCGGGCTTGTCCTCAGCGCCCACACTTGCGGGGATATGCGCGCAGACATAGGCGTGCTCGGTCACGTGGGCATCTTTCGCACCAAGCTCGCGCAGCTCTTCAGCTAGCACGTTGGCAAGGTCAAACTGAACGGCGCTCGAGGGTACCTGGTCGCAGTTTGCATCCTCGGACTGCGTGTTGATCTGGACGTAGCGCAAAAAGCGCTCGAGGACATCGGGGTTCGTGGTGGTGTTTTCCATAAAGACCGCTCCAATCTTGGTCGTCGTGTGCAACAAGAACTCTAGCACGGTATGCCACGGCATACCGCGACGCTTGGATGGGGTAGAATCAGCCAATGAATGCAGAAGGGACGGAAGATCATGGATACGACAAATAGCTCGCGCGAACTACATCTGACGGCGGCGAACGAAGACTACTTGGAGTGCATGGTTCGCATTGAAAGCGAAGAGGGGGAAACCAACGGCGTGCGATCGGTCGACATCGCGCAGCGCCTTGGCGTCTCCAAGGCATCGGTCAATAAAGCGGTTTCGGCGCTCAAAGCATCCGAACTTGTCGAGCAATCGCACTACGGCAAGGTAGTCCTGACCGATCGCGGCCGCGAGGTTGGTACGGCTATCTGGTACCGTCATCGCCTTATCCGCACGTTTTTGGTTCAGGAGCTCGGTGTCGAATTTGAGCGAGCCGATTCCGAGGCCTGCATGATGGAGCATGCGCTTTCCGAGGACACGATGAACCGCTGGCTCGCCTATCTCGAAAAGCAGGGAATCAGCGTCGAGGAATAGCGGGATATATATGGATACGAGTTATTACAACCGCTTTGGTGCCGAGGAACTTACGCGCCGCTTGTCGAGCGAGACCTTGTTGGCGCAGGGCCCCATGGGCAGTGTTCTGTTGAGTGAGTACGATGCCGCCGACATTCCACCGGCGTTTTGGAATCTGGCAGAGCCGCAGACCGTTTCTCGTATTCATCGCTTGTATGTCGCCGCCGGCGCGCAGGTGCTCATTACCAACACCTTTCAGGCATCAAGCTATGCCCTCAAGCACGATCAGATTGCGCCGTCCGTGGCGGAGGTCAATCGCGGGGCCGTCGACGATGCCCGCCAGGCGCACCCTCAGCTGCTACTGGGCTCGATGGGCCCGATCGGTATTGAGTGGTTTACCGAAGACTCTGTCGAGTATCGTGAAATCCGAGGCATTGCGCGCGAACAGGCGCACGCCTTGCTCAATGCTGGTGTTGACGGTCTGCTGATCGAGACGGTGACGTCTATCCGTAATTTGCAACCCATGCTTGCCGGCGCCCGAGATGCCGCCGACGGCATGCCTGTCCTGGTGAGTTTTGTCGTTGACGATAAAGGCGACCTGTTGGGCGATGGCCTCAACATCGAGGCAGCCGTTTTGTACGCCGAAAAACACGGCGCAAACTCGGTTGGTGTTAATTGCTGTTCGCTTGCGGCCGCGAACGCGGCGGTGCCCAGGATGGTTGCATCGGCGACTACTCCCGTCACGGTGCGTCCCAACGTGGGCGATCCGGTCCAGACTCAGGATGGCCCCGTATGGCACGAGAACCCCGAAGCTTTCGCGCGCGCATGCATCGAATGGAGACATGCCGGTGCCGCAATGGTGGGCAGCTGCTGTGGAACCACGGCAATCACTACGGCAGCGATGGCCGAGGCGCTCGATATATAAAGGTCGAAACCGCTCCATACGGGGCGGTTTTTTTATTGCTTGCACATCGGCGGTAGCATTTGCCCAAATGGTGAATGCCGGTTTTGGCAGGTTGCTGGGCGAGCGTTGCGGGTATACCCCATGCGTACCATGATCCAAACACTGTGAGGTGTCTGCGCGTGTGCGCGATAATTCATTTTGGAACTGACGGTTGGCGCGCCCGCGTCGACGACGACTTTACCGTCGACAACGTTGCCCGCATTGCCGATGCCGTCGGCGAGTTGTGGCAAAAGATCAATCCCGGCAAAACAGTATATATAGGGTTCGACACCCGGCCGCAGGCGCGCGAGTTTGCTGAGCTTGCGGCAGGCGTGCTTGCCGCTCACGGATTGGACGCAGTGCTCGCATCTCGGCCTGTTCCGACCCCCGCCCTTACGTGGGCGGCGGCGTATGACGGCGAGGCCTGCGGTGCGCTCATGGTGACGGGATCCCATCATCCGCAGGGGTATCTGTGCCTTAAGCTGCGCATGGGAGATGGCTCGACGGCCAATCAGGATGTCATCGAAGAGCTCGAAGAGACTATGGCCCCCGAGTCGATGGGGATCGAGGAACGCTATCGCACCGCGGATATTATTCCTGACTATATGCAGGCGGTGGCATCGTTTGTCGATGCCGAGGCCATTCGAGCCGCTCACCTGCGTGTGGTAGTTGACCCCATGGGCGGCGCGGCCCAGGGATATCTTGCCGACCTGCTGCGGGAGCTAGGCGTCGAGGTGCACGAGATTCATGCCGGACAGTCGTCCGATCAAGAGGACATTTGCCCCGACCCTGTTGAGCCGTGGGTGGACGCTTGCGAGCGTGCGGTTGTCGAGGACGGGGCGTGCGCAGGCCTGGTGACCGACGGCGATGCCGACCGTATCGGTGCGGTCGACGAACGCGGTAGATATATTCATCCGCATCAAATCATGGCGCTTGTTTTGGGCGACCTCGTTCAATTCCGCAATTTGGAGGGGCGTGTCGTCGTCAATCTCTCGTGCTCGACGCTAGTGCGTCGCATTGCCGAGGCGCTTGGCTGTCGTGTGACCGTTAAGCCGGTCGGTTTCAAATATATAGCTGCAGAGATGAAGAAGGGCGGCGTCCTCATGGGAGGCGAGGAGGCCGGCGGTATCGGCATCGCCGCGCATATGCCTGAGCGTGATGGAATCCTTGCTTGTCTGATTCTGTGTGAGCTTATGGCAAAGACGGGCGCGCCTTTGGGCGTTTTGGTCGATCAGCTCGAGGCCAGTTTTGGTAAGACGAGCTATGGGCGTCGCGATTTGCGCCTTGAGGCCGAAGACGCCGAATCGCTGCGAACGCTGCTTCCTGGCATGAATCCTAAATCGATTTGCGGCAAGGCGCCGCAGGCTGTAAGCCATATGGATGGTTTACGTTTGGCATTCGAGGATGACACCTGGCTGCTGATCCGCCCCAGCGGGACCGAACCGGTGGTTCGCGTATACGCCGAGGGGTTCTCGGTGGAGGAGCGCGATGAGTTGCTCGATGCCGGCTGTGCCTTGGCTAAGGGAGCCTATCAGCTTTAGCCATATGACGCTTCACTATAAAGAGGCCCTCGGTGAGCGGTAGAGAACGGCTGGCAAACGTAAGCAGGGTTTTAATATGTGTAGGAAATGTGTACGCCCAGATTCCCGCCCCCGGCGCCCCTCCGGTCTGGCAATATATCTCCTTGCCGCGCGGCCCGGTCGGACCGGATCAGCCGCACAGCGTGCACCTTGAGAACCGGATACTGCGAGGATGGACACATTCAGTG